>JAYTOE010000168.1:0-33218 GCA_043747935.1 Akkermansiaceae bacterium
CGCTCGCCCTTGGTCATCACGGCGGAGTAGCGGTTCACGGAGTAGAAACCGTGGACGGTGCTGACGAGGCGCGGGCGTGTGATCTTGTCCATTTTTCTCCACGCGAGCCAGGCGATCCAGCCCGGCACCCGCGAGCGGATGTGGAGGATATCGGGTTTCTCCCGTTCTAACAATTTCCGGAACGGACTCACCTGGAACAGTGAACCAAGGCTCTTACGGTGCACCGGCATCGAGATGTGGCGCGCGCCGGATTCCTCCAGATTGGCAACAAGCCTGCCGCCGTTCGAAACGACGAGCGCCTCGTGACCCTGTTTCACCAGAAAATCGGCCACCTCCAGGGTGCCGCGCTCCACGCCGCCCGCGTTCAGTTCCGGCAGGATCTGCATCACCTTCATACGCCCATCTCCCTTTCCAAAGCCTCTTCCATTGCCTTCTCCACCAGCCTCGCCGCCGCGGACTCGGTCGCGGCATCGAGCCGTTGCACCGCGGCTTTCAACGGGTTCGCGGCACCCGATTGGATCGCGGCCTCCACCTCGCTCACCGCTGCCTCGATCTCGCTACGCTCGTGCTCCTCCACGAAGCCCTGCGCCATGATCATCTCCACGGCGGGCAGCAATTCGTCGGCCTTGAGTTTCGCCTCAGTGAAAATCCTCTCCGACATATCTTCGAAGGCGTGCTCCACGGAGGCCCCGATCATTTCCTCCACCGCCGCATCGTCCACGTTCACGGCGGAGTTCGCGATGTTCAGCACCGTGTCCTGGCCGGTCTTCGTGTCGCGCGCCAGCACTTCCAGGATGCCATCGGCATCGATCTTGAACTGCACGCCCACCCGCGCCTGGCCTTTCGGAAGTTTCTCCATCGCGATCTCGAACTTGCCCAACTCCCAGTTATCGCGCGCCATCTCGCGCTCACCTTGCAGGACACGGATCGCCATTTTCTCCTGACCATCCGCCGCGTTGGTGAACATCTCACCGGCCTTGCAGGGGATCGTGGTGTTGCGGGGGATGAGGATGTTCATCAGCCCGCCGAAGGTCTCGATCCCGAGGCTCAGCGGCGTGACATCGAGCAAAACCATCTTCCGCATCGCGCCGCTCATCACGCCCGCCTGGATCGTCGCACCGAGAGCAATCGCTTCGTCGGGGTGCTGTGTGACATCGACCTCGCGTTGGAAAAATCCCGCCACCGCCTCGCGCACAGCGAGCATCCGCGTGCTGCCACCCACCAACACCACGGCGTCCAGATCCCCGAGCGCGAGCCCGCTGTCGTGCATCGCCTGACGGCAACATTTCAGGGTTCTCGCGATCCAACCCTTCGTCATCGAGTCGAGATCCTCGCGGGTGATCGTTTTCTCCAAACTGTTCTTCCCGTCGTAAAACGGAATCCGCACCGTCACTTCCGAAACATCCGAGAGCGCGCGCTTCGCCTTCTCCGCCTCCTCCAGGAAACGCCAGCGGATTTCCTCCGGCACTACGCCCGCTGCTTCGAGCAGAGTCTCGCAAAGCATCGCGTCCACATCATCGCCGCCGAGACGGGTGTCGCCGTGGGTGGCCAGCACCTGGAAAACGCCGCCCTCCATCTCAAGGATCGTGAGGTCGAAGGTGCCGCCACCGAGATCATAAACCGCCACCCGCGCCTTATCCTTCAGCTTATCGAGTCCGTAGGCGAGCGCGGCGGCGGTCGGTTCGTTGATGATGCGAGCGACCTCGAAGCCTGCGAGTTCCCCCGCCCGCTTCGTCGCCGCGCGCTGGGCGTCGTTGAAATACGCGGGCACCGTGATCACCGCCTTCGTTACGTCCGCACCGATCCGCCACTCCGCGATACGCTTCAGCTCCTTCAAAATCTCCGCGCTCACCTCCTCGGGCGATTTCCCGATGTGTTCCAAAACAACATCCTGCCCCATCCACCTTTTCACGCTGGAGACCACCCGCATCGGATCGGTCGCGCGACGCCGCTGCGCCTTGCGCCCGACCTCCACCGCCCCGTCCGCGCCGAACCACACCACGCTGGGCACGATCCGTTTCCCCTCCTCATCGGCGAGCAAAATGGGGAAACCGGAATCCACCACCCCGATCGCCGAGTGGGTGGTGCCGAGGTCGATACCGACGATCATGGTTTTGAAGAAATAACCGCGAATGGTCGCGAATGAAGAAAGGTAAGTTGGAAATTTGACCACAGAGACTCGGAGGGCACAGAGGGCGTATTATCAAAGCATCAGGATTATTATCTTGGCTCTGTGATCTCTGTGTCTCTGTGGTTATAAACCTATGCCGATCCTAGGATCGTATTCGCGACCATTCGCGGTAAAACCCGAAGCCTACGGCACCCGGAAGATCTTCCCGTTGGAAGGGTCTTTCGCGAGTTGACCGGAGCGGAAGCCTTCCACATCGATCACGTTGTAAGGCGAATAGGGGCTTAGCACACGGTTCGGATTGTCCGTGCGTTGGGCGATGGGATACTGGTCGCGTGGCGGCTGGATATCGACCGGCGGACGCACTTCGGGAGGCTGCTGCTGGCCGTAGGGAACATTGGGATCCTGCCGGGGATCGCGGGGATATTGAGCGTTACCATAAGGGGCTGGCTGATCACCTTGGTAGGGTGCCTGCGGCGGGTATTGTCGCCGCGGGGCATCGCTTTGGGGATACACCGGCAAAGGTTCACAAGCCACCGATCCGAGAACCAGGGCCGACATGACGATCCATTTTATTTTAAACATACGCTTCAGACTTTCCGAGGGTTAGGCTATTCATCCGTCCCGCCTCATTGCGAGCAGATGTTTCGAGAGGATAGCTAGTTTCCGAGCTTTGGAAACGGAATAACGCCGATCGAAGACCTTGAATTTCCCCGCCCGCATTTTCTCCAGCAGATTGCGGTAGATTTCCGCCATGATCTGGGCGGGGACAAGCGCCCGGCGGTCGATCTCCGGCAGCAGTTTCTCCGCCTCCTCGAAAAGATGCTCCGCCCGCTCCGCCTCGTAGGACATCAGCGCCAGAAAACGCCCGTCATAGACCTTTCCGACGAGGTCGCGTTCGGAATACTGGAAGCGAATCATGTCGTTTACCGGCAGGTAGATGCGACCGCCCTTCGCGAGATCCTCGCCCACATCGCGGAGGATGTTGGTGAGCTGGAGGGCGTTGCCCAGCGCGGCGGCGTATTTGTCGGAGTCCTCGTGGACGCAGCCGAAAATCCTCGTGCAGACCAGCCCCACCACGCCCGCCACCTTCCAGTTGTATTGGGAAAGCTCGTCCCAGCCCTGAAAAGTCCGCGGCTCCAGATCCATCGTGCAGCCCTCGATGACTTCCAGCAGCCACTCCGCCCGGATCCCGCGCCGCGCCATCATTTCCGCCACCTCCGCGCCGAACGCGTCGCCTTCCGGAAAACCTTTCCGCAAGCCCTCCTGCCATTTCCCCAAAGCCGCCCTCCGCGCCGCCTTCGGCACCGAAACGTCATCCGCCATATCGTCCACCGTCCGGCAGAACGCGTAGAATACGGTCATGTCGTCGCGGCGATCCTTCGGCAGGATCTGGAGTGCGAACGCCAGGTTCGACTTCGCCTTACGGGTGATCTCGGAGGCGGTGGACACGGGAAATCACTTGATGAGACCCCAGTGCCCGGTGGTGATCGGCCACAGTGAGAAAAGCGCCGGGCCGACGAGGTTGTATTCCTTCACCGTCCCCCAATACCGCGAGTCCAGCGAGTTGCCCGTGTTGTCGCCCATCGCCGCGTATTCGCGGAAGCCGTGCTTCGCGCCCTTGCCCTTTAGGCTCAGGACATCGGCCTCAGTCACCAGATAGCGGCGCTGACTCGAACTCGCGTCGGCCAGCTCATAACCGTTATGCTCCTCCTTGAAAGGCAGCTTGCCCTCGATCACCCGCTGGATTCCCGGTTCCTGCGCGATCTTGCCGTCCACCATCAGGAAGGGGGAGCGGATGGAAAGCTTATCGCCCGGCACGCCGACGAGGCGCTTAATGTAATGCGATCCCCCGCCCTGCGGGCCGCTGTGTTCCTGGATCCCCTTGATCCCCAGCGTGTCGAACACGAACACCTCCCCGCGCTTCGGTTTGCGGAAATGGTAGGAGAACTTGTCCACCAGCACGAGATCACCGGTATCGATGAAACCCTCCATCAGCGTCTGACCCTTTTTAAGCAGCACTGTCGGTGCGCCACCACTCTGGCTCAAGGCCTCGTCCAGCGCCTTGCGGAGTCCCGCTTCGTAGGCCGGATTGGCAGGCGAAGGAAGCCGCAGAGGCTTCTCATTCAAGCTGTATAAATTCGATTTGCTGAAAAAGTGAAACCACTGGAAGTCTTTCGCATCCGTCACCAGGCCATCGGGAGTTTGCGCTAACCGCACCTGCCGATCCTCGTCATTCACCACATGCACGTAGCTCCTCCCCTTCAGCGCGAACTGGGCCATGCGCACGGGAAAGCTCGGCCACTTCTCCTTTTTCAGCGGAGTCCCCACGATCCCGTTCAGCGTCGGCTGCATGGAACCCGTCGGGATGCGGAACGGCTGGAGGTAGTAGGCGCGCAGCCCCAGCGCGATCACGATCGCCACGAACATCACCTCCACGTTCTCCTCCCACCAGCTCTGCGGCTTCTCGCGAGGGAGGGCGTTCTCGCAGATCGCGCGGAGCTGCTTCGACGCCTCATCCACCTTCGCCTTGTCCTTCGCCTTCACCGCGCTGAGCAGATCCTTCCGGCGCGATTCGATCTCCGCCAGCCTCTCGCCGGTCAGCAGGTCGCGTTTATAATCCACGAACTTCTTTGCCCCTTTCGCAAGGAGCTTCGCGTTCTTCTTCCAGGCAGGCTCGAACATATGCGCGGACTCTGGCCCCGTCGCCCCTCCCCTGCAAGCCCTATGGATTCCGGAAATTCGCTCGCCGCGCGCCTTTCACGGCCACCCCTCATTGAGAGGCCGAATGTTTCTTTCTATTTTGATTCGTCTCCGCTGATTGCAGCAGCTGCGTCGCAAACAATAAGGTCATATTCTGGAACGTTACCTGTGAACGTTGTCGCGATAAGCCCGCGCCTTCCTAGCTCGGCGCAGGTCATGTATTCGCCGATTTGGCCGGCAAGCTTATTGGTGAGTCCAGTGGCCATTTCTTCGCTAACAGATCCTATTCGTATCCCCCATCGCGGTGATTTCCGGTAGGGAAGTCGTGCTGTAGGAAAGGTGGGAATCGTTGGTACATCAGGGTTATTCCCGGGATGGGGGCGTAGATCAGGCGGGCGGTGGGAGGGCGGGGATTTTTCCGTGGCGGCGGATTGCATCCGTCATGCCGTTGCATGTTGAAGGCAGGGCGGATGCAATCCGCCGCCACGGCAGCCGTTGCTCACCCGCAAACCCTCGCCCAATCCTCCGGCTCAAGGCAGGTGGGGTCGGCGGCGACGAAATGGCCGGGTGCGATTTCACGGAGGGAGAGATCCATACCGATGGTTTCCTCGTAGCGGGGATGGCTCATGCGGTGGCCGAAGGCGCTGCCTTCCGGCGGATCGATGGGCGAAGGGACATCGCCCTCCAGTAGGATTTTTTTCCGTTTCACCTTGGGATCGGCGATGGGGACAGCGGAGAGGAGTGCCTTGGTGTAGGCGTGGCGCGGGTTGCGGTAGATCGCTTCCGAATCCGCGAGCTCGACGATTTTCCCGAGATACATGACGGCGACGCGATCACTGACGTGCTTCACCACGGAGAGGTCGTGGGCGATGAAAAGGTAGGAGAGGCCGAAGTTTTTCTGGAGATCGACGAGTAGGTTGAGGATCTGGGACTGGACGGAGACGTCGAGGGCGGAGACGGGTTCGTCGCAGACCAGCCACTTAGGCTTCAGGGCGAGGGCGCGGGCGATGCCGATGCGCTGGCGCTGACCGCCGGAGAACTCGAAGGAGTATTTCTCCGCCGAGGAGGCGGAAAGGCCGACGGTTTCGAGGAGGTCATCCACCCATTTTTTCCGCTCGGCGCGGTTGCCCATGCCGTGAATGCGGTAAGGCTCCTCGACGAGGGAGCGGACGCTCATCCGCGCGTCGAGCGACTCGGCGGGATCCTGGAAGATCATCTGGAAATCCCGGCGCAACGGGCGGAGCTGACCCTGGCTGATGTGGGTGATGTCGCGGCCTTCGAAAAGGATTTTGCCGGAGGTGGGGTTGAGGAGGCGGACGAGGGCTTTGCCGAGGGTCGATTTTCCGCAACCCGACTCGCCGACGAGGCCGAGCGTCTCACCGATGCCGAGTTGGAGGGAAACGCCGTCCACGGCTTTCACCGCGCCGGTCTGCTTCATGAACAGGCCGGTGCGCACGGGGTAATGCACCCGCAGGTCTTCGGCGGTCAATAACGGGAATTCACTCACAGGTTCGAACATTCCTTACAGATTTCCAGCCAGTGTCCCGGCTGCACTTCCTTAAATTTCGGCCGCTCGCGGGTCATCGAGGACTTCCGACCCATGCGCTGGCAGAAGCGGCAGCCGTGCGTGTGCTCACCGAGCCCGGCGACGGTGCCTTGGATGGTGGGCAGGACGGACTTCGGCGGGGTATCGAGAGTGGGGATCGAGCGCAGCAACGCCTGCGTATAGGCGTGCAGCGGATTTCCAAAAAGCTCATCCACCGGTGCACTCTCCACCACCCGACCGGCATACATGACGACGACCTCGTCGCAGGATTCCGCGATCACGCCGAGATCGTGGGTGATGAGCATGACCGACATTCCGATGTCGTTCTGGAGGTTTTCCAAAAGATCGAGGATCTGCGCCTGGACGGTGACGTCGAGGGCGGTGGTCGGCTCGTCGGCGATGAGCAGAGAGGGGCGGCAGGCGAGGGCGATCGCGATCACGACGCGTTGCCGCATGCCGCCGGAAAGGTGGTGAGGGTAATCCATCATCCGCTTCTCGGGCGCGGGGATGCGGAGCAGGGCGAGCATTTCCGTGGCGGCATCCCAAGCGTCCTTCTTGGACATCTTCTTGTGGATTTGAAATACCTCCGCCACCTGCCTGCCGATGCGGTGGACGGGGTTGAGCGCGGACATCGGTTCCTGAAAAATCACGCCGATCTCGCCGCCGCGCACCTCGCGCATGCGCTTATCGCTGGCGTGGAGCAGATCCTCGCCCTTGAAGCGGATCTCGCCGCCCAGCACCTTGCCCGACGGCTGCGGCAGAAGCCTCATGATGGACATCGCGGTGACGCTTTTCCCGCAGCCGGACTCGCCCACGATGCCTACCGTTTTCCCCTGCGGGATGGAAAAGGAAACCTGATCCACCGCGCGAAGTAACCCACGCTCCGTCTCGAAGGAGGTGATCAGCTTGTCAACTTCCAGCAGCTTGACTTCACTCATGGCCCGACCTCCTTGTCCTCGGTTGGCGGTTCTGGCTGCGGCGGGGTAATTTCCTCGGCGGGCTCTTCCACCGACTCCCCCACCTGCACTTCCGCTTCGGCGGGCTTCATCTTCTCGGGATAGCGGTAGTCGTCGAAAATGCGGTTCACCTCGCCGAATGTCTTGCCGGAGCGCTTTGCCTCAAGGGTCTCCGCTTTCATATCTTCATCGATCCAGAGCACGTGGATTTCAAGCGGCTCATAGATGACCGGCGGGCAAAAGCGCGTTTCCTCGGAATCCGGCCAGCGCACCCAGCGCCACGAACCGACACGGACGAAATCGACATTGTAGGAGGGCACGAAGATCGCTTCGTCGTGGACGATGCGTTGGAGCTTGAAGACAGCGTCGCGCAGTTCCTCCGCCGTCCGCGCATTGCGGGCAGCCTCACATAAAATATCGGTGTCGGGTCTGCCCCATGCGAAGATATTGTTCGTCTGCGGCTTGATGTTACCCCGCTCGTCGCGTGCGTTCGAGGAGTGCAGGAACTGGTAGAAATCTGGGGTCGGCGGGGTGATTACCCATGCGGTGAAGGTCATCTCATGCTGTTTGAGCATCGTTTTCTTGTAATCCACGGTGGCCTCACTGGGATCGAGGCGGAGATCAAAGCCGCAGGCCTTCGCCTCCTCGCGCAGGATCGCGAAAATCCGGTCGAGTGCTGGAAGCGCCTGGTAGGAAATCGCTACGGAAAGCTTCGTGCCATCAGGGCGACGCAGGATGCCGTCCCTGTCGGTTTCGGTGAAACCCGCATCGCGGAAGGCGGCGCGCGCCTTCGAGACGGAGAACATGTGCGCTTTAATCGAGGGGTCGCTGAACAGGAGGTAGCCTTGGTTGAAGGCATCGAGGCGCGTGTAATCTCCACGGTGGATCACATCGATCACCTTTTGCCAGTTCATCGCGTACTGGATACCGATACGGACTTGCTTCTCATCGAGCAAAGGTTTCGTAACATTCATGTAGAGTCCTCGCGGCAGAGCCGGATATTGAGTGTAGAAAGTGTAGCGCTCGATATAGCCCTTGAAGACGGGATCGGCTTCCGATTTATCATACCAGAGATCCGGACGCGTGATGTAGAAGGTGTCCAGTTCTCCCGCACGGAAGAGTTCGAAGGCCTTCGACTCCTCGCGCACCACGGTGTGCACGATACGATCTGGGTTGAAGCGGTTTCGATAGAATTTCCGATCCTTCGCCCACCAGTCCTTAACACGCGTCTGGGTGATGGAGACGCCCTTCACAACCCCACCCGGCAGCACCTCGTAAGCACCCGTGGTAGGGGGGAATTTCCACTGGTAACGCTCGCTAAAATCCGGTCCGTAATCCTTGTAGAAGTGCGGTGCGGAAGGAGTGACAGAGCCCACCAATGCCGGCGCGTAGATCTGCGCCTCGGGAAGCGAGATCGAGAGCGTGTGATCGTCGTAAACGACAAAACCCGCGATGCTCTCGCGGTAATATTGCTTCGCGTAAGGGTTCACGATGTCGTCCGAGATCCGCACGTAGGCATCAAAGAGGAAGTCACTCGCCTTTAACGGGACGCCGTCGGAATACCGCGCGTTTTCATCAATCCGGAAATATACCGTGCGCCCGTCGGAGGAAACCGCCCACTGATTTGCTATGCCCGGAAAAATCTCCATCGTCTTCGGATGCAACTCTACAAGCTGCATGTCGATGTCGTCGTAAAGATAGCTGCGGAAGCCGTTGTTTGAATTATCCCCAAAGGGGCGCATCGTGGGCGGAAACCCCGGGATGTAGTTGCGGAAGGTGCCGCCTTTTTTCGCGCGCGCATCGCCGATATCCTCCTGCTCCAGCCCATCCTCCCAGACGAGGTCGGCGGGGATTTCCTCCGGTTTCCCGAAACGGAAATAATCGCCCCGTCCGAGCCGGAAAGCCCATTTCTCCTCTTCGCGTTTCAGCGTGATGAGATTTCGCTCCAATATCTCACGCTCCCCGCCTTCGGCGACGAGCAGTTTGGCCTCCGTCTCTTTGACATGCTTCTGCGTTGCCGCCTGTTGCTCCGTGACCCAGCTCACGATGTGGCGATTGTATTCGCGAAGGAAATCCTCGAAACCCGAGGTGCGCGCGGTCTTCGTCTCCTCCTGGCCACAGCCGAAGAGGGTGATGCTGGCCGCCGCCAGCAGGATCATGGTGAGGGTATTTCGCATCAACGGTAGTAGCTGTGTTTTTTCGGATCGAAAGCCTCACGGACGGCCTCGCCGATGAACGTGATCAGCACCAGCAGCCCAACTAGGACTAAGAACGTGGAGGAAACGAGCCAAGATGCGGAGAGGTTCGAGAGGCCGTCGTTGAGCAGGCGGCCCCACGTCGCGTATTCCGGCGGCAGGCCGAATCCGAGGTAATCGAGGGCGGTCAAGGACGAGACGAGGCCGGACATGGTGAAGGGCACCAGCGTCACGATGATGGCCACGGTGTTCGGAAGGAGGTGGCGGAAAATGATCCGCGGAGTGCCCGCGCCCAGCACCCGCGCGGCGGCGATGTAGTCGCGCTCCTTGTCGCGGTAGGCCGCCGTCCTCATCATGGCGGTTATACCCATCCAGCCGAACAGGATCAGGATCGTCAGGATGATGGGCAGCCCCTTGAATTGCACGGGCACCATGCTGGAGAAAATGATCACCACGAACAGGTAAGGCATGTTCGAGAACACCTCGCTGATGCGATCCATGACAAGATCGAACCAGCCGCCGAGGTAGCCCATCAGCATTCCGATCGTGATTCCGATCGCATAGACGATGGGCAGGAAAATGAGAGCAGCCTTGAAGTTCACCTGCAGGCCGCCGTAAAGGTAGGCGAGCACATCATAACCCTGCGAGGTCGTCCCCAGCCAATGTCCCTCTCCGGGCATGGGCGGGGCGGGATGATATTTCATGGCGCGGAGTTCGCTGCTGTCCATGCCGAGGAAGCCCTCCAGCGTGCCTCCCCCGCTGTATTTCTCCTTCGTCTTCTCACCTTGCGACCACTTGGCGGAATAGACCCGCTCACCCGTGGCGTCCCAGCCGTCAACAGGGCCGCTAAGTTTTCCGCCGCGAAGTGTGAAGCGCAGGTGGACGCGCCCTTCGTCCACATCGTGGTATTTCGAGGCGAGTCCGAAGAACGGATTTCTCGCTCCGGATTCGTAATAGATTCCCTCCCGCTCGACCAAGGATTTCGAAAGGGGCTCCAGGGTGTCATTCGTCGAACCAAAGGGAATGAGAGGCATGATCACTTGCCCCCGCATGCCGCCCGTCGCGCTTTTCAAATCCTGCTTCAGCTTCCGGTAGTCCACCGGTGCCAGTGCCCTCTCTCCCTCGATCCCGAAATCGGATCCTTTGAAGGGAGTCTGCTTGAACGCGGGAAACTCCCATTTACCGTCGTATCGGACAGCGAGCGCCTCCTTGCCGACGATGACCTGATCGAGCGCAGCCAACCCCGCAAAGCCGAGCAGGATGATGAGCGAATAATAGCCGCGCTTGATTTCCCTGAACCGCCTCAACCGCCGCAAGGTCACCGGATTTGGAGGACCGCCCTTGAACGAGGCGACGACGAGCAAGACCCCGCCGACCACAAGGATCAGCGCGCTGAGCCAGCCGAACCAGAGGAAGTCAAAGGACGAGTACCCGAAATGGAAAATGCTTTTTCCAAACCATTTCAAGACTAGCATATCTCCCCCGAATTTCCACTTCAGCAAAGGCACGTCGCGGCTGGTCTCGAAAAACCAGCGCGCCGTCGGGAAGTCGATGCCAAACCATTCTCCGAAGGCCGCGAGCAGCCCGAGTATCAGCATAAAAATCCCTATCGATCTGCGGTTCATTTGAATTTGATCCTCGGATCCACCATCGCGACGATCACGTCGGACAGCACTTTCCCCAACAACATCAGGAATACGGCGACGGTCAACGTCCCCATGATCACCGGCACGTCCCGCGCGATGACCGCCTGATACTGCAACAGGCCGAAGCCTTGGATGTCGAACACCGTCTCCACCAGGAGCGATCCTCCGATGAAAATCTCCACGAGGCTACCCATGCTCGTCGCGATGGGGATCATCGAGTTCCGGAACGCGTGGCCGAAAACCGCCTTGCGGAACCCCACGCCCTTCGCCACCGCCGTGCGGACGTAATCGGCAGAAAGCTGATCCATCAGGTTGTTCTTCGTCAGCATCGTCAGCATCGCGAAGGAGCCAACGAGGTAGCAGAGCAGAGGCAGCACGGTGTGGTGCGCGATATCCTTCGCCTGATCCCACGGTGCCATTTCCGCGAAGTCGGGGCTGGTGAGGCCGAAGAGCGGGAACAGGTTCATGCGTGCGCCGAGGTGGACAACGAGGATCGCGCCGAGGGCGAAGCCGGGTATCGAGTAGCCGATGAAAATGAGCACAGAGCTGGCACTATCGATGAACGTCCGGTGCTTCAGCGCCTTCAGGACACCCAGCGGCAGGCATACGGCGTAGGTGATGATCGCGGTGAGAAGTCCGAAATACACGGCCACCGGAACGCGATCTAGGATCATTTGGCTGACAGGATCGTTGTAAACCGTGGAGCGCCCCAAATCGCCTTGGAGCAGCCCGCTGAAATGGCTTTTGAATGCCACCGCCCTCGGTGCATAGGTCGGCACCTTCGCGCCCTCCGGGCTGCGTTCACTGAACCTATGCTCGCGCATTTTCACGCTCTCGTAGCGGATTTCCCAGCCCTCCGCTGTGATCTCCTTCCCGTCCACCCGGGACTTCGCGGAGACGATCGCATCGCCCTTCTTTTTTACCTCCACCAGACGTCCATCACCGCGCAGGACGAGGGTCGCCGTGTTATCCGGATCCTCTCCGCCGCCACCGATATTCCCGTCGCCCACCTCGCCGAATTCGCCTTTGGAAAGCCTGACTTCCCGCGGCAATACCCCAAGCCACTGGAGGTATGCGACAGGCATCGCCTTATCGAGGCCAAACTGCTCCTCCAACTCCTCCATCTGATCCTCGGTGAGACCGCCACCCGCGCTGCTCGTTGCCTTTTTCGCGCCTCCCCCGTCCGCACTGCCCGCCGCCTGCTGGAGCATCCGATCCATCGGCCCACCCGGCACGAATCTTGTGATCGCGAAGACAAGAAAAGTGATCCCCAGTAAAGTCGGGGGGATCAGCAGGAAACGTCTTAGGAAATAACTCTTCACGCGATGGACCGCGACAGTTTCGACGCGCCCGCCCCAATGGCAAGCCTCGTCCTAGACAACTTCCTAATATTCCTGTCCTTTTTCCTTCTTCACCGCGATCACGTAATCGAGCACTGCCTTTTCGTCCGATGAAGGCAGACCGGCATGACCGATCATCTTCGGCATCACGTCCTCCCAGTCCATGATGTCAACCCGCTCCGGGAGTTGGTAGGCGTGGCACTGGCCGCAGTTCAGCATGTAGACCTCATGCCCGCGCTGGAGTTGGGAAAGCGGCTTACCGCTCTTTTTTGCCATCGCTTCGCTGGGATTCGGCACCTCGGAAATGCCACCCACCGATCCGTCGTCGCCCCCGTCCATATCGCCCATCGGCCCGCTGGCCATTGGTGTGCAAGCGGTGAATAAAAACGAGACCAAGGCGCAGGCAGGCAGTGCGAATTTCATCGCCGAATTTCTACACCCGAGCCCGTTGACCGACAATCCTTAAGTCGGCTGGGAACTTGACCCGCGAGAAAATCCAGCCATATTCATTCAACTTCATTTCTAACTTTCCGTGAAACCACCCCTCTCAGCCCTATTCGGATGCATCGCTGCCCTTGTTTGTACGCATGAGGCCGACGGGGTCTTGGTAGCCAACCCGAATCCCCTAAACCTCCCAAGCTCACCTCCTGCCAACGGAGCACCCTGGGCAAACGTTCTTTTAACCAACGGCGGGGCTTCCTCGGTCTATCTCGGCAACGGATGGGTTCTCACCGCGGAACATGTCTTCGATGACATTGCCAACCCCTACGTCACTCACAACTCGATCAACTATCTGGCAAACCTTGCCAATAGCTACGTTTTGGACAACCCGGCCACCTTCCCAGGTCTCGGCCTCACAGCCAAAGCCGATCTGGTTCTCTTCAAACTGGTTACGGAAATCCCGAGTTTGCCGACCATCCCTCTTGGCATCGCCAGCCCGAGCCTGCCCATCACCATGATCGGATTCGGCGGAGGAAAAAAATGGGGAACCAACACCGTCGAGAGCACAAGCCTCGAGAATATCGACTACTCGAATCCCGCCGACAACGACTTCGTGGGCTTCTACTCCGACTATGACACTGCGGTGATGAGCGAGGCGCAGGGCACCGGTGGTGATTCCGGTGGCGGTGCCTTCGCATTTCAGGGCCTCCAGTGGAAACTTGTCGGCACCATGCTCGCCATCGACACAGTCTCGGATCCCGACCTCACCTTTTTCGCCGACATCAACACCTACGCCGCCCAGATCAACTCGCTGATCCCCGAGCCATCCTCCCTGATCCTCACCGCCCCTGCCCTGCTGCTACTTCTCCGCCGCCGCAGGTGTAAGTGAGACCCGCCATTGACTCGCAACGCCACATCGTTTCCCATCCGGCATGCCCGTGGCTGAAACGAAAAAAACTCCCATCTCATCGAACCGTTGGATTCTTTCCTATCTGCTGCGTGAGAAAGCGGTGTTCATCCCCTCGCTGATCGCGCTGTTCCTGACGGCGGGTCTCGCGCTCGCCTTCCCCTATTTCCTGAAAGAACTGATCGGCACGCCAGTCGATTCGTTGAGCAAGTCCGTCCCACCCGCGGAAATCCTTGCCCGGACGAACGAGATCATCCTCAGCCTCGTCGCCGTTCTTTTCCTCCAGGCCACGATCGGATACTTCCGCGTGCAGGGCTTCATCCGCTCCGGCGAGTCCGCGCTGAACCACCTCCGCAAAGACCTTTTCAAGCACCTCCTCGGCCTGCCCGTCCCCTACTTCCAGGATCAGCGCGCCGGCTCCCTCAGCAACCGCGTCTCCGCCGATCTCGCTCTCGTCCGCGAAACCCTCCTCTCCACCGTGCCCCAAGCGGTTCGGCAGACGGTCATCCTCATCGGTGGGTTGGTCTTCATTTTCATCTCCTCATGGAAACTCTCGCTCGTCATGCTTTGCTGCATCCCGGTCGTCGTGTTGCTCGTCGCGTTTTTCGGTAGGAAAGTCCGCAGCCACTCCAAAGCGGCGCAGGAATCCCTCGCCAACGCCTCCACGGTTATCGAGGAATCCGTCCAAAACATCGCCGATGTGAAGGCCTTCACCAACGAGGGCTTCGAACAAGGGCGCTACGAAACCTCACTCAGCTCTTTCCTCTCCGTCGCCCTGCGCGGCGCGAAAGCTCGCGGCGCGTTCCTTTCCTTCATCATCTTCGTGCTCTTCGGCACGATCGCCTTCGTCGTCTGGTATGGCGCGCGAATGTATTCCACCGGCGGGATCTCGTGGGAAAACTTCTTCGCCTTCATCATCTTCTCAATCTTCGTCGGCGCGTCGCTCGGATCGTTCCCGGAAATCATTTCCCAGTTTCAACAAACTGCCGGCGCCACCGAGCGACTGCGCGAGATCCTCGATATGCCCGGCGAGCGCGAAACCGGCCGCTCCGATGTCACCCTTTCCGGCGCGATCACCTTCGAGGATCTCGGTTTCCGCTACGCCTCACGCCCGGAAGTAGCCGTGTTGGATAACGTAAGCGTATCCCTACCCTCCGGCCAGCGCACCGCCATCGTCGGCCCATCAGGTGCAGGGAAATCCACCCTCTTTTCCCTCATCCTCGGCTTCAACGACCCCACCACCGGGAAACTCCTCTTCGATGGCACCGACGCCGCTGATATCTCCCTCGCCTGCCTCCGCTCACAGATCGCCATCGTCCCGCAGGAAGTCATGCTTTTCGGCGGCACCATCGCGGAAAACATCGCCTACGGCAAAGCAGGATCCTCGCAGGCCGAGATCGAGTCCGCCGCCACCATGGCCAACGCCCACGCCTTCATCGCCGAACTTCCCGAAGGCTACGCCACCCTTGTCGGCCCACGCGGCACGAAACTCTCCGGCGGCCAGCGCCAGCGTATCGCCATCGCCCGCGCCGTCCTCGCCGATCCCAAAATCCTCCTCCTCGACGAAGCCACCTCCGCCCTCGATTCCGAATCCGAGCGACTCGTCAACGAAGCCCTCGATCGCCTCATGGCGAATCGCACCTCCCTCGTCATCGCCCACCGCCTCTCCACCGTCCGCCACGCCGACCGCATCCTCGTCCTCTCCAAAGGAAAGATCGTTGAGCAAGGCACGCACGAGGAACTTCTTGCTGCGAACGGGACATACCGCTTCCTGGCGGAGACGCAGCTTTCGTAATCCTCGCCCGCTCCAAAGGCAGGATCGTCGAGCGTAATCTGACGAAAGAAATCTTGGCAAAACGGTCTTGAAAGCTAGGCTATCGGCAGAGGAAATGACCATGAAATTTATCGATCCCGCCGAATCTAAGAGTTCTCGCGAGCATTTTAACCTTCAGCTTTTCAGTTTCCTGCCCTTCAATTCTGACCAAGCCCTCCTATTTTTCCGCAGCACCTTTTTAGACGCCTCCGGCTACTCCACTGGCATTTTCAACGGGCTTCATGCCAGAAACAATTCCTTAGAATCGGTCAAGTGATGCTGAGGTATTGTGCATTTCTCATCGTATCTATCTCGGCGCTGGCGCAGGAGCCTCCCAGAGCAATAATTATTCCTGAGGATGTCGCGACAGAAGAGTTGGTTCCTCAAGTTCCCGCACTGCCATTTACAGGGGTGGAAATTGCAAGCCATGCGAATGCGATTTCGTTGGCCAATCCCACCACCGATGGGCTAAAAGTAATGATTCTCGGCGACTCCATGGCGCTCAGTGGATTCGCCGATACATTGGATGAATGTTTTCGTTCGTGCCCGGGCGTTAGTTCAGTTCACACGGTGATTTGTTGCGGAACGAACCCACTTTCATGGCTCAAGGCTGCTCCCTACACCAATGCGAAGACGCGTTGTGGCTATTTGGAAAAGAGGTCCACGGCAGACGGCGTTATAGTGGAAAGAGACATTTATGGGATGAAAAAAGGCCATAAGCCTTCCGCACACCCCGTTCCTAAAATCGAAGATTTACTAAGTTCGTTGAATCCCGATATCATCGTTTTTCAGTCTGGAAATAATTTCTTCGATTTGTTCAGCAATGAAAAATCAGTGAATGAGAAATCAGGGGCGGTGGTCAGCGCGCACTTGACCCCGTTGGTAAAATACATGACCACATCTGCATCCAGCGTCAAAAAATGGTATTGGGTGACGCCTCCGCAGGCGGGCAATGTCACGCCTGAGGTTCAGTCATTTGTCTTCGATACGATCAAGCGCAATGTGGACGGTTATGCGACGGTGTTGGATAGTCGTGAAATCACCAGTTATCCCTATCCCATGCAAGATCGCGATCGCATGCATTTCTGGGGACAGGCTTGCAATGATTGGGGGCGCGACACATTCCGACTCATCTCCAAGGATCTGGGAGGCGTAGAGTTAACGAAACTGCCATCCCTAGTAACGCTTGCGGCAGCAAGTAATTTGGCCAACCCTCCTATCCTAGCACCAACCGATACCGGCATTGAGGCGAATGAAAATATTCGTTTGCGCGTCAAACTGGTTTCGATGACCCAAACGCCACCCCCTGAAGATTTCGCGCCGTATGGGGAATTTTTGGTCGGTTATCTTTACGAAGTGGTCGAAGTGAAATCGGGAGAATATGCAGAGAAGCAACTCCTGATGCTTCATCCGGCATACATCAAACACGTCCCACAAGATTTATCTCATCTCAAAGTGGGGGAAGTTTACGAAATGGAAGTCATGGAGATTGAAGACAAAGCGATTTGGTCAACAACACATCGCCGCGATTCCGTGGGTAAACCCGAATTATTTCCCTACATGCTCAGCACCGACGCTAGCCGTCATCCCGATTCGGAGAGCAAGAGAAAAACCAAAACTGAAAATATGATTACCCCATGAATCCAAAAATATCTCATCGTCTTGCCATGCCACATCTCTTCCGCTGTATCTTGATCGCTGCGAGCTTTTGGGTCGTGGGCTGTTCCTTGACCGGAAGTTCGGCATTTGGAGATCAACTAACGACGAATGCTCGCGTGTTGGTGGTCGGGGACTCGCTGACCGTGGGGCCGTTTGGCACTCGGATGCAGGAATGGTTGCACACCAATCTGGGGGCGCATCGGGTGTTTATCTATGGTTCATGTGGATGTTCCCCCGAGCACTTGCTAGCCGCCAATCCTCCGTTTGTCAGTCCCTGCGGCTATCGTGAAACCACCCCCCAAACCCGTCGGTTAGAAGTCGGCCGCGGTGGACGCCCGCCTGCCCGAGTGACCGCGCCGAAGATCGAATCTCTCATCGCAAAGCACCGCCCCGAAGTCGTCATTCTCCAGTTAGGCACCAATCATTTTGACACTCTTGCGCAGGAGGGGCGCGCAGCGATTCCTAAGCTCGAAGTAATTTACGATGATTTCTCACGCGCATTGAGAAGGCCGGGGAGCTCGGTACGTATGGTAATCTGGATTACTCCACCCGATTCCGCGAAATTTCCAGCTTGGGTAGAACAGGAAATGAACAGAATCATCACTATGAACAACCGCAAGCATCATTATGGCACGATCATCTCGAAGACCAAATATGTAAATGGTGTCACGGGTTCCGATGGGGTTCATTACAACGACAAAGGTGCTGAGCTATGGATAAATCCAATACTTCCACAGCTTGACCGAAGCTTCACTAAATACGGTATTAAGTAGTTGTCGGCATGGTTTTCAGTTCACACTTTTTTATTTTTGTCTTT
This sequence comes from Akkermansiaceae bacterium, assembly GCA_043747935.1. GTDB lineage: Bacteria > Verrucomicrobiota > Verrucomicrobiia > Verrucomicrobiales > Akkermansiaceae > Luteolibacter. The sequence goes on from JAYTOE010000168.1 coordinate 18,152, forward strand.
TTACCGTTGGTATTGGTGGCTTATTATGTTTGCCCCAAATGGTTAAAGCACCCGCTTCTGACGGTTTTCAGTTATCTTTTTTACGGTTGGTCGAATCCACTGTTCGTGGTTCTGATGTTTATTTCCACAATCATTGACTACACAGCGGGTCGTGTGATTGCTGCGGGTGATCCGAGAAATATGCAGTCGGACGATTATTTTGCCCTAGTAGAAGGCGGGACGCGCAGCCGAGGGCAAAAAATCGCTCTAATCTCCAGCATTGTTTCCAATTTATCGCTTCTCGGATTCTTCAAGTATTACAACTTCGGCATCGAAAACATCGCGCGCTTGTTTAAGGCAATTGGCTTCGAGGGGCTTAGCTCCGGACACTTTTTTCATGTGGTGCTGCCGCTGGGGATCAGCTTCTATACATTCCAGTCGATGAGTTATGCCATCGATGTGTATCGCGGCCATGCGCGCCCCTTACGGAGCTTTCCTGATTTTGCCTGCTACATCGCGCTCTTTCCCCAGCTCGTGGCGGGACCAATTATCCGATACCAGGATGTGGCGGATCAGTTGTTTGAACGCTCGCATACTGCCGCGAAGTTTGCGCGTGGCATGGCCTTTTTCTCGCTGGGTTTATCAAAAAAAGTGCTGCTCGCCAATCCTTGCGGCAGGATCGCTGACACTGTTTATGAAAGTGCGGTGCGTTCCACGGCAGATGCGTGGAGCGGGATGTTAGCCTACTCGATGCAGATCTACTTCGATTTCAGCGCCTACTCTGATATGGCGGTAGGGCTGGGATTGATGTTCGGTTTTGTGTTTATCAAGAACTTCGACTCGCCGTATCGCTCGCTGAGTGTCACGGAATTCTGGCAGCGCTGGCACATCAGCTTGTCCACTTGGCTGCGAGATTATCTCTACATTCCTTTGGGCGGCAATCGCAGTGGCAATGCGCGTACTTATGTGAACTTGATGATGGTGATGCTTCTCGGTGGTCTTTGGCATGGGGCGAGTTGGAATTTTGTCATTTGGGGCGGATCGCATGGGTTATGGCTGGTGATGGAGCGACTTTGGAGCCGTAGGTCACTGCCCGCGCCGCCGCATTGGTTGCGACTTCCCCTCACATTTTTAGGGGTATCGCTTTTGTGGATTCCATTCCGATCACCAGATTTGGCCTGCTGTGTTGCATTCTTTGGAGATCTTATTCCGGATCTTTCTCAGCTTGGCGCGGCATCGTCGCTGACGGGCGCGGCGATCAACTCGCCCTATCTGTTAGGCAGTCTGCTTTTGGCTCTGATTATCGCGTTTTTTGGGATTCCCTCTTGGCAGTTCACTCGCCGTCTCCCGGCTTGGAAACTATGCCTAGTGCTGGTGATGCTTGGTGGAGGCGCGGCGATGCTTTCGAGCCAAAGCTATAACCCGTTCATTTACTTTATTTTCTGAGTCCATGACCTCATCACAGAATTCTCACACTTCACATACGCCGCCACCGATGGGTCGGTCTGAAAAGATTGCGGTGGAGGAAATCGCACGCACGGAGGTCCACCCCGTGCATGCGTGGTGTGCGATCATTAGTTTTTTCATTCTGATCATTGTCGTCGGCCTGGCTGATCTGCGCTTGTTTTCCAGCATCCCACCAGCGAATCCGACCACAAGTGAGCAGAGTGAATCGTCGAGTTTTCTGAATGCTTCGCCATGGGTAAAATCGGTTTTTGATTGGAATCAGGGTGCTTGTGATTGGATCAAGCGGACGGAGGATCATGTCAGCACTGAGTCGCCGTTTTCCCGTGCGGTTCAACCGTGGGTGCAGACGACCCTGCTGATGACGGGTGAAGGCGGCGGTGATGTGATGGTGGGCCAAGAAGGTTGGCTATTTTATCGTCCTTCGTATCGTTTTCTTACGAGACCGGATGAGAATATAGCCGGGGCATCAGGGTACGCGGCGGCGTTGAAAGCGATCCTCGCCTTTTCGGAAGATCTGCGCATTCGTGGCATTCAATTGGTGATCGTTCCGGCATGGCCGAAGCTCGCCATTCATTCCGAAAAATTCGGAGCAGGGCATCTTTCGGAATCGCCTCCGCTTATGCCATCCTTCTATCCTAACTGGCGCAAACAACTCGAAGAAGCCGGAGTGCTTGTTTTCGATTCTTCTTCAGCCTTGCTAGAGGCGAAAGCCAGTCACCCCGATGGCACGTATTTAAAAACGGACAGTCACTGGAATCCGTTGGGGATGAAACGCGCAGCTGAGGGGCTTGGTGCATATCTCGAGGAAATGCAACTTGCCAGCACGGGAACTGTGGTTGCGAACGAAACCCAAAAGACAATACGCAACTCCGGTGACTTGTTGCGGATGCTGAGGCTACCTGATCGGATCAGTGAGCCAATGATGGAAAGCGTAGAAATCTCCATCGTGCGCCACGCTGATGGCTCGAGGTGGCTCTCGGATCGTAACTCGCCGATCCTCGTTTTGGGCGATAGTTTCTGCAATATCTTTAGTCTCGAAGGGATGGGCTGGGGAGAAAATGCGGGGTTTACCGAGCAGCTTGGTGCAGCATTGGGTCAGCCCGTCGATGCCATCCTGCGCAATGGCGACGGCGCACATGCCACGCGCGCATTGCTAGCGCGGGAGCTGAATGCAGGGCGAGATCGCCTCGCTGGGAAAAAAGTCGTGGTGTGGGAATTTGCGGCATCGCAGATCACCGAGGGAACATGGCCGATCATTCCGTGTCGTGAGAACAAGGCTGCACCGCAAACATTTAACACCAAGTATCTTGAAGTGGCCGATGAAGAGACTCAGGAAATGACTTGTATGATCGCGCTGGTGGGCACGGTTCCGAATCCGAACTCCACAGTGTATAAAGAGTATGTCGGGCATTTGTTACTTGAGTCGCTTGAGATGGCGGATGGAAGTCCAGCACCGTCGTCACGCGCCCTCGTTTATGGATTAGTGATGCGAGACCACAAATTGACGGCACTGGCATCATTGCGGCCGAACCAGCGCGTGAAGATGAAACTGAGATCTTGGTCATCAGCTGAAGAAGAGTTTGGTCGTTACCAACGTTCCGAACCGGCTGGCGATCTTGCTCTGGAGCCAGTCAATTGGCTTGAAAGTTTTTCTCTTGTTGATTAGCCGTGTTAATTCTTGCGTAGTTCATTGCAAGTTATTCAGACTGATTTATGCTTCGCTACTCGATTCTCGCCGCGCTGATTTTCTCTTCCCTGATCTCCCATGGGAATCCGCTGCCACCGCTGATTACTTCCCCGGCAGATCCAAAGTCGCCGGGCTTGCTAACAGCTTCCGGCTGGTTCTTCCTGCCATCGGAGCTTGCACATCTCCGTTCTGAGGCCAGCCCCGCCACGTTGAGTGGTGATAAAAATCCGATACCTGCGATCAAGGCATTTCATGAAGCATTGGCGGCGAAGGGAATCAAACTCTATGTGTTGCCCGTTCCGGAAAAATCTCTCATCCGCATTGATCTGCTTGTGGCAAGTGATCCCGCATCTGCTGCAAAGGGCTACGCGCAGGTGACTGAACGTTTTGTGACAGGCTTGAAAGAGAGTGGCATCAGTGTGATCGAAACTCGCGAACTTTTAGCCCAAACGGCCTCCAAAGCGGGGACGGAAGGTGATCCGGTTTATTGTCGCACCGATTCCCATTACACACCTGCGACTTGCGGCTTGATGGCCAAAACAATCGCCGCACAACTGCGGGCGGACATACCAGGACTGGCAGCACCCGCCAATACCACTCCCCCTACGGCTGGCACTCCGACGACGATTACTTTCCAGGGCGACCTCGCGCCAGCAGGCACTACGGAAACGCTGGAGTTCACACCGGTGATTGAATCGGCAGGCTCCAAGACACCGCCAGCAGCGGATCCGGCCTCGCCTGTATTGCTTTTGGGCGATAGCCACTGCCTCGTGTTTCACGCAGGAGGCGACATGCTGGCCACAGGCGGGGGCTTGCCTGATCACCTGGGCGTGGCACTCGGCTTCATGCCGGATGTGATCGCAGTCCGTGGCAGCGGCGCGACATCGGCACGCATCAATCTTTATCGCAAGGCACGCAAGGATGCCGCTTATCTCGCTGGTAAAAAGGCGGTGGTTTGGTGCTTTTCCGCCCGAGATTTCACACAAGCAGAAGATTGGAAATTGGTGCCGCTGCCTTAGCTGTCATCGCTCCGATTCACTCAAACTTGATGCACAGTGAGAACAAACTACCACTCCATGAATGCGTCACCCATAGCCGAGTTCGGCGAGTCGAATCGAAAAAGCAGGCTTGGCCTGATAGCAGGATTAGGCCTAGCCCTTTTGAGCCCGGCCAGCGTCCTCGCCAAAGATTATCCAGTGCTCAAAGTCGATTTGAATGGCGATGGAACACCTGAGAACATCGAGCCAAAGAAAACCAGCACGAATGATGCAGGGGACTTTTATCAACTGGTGGTGGGTGACGCCGCGCAAAAAACAATATGGTCTAGCCCTCAGACCAAGGATCCGAGCCATGAATTCGCTTTTGGGAATTGGAATATGGGGGAGAGCATGCCCCATATCGCGGGCGACATTGATGGAGACGGAGCCATCGAACTGGTGGTGCCAGCGGCTCGAAGCGATGTCTCTCCCCCTTCGTTCCGGATCTTCCGCTGGGAGAAACAATCCTTCGTTTACAAATTTTCCAAGGCACTGGCAGGTCCCGGAAAAGAGGGCGATAAAGTTAGCTGGACGGCCAGCCCAGGCAAAAGCGACTTCTGGGTGGAAGAATGGATCAAAAGGAATGATCAGGGAGGCTGGGTAGTCCGAATGGTGAGTCACGATTGGGAATCAGGAGAAGCACCCAAGGAAGGAACCGCCGAGATCACGCCGAAGGATTCCTCATTCCAATTGGTCAAATGGTTGAAGGCTCCAGCTGTCGTCAAAGAGACACCCTAACTTTCAAGGTATGGATGACTTTGCCCCAATGGAACCGAAGCCTGAAAACCTCATTTCCCGGTCTCAACTCAAATCGGCTTGCGAAAGCAAGAACTGGGATCTGCTGGACAAGTTGCTAAAATCAACCCCCTTGGCGAGAGTTTCCTCGCCTAACCGCTTTATCAAGAGTTGATCGTCACTTTCAAGGCCGGTTCTGATCGGTTTCACTGACGATTGAAGCTGACCTAGGATCTCGATCCGCTGATAGCATAAACAATCCTCATTCTTATTCAGCCCCGGCTCCGATGAAAATTTGGGATACCTTACCTTCTGCAATCTCGAACATGACGCCACCATAGATGGAGCCTGCGGTGAAGGACTTGCCGTCAGTGCTGGATTCTTTCTCCTTTTCATCTCCCTGCATGTCAGTCATCCAAATCACCGCCCCGCCATCGTCCGCAGGCATTTCTTTGATGTGGGCGCACTCTCTAGCAGACGCTTCTTTGAGTGATGCGATCGCAGTCACGAGGTCCGCAGGCAATCCATCGGTTTTGATGTCATTGACCTGTTCCAAGACCTTGCGTGGGTAAAGGTAGCCTCGCGCCATATCATGTCGGGTCATTTCATGCTCCTTCAGAAGCGCAGCCCGGATACGTGTCAATTGGGTCTTGAGACTCGCCACCTCCTGATCTTCGGGTTTCTTATCGGCTGATATCTCGGATTTTTCAGGTGCCGCACTCACCGGCAACATAAGTGGCAGGAATGCGGAGATCAGGAAGATGGATAGTGGCGATTTCATCGTATCGAATGGTTGGCGATCAGAAGGTTACTAAATCTGGAGCCGCTGGTCGGATTCGAACCGACGACCTGCTCATTACGAATGAGCTGCTCTACCCCTGAGCTACAGCGGCTTTCGCCGGACGACAAGCAACCAAAGCGCGTGTCTTCCGGCAAGCGGGAAATTCCCAGCCCTCACTTCGTGGAGAATTTCTGCGTAGCTGAGAGGGCGAAGCTTTCGGGATCGTACATCGACTCGACCTTGGCGGGCGGGACGTTGACCTCGCCGCCGACGGTGCAGCGGGCGAGGTAGGTGAGTTTGTAGGTGCCCTTGCTCGATATGTAATCCATGAAGAACACGGCGCGGTCGGAGCGGAGCTCGGAGTGGGAGATGTTCCAATCGTTCTCGCTGGTTTGGATGGTCTGGCCGCCGGACTGCGAGGAGAAATCCGTGTTCACGGCCTCGAACGACGCGGGCAGCGGATCATCGACGACGAGATAGCGGGTGTCGTCCTCCGGCAGGGTGACGCGGAGGGTGACGCGGATCAGGTCGCCGAGGGCGGGCTGGGTGAGGACTTCGGTCTGGCCGCTGGGGAGGACTTTCTCGTAGAAGCGGTCGATGGAGAGGCCGTTCTTCGCGACGGGAGCCATCGGCGCGATGGCGGGCTTGCCGGAAACCTTCATGCGCACGAAGGCGGAGGAGGAGGAGGAAAGTGTCATCCCGCCCGCCGGATCGAGCGGCAGGGATAACGCGGCGGTGGGCTGATCCTTGGTGAGGGTGAATTCCTCGGTGCCGGCATTCGTTTCGAGGACGAGATTCACGGGTTCATCGGACAGCGATTGTTGCGCGGCGTATTGGGAAACGGCAAGCATGCTCCAGCCGTTCGCCCAGGTGTTGCGCCAATGTCCGTAGGGGTTGCGATCCTTGAGGAGCTTGTCGAGGGTCGCGTGGACTTCCTTCGAGTTCGGGTCGATGGCGATCCTTGCGATCAGCTCGGCGGCGATGCCATCGTTTCCGGGCGACCAGTATTCGCCTTCCAGCGGCTTGTAGGAAACCTTGGATTTCAGGATGTCGCTGGCGGCGGCGAGCACCTTGGGACGGCCTTCGGAGCCGACGGCCATGGCAGCGGCGAGGAGGGCGCGGGCGCTGGTGCTCATGGCGGGCAGTTTCTCGGTCATCAGCGCGTGGTAAGGCGGCTGGGCTTTGCCGAGGAGGGCGAGCGTGTAGAGCGAGCGGGCGTGGTTTTCCAGTTCGGCGGAGGCCTTCGCCTCACCGGCTCCACGCAGGGATTCGATGAGGTATTGGGAAAGGGTTTCCAACGCGGAGGGAGGCACGTTGCCGCCGTTCTGCGAGGCGAGCGTAAGCACCAATCCGGCGTAGGGCGTGACCCAATCATTCGTTTCCTCGTCACCTGGCCAATAGCCGAAGGAGCCGTTCGGGTGCTGCATGCTGAGCAGGCGCGCGACACCGGCTTGGATCGCGGCCGCGACTTCCTTCTCGGACTTTTTCGCGAAGGCCGGGACGTAGGGGCGCAGGTTGTTCACCGCGAGCCATGGCATCAGCGAGGAACTGGTCTGCTCGGCGCAACCGTAGGGATATTGGAGCAGGTAATCGACCGAAGACGCGATCTCGACGAGCGGCGAGGTCGCGAACTCCAGTTCGACGCTGCCCGTGGCGGTGGCGAGTTCCTTGGAAAGAAGGCCGCGCAGATCCGTGTTCGATCCGGCGGTGAGGCGCACCGCTTTCACCTGACGCAGGAGGGGCATCGGGAAATGGGAGACGAAGGTTTCACGCACGCCATCGGAGAGCGAGGCGGAAAGCTCGGGGGTGAGTTCCCCATCCGGGAGGGAAAGCGGCTTCGCGCTGTAGGAGACCGCGACCTCGCCGGTGTTATCGATGCGGATCGGGAAAACGAGTGCGGCGGACTCACCGTCGGCAAGCGTGAGGCTCTGCTGGTGTGAGCCGACGAAGCTGGCGGGTGATGTCCCCTCCCCGCCCCCGATGGCGCAGGTGACTTCCCATGTCGCTTTCCTGCCGGACGCGTTCTGCACCATGACCTGCGTGTTGAGCAGATCCCCCTGGTGGGCGAAGCGGGGCAGCTTCGGCTCAAGCATCAGTGGCTTTTTCACGAGCACGGCGGATTCCGTGTGGCCGAAGCTCGCGCCGCCGTGGTGGGCGATCGCGATCACGCGGTAACGGGTCAGCGTGTCGGGAAGTGCGAAGGTGTGGGCAAACTTCCCATCGGCATTTGTTAGAAGGGTCGGCGCCCACGCCGCGCAGGGATCGAAGTTTTTCCGGAACAGGTCGGCGAGCTTGCTGAGATCGCCGCCACCGCCGATGAAGAAGCCCTTGTTGTGGAAGGAGCGGTATTCCTCGTTCTCGGTGATGAAGCTGTGGAAGGAAGTGCCCGCCTCCACGGAGAGCTGGCGGGGATCGTAGAAGAACGCCATCGGATCGGGGGTGTCGTAACCCATGACGGCGAGCGTGCCTTCGTCCACCGCGTAGAAGGTCACCTCCGCTCCGGCCACGGGCTTGCCCTCGGCGTTTTTCACCGTGCCGACCAGTGTGATCTCGTTGCCGGGGCGATAGCTTTCCGCTGGCTTGTTGATCGCCACTTCGAGACGCTCGCGCTGGTTCTCGACCAACAACTCGCAGTAGCCCAGGCGGAGTTGCGGCTCCTTGATGTCGCGTGCGGACTCGGCGGAACCTTTCACGATGAGGATGGAGACGTAGGCGTTCGGCGCGTGATCGTCGGTGAGCGGAATCTCGATGACGGGATTGTCCGCCTTGATCTCCGTCATGTAGGAGCTCAGCACCTTCTCGCGCTCGATCGTGACCAAGGCCGTGCCCTCGATGGGCGAGAGCACAAGCACACGGGCGGTGTCGCCGGGCTTGTAGGATTTCTTCTCGGAAACCAGCTTGATGCGGATGCCGTCCTCGTATTTCCATGGATACTCGTCCGCTCCATAAACATGGAAACGCGTGACCGTGGCGAACTCGCGTCCCTCGGCGTCCTTGCCTTTTACGGTGAGGAAATGCAGGCCGGAGTTCGTAGGGGAAACAGGAAACGCCGCGCCCTCCTTCGCGGAGGCAGCGGCGGGCACGATGAACTCGCGGGTAAACACCGTTTCGTCGTTCGGTTCACTCTCGGTGACGGTCTCGCCCTCCTCGTTCGATGTCTTCGTGTTCGTGTGCACCTGGCGGACCAGGGTCGCCGTGAGCGTGACATCCGCCTTGGCCGGCTCGCCCTCCGTGTCGGTCACGACCAGCCGGAACGGAGCATCATCCCCCACCCTGACCAGACGATCCATCCGCGAAATCCCCGCATACAGGGAGGCCGGATGCACCGTCGCGGTGGAGCGTGCGGTGAGCGTCTGGTTGTTCGCATCCGTCACCTCGGTGGCGATGCTGACCTCACGGGTCTGCGGGAAATCGCCCTCGGGCAGGTTCACCTTGACCTCCGCGAAGCCCTCTTTCGAAAGCGTCTGATCGGAATCGAAGGTCGTGCTTGTCACCTCGTTATCGGCTTCGCGGTCGCGGTATCCGAAGTAGTGATACCAGTAGCGCCAGTCGTCGGCCTTGTGGTTTCCGAAAAGGAAATCGCGGTAACGCTCGGGATAGGGATTCGTGTCCGTGATCTCGCTGAAGGTCTTCGCGCCACCCGCCGCGACGGGCTGGCCTTGGTAGTAGGTGGCGGTAAGTTTCGCGGAAATTTCCTTAGCTCCGATCTGCGGGGTGTCGATTTTCTGCGCGATCTCGAAGGTATTGCGGCGGAACTCCTCGACGCGCAGCGGCAGGCTGAAGGACGCGCTCTCCGTGAGGGCGTTCTGCTCTTCCCAATCCTCGGTCTTCTCCGCAAGCTCCAGTTCCTCGGGGAATTCCAGCTTGATCGTATGTTCGCCGACCTTCTCGGCAGGCAACGTGTAGGTGAGGTCAAATGAGCCGAGCGCTGAGATCGTCACCGGCTGGGTGAAGATCTCCTTTTCCTCCGGATCGATGATTACAACACGGGCGGGCTTCTGTTTGGAAAGAGCGATCGCGTTGCCAAGCTGGTCGCGGACGATCCCCTTGATCCGCACCTTCTCGCCGGGGCGATAGAGCGAGCGCTCGGTGAAAAGGAACGCGCGGCGCGTTTCCCGTAAGGATTTCATCCACGAGTAGCGGACGGGGAAATACCACATGCTCACCTGATCGAGCGTGTCATCGAAAGGTGCCGTGTAGGTGTCCGCACCGAGCGTGGCGTGGATGTGGCGAACGTCGGCGTTGCGCACGACCTTGGCGATGCCGTTCGCGTCGGTGACTACCTCGCCGAGCTTCTCAGCGTCCTCGCCGTAGCTGCCGAGCGTCACGCCGGGCAGGGGTTTCCCGGTCTCGCAGGAGAACGCGAATACCAGCGCCTCGCTGTCCGTGAATTTCCACGCCAGCCCGATGTCGGTGAGCTGCACAATGGCCTGCGCGGCGCGGCGGCCTTCTGCGTTCGCCTCCGGATGCGGCGTGCCGATCACATCGACGAAGAGCGACGCGAAATCCGTACCCTTCGGCAGAAGCTCGTCCCACGAAAGCTCGATGTCCTTGCCGGTGTCCACCGCAGTCCCGAGCTCAATTTCCTTCTCAAGGATCGTCTCGCCGGGCACCAGCGCGTAGGGCAGCACGGAAGTCGGCTCGATGTTCGTGTAGTTCGGCCCGCGTCCGGTGTAGCTGCGGTATCCCTGGAAGGCGCGGACGGAACCCTTGCCGGTGAGGCGTTTCACCCGGATCGTAACCTTCGAGAGGTTCACCGTGCTGATCGCGTATTTCCGCAGACCCTTCGCGAGCTGACCTTCCGCTTCCGAGGGTAGCGCAAGCTCTGCGGCGAGCCGCTCGAACTTCACCTCCGTGTTTCCGGGATTGACTAGCTTCCGACCGCCCATTGAGACAAAGCCGTCCTCAAGGCGGACGATGTAATTATCCTGCGTGGAGAAATTGCCGACGATGCTCAACGACTTGCCATCCGTGGTCAGAGCCATGCCCTCAACTGCGGGCGTCACCGAGATCATGGAGGCATCGACGTTCTCGGGCAGCTTCTCGTTGAAACCGAGCGTGATCGAACGCGGCGAGTCGGTGGAAACGTAAGGGTTGATCTGCGTCATGCTGAACGGCTCCACATCGCCGATCGCATAGGACGAATCCTCGCCGAGCTTCGCGCCTTTCAACACATTCGGCATGCCTTTTAGTAATTTGAGCTCCCAGCTTTTACCGACCGGCAGCGGCGAGTCCGGAGTCACCAGCAAGATGTTTTTTACAGGCGCATCCAAGGCCACTTCCGCCTGCTGTTTGGTGGGATCGATGCGGTTCGCCCATGTCAGGTATCCCGTGCGGAAGTAGCCTGCGCTCTGAGCCGTCGCCCATCGGACGCTCGGCGCGACGCGCTGTCCATCGACCGAGGAGAACGTGAAGAATCCGGCGACCGCCGCGGGATCCACATCATCGTTGAACACGATCATCCATGTGGCCGTGGAGTTTGAGTAATCCTCAGACCAACGATCCATGATCTGCGTGGTCTGAATGCGGAATGCTTCCGTCAACGCGGTGGCGAATACACCATCGCCCAGCGCGCTGCCATCGAGATGCTTTGCACCCTTCACTGTCGAGAAAGCATACTCGGTTCCCAGCGCGGGGATGGCGTCCGGGCGGTATTCCGCAATGGTCGGAGCTTTCCAGAAAAGTTTCCCCGGCAGGGGCGGCTTGGTGGTGACGAGCTTGTTGTCGGTTTCCTTGCCGAGGGATTCCTGGGTGACCACCGGCTGCTCGAAAATTAGATCGATCTTCGAGTCCGGCGCCAGCGATGGAGTGGAGACCACCAACCGGGGAGCCGCCTGCGAAAGCACGGTGGTGAAGATAAGAACGACGGGAAAAATCGATGTGTGTTTCATGGGAATCCTCTGCTGCTTTTTTACGATCACCTTCATAGACGATTTCCCCGGTAATCAAATCAAATATCCGATTTTGGAGGGTAAATTCTTCGTAAAAATGAGGATCCCATCCGGGAAGGTTTGATCGGCCTGCGGGGTTGCAATAGACTGAGAGATGGGACAATTTAGGCCAGTGGTAATTCGAAATCGCCGTTTTCTCCTGACTCTCGCGCTCGGCGTTCTCGCCGCAGGCTGTGCTCCGGACGACATCATGGTCAATTACGCCAAGGAAGGCTCAGGCGAGTCCGATACTTTCGGCTACCGCACCTGGAAGCAAAAGGGCGTGGAACCGGATGTCGTGGTCATCGGCATCCACGGTTTCTGCGGTGCCTCGGTGGACTACGCGAACCTCGGCAACCACCTTCTCCAAAGGCAGCCGAATACCGCGCTCTACGCCTACGAGGTGCGCGGCCAGGGCAGCGATCCCATCCAATCCCGGCGCGGCGACATCGGCGATCCCTCCCAATGGTATGCGGATCTTGAGGCGTTCACCCAACTCGTCAGGGAACGCCACCCCGACGCCAAGATCATCTGGTATGGAGAAAGCATGGGAGCGCTGATCGCCACCCACGCCCTGCGCGAAGCACCCGACGGCAAGCCGCCCTGCGACGGGCTGGTGCTCTCCTCCCCCATCGTCCGCTTCAAGGACGATGTGGAGCCATGGAAAATCGCGCTCGTCGAGACGACCGCCAACACCCTGCCCCTTGCCCGAGTCTCCCTTGAAGCCATCGCCCCCAGTCAGGACGTTCAGATGACGCAGGAATCCAAACATCTGAATCAGGCAAAAAAGAACTCCTACCACATCGAGAAGCACACCCTGCGTCTGCTCGGTACGCTCGCGAACCTCATCGACGGTATGAACACCTGCGCGGCGGAGATGGAGATTCCCGTGCTCGTGCTTCACGGTGGAAAGGACTACTTCAACGACGATTCCGACATGCGCGGATTCATCGACCGCATCCCTTCCTCCGTCCCCATGACCTATAAAAACTACCCCGACGCTTACCACCTCCTCATGTATGACGAGAAGCGCGACGGGATTTTCCGCGATGTCGAACGCTGGCTGAACAAACGCCGCTGGGATTGATCGCGCCGTGAGAAAGTTGTCACCGATTTTGGCTGGCTAACGCGGAGCCGGGAATCCAGTTTCAAGCAAGGATGACTTACCGATCGCTCATTTTCGATTTCGACGGCACCATCGCCGACACCCTCGGCGAGTCGCGGAGAATCTTCAACGAACTCGCACCCGACTACGGCATACGCCAGGTCGAGGAACATGAGATGGCCGGCCTGCGACACCTTTCTCTCAAGGAAATCCTCTCCGTGCTGAAAATCCCGAAACGCCGCGTACCCTCGATCATCGCCCGCGGCACCGGCATGATGCGCACCAACATCGACCGCCTCCAGCTCATCGACGGCATGAAAGACGCCCTCACCGAGCTGCGCAACCGCACCGACAGATTCGGCATCCTCACCTCCAACACCACCGCCAACGTCGATGTCTTCCTGCGCAACCACGGCATCCGGGATCTCTTCGAGTTCGTCTCCTCCACCTCCAAGCTCACCGGGAAACACCGCCACCTCCGCGCCATCCGCAAGACCTTTTCCCTCGACCACAGCCAGTTGCTCTACATCGGCGACGAGCTCCGCGACGTGAAAGCCGCCCAGAAAGCCAAGATCCCCCACGCCGCCGTGAGCTGGGGTTTCAACTCCCGCGAGTCCCTCGAAAAAGAGAAACCCACCTACCTCATCGACCACCCCGAGGAATTCCTGCGCGTGCTGGTTTGAGCCAATCCCCCACCCTCCCGTATTCAGGGTTTCCGTAGCTTTCTGCAGGAGTGGAAAAGGCAAGGAGCGGCGGACGCCTGTCCGCCGCGTGCCTTGGTTACCGGCTGGGGGATTTCACTTTGCCCTTCCCGTCCCGCCGGAGGCGGTTAGAACTAAGCACGCCATTCCCATAGGCGCCCCATCTCATGTCGGACGACCAAAACAAGCACCCGGAAACGCCTCTCCAGAAGATCCTCTCCGCCTACCGCGCCACCTCCCAGACCGAGCGCGAAAAGGGCACCTACTTCGAGGAACTCATACGCACCTACTTCCGCAACGAGCCGAAATACGCCAACTACTACTCGGATGTCTGGCTCTTCTCCGATTGGGCGAACGAAGTCGGAACCGCGCAATTCGGCTTCAACGCCAAGGACAAGGGCATCGACCTCGTCGCCAAAGTCTCCGGCACATATGAATATCATGCCATCCAGTGCAAATGCTATGCGGAGAACTACCGGGTGAAGAAAGCCGATATCGACAGCTTCTTCAACGAATCCGGGAAAAGCGTGTTCACCTACCGCACGATCGTTACCACCACCAACGACTGGAGCGAGAACGCCGAACTATCCCTGGAGGGTCAGACGACTCCCACGAACAGGATCACCCTCCATGATCTCGAAAACTCCCAGATCGACTGGGAGAAATACGCCCCCAGCAAGCCCGCCGCGCTCAAGGAAAAGAAAACCCTCCTCAAGCACCAGGTCTCCGCCGTGGAGAACGTCAAGCTCGGCCTCAAGTCCGCCGACCGTGGCAAGCTCATCATGGCCTGCGGCACCGGGAAGACTTTTACCTCCCTTAAAATCGCCGAGCAACTCGCCGGGAATAACAAGCGCGTCCTCTTCCTCGTCCCCAGCCTGAACCTCCTTTCCCAGACCCTCACCGAGTGGACACAGGAAAGCGCCATCCCGCTCCGCTCCTTCGCCGTCTGCTCCGATGCCGAGGTCGGGAAAAAGCGCAGCAACAAGGACGAGGACATCGTGGAAACCTTCGCCCACGAACTCCAATACCCCGCCACCACCGATGCCAAGCGCCTCGCTTACGAGATGGGGAAACGCCACGACGCCGACCACATGTCCGTCGTCTTCTCCACCTACCATTCCATCGATGTCGTCAGCCGCGCCCAGAACCTCCATGGCATGGCGGACTTCGATCTCATCGTCTGCGATGAAGCCCACCGCACCACGGGAGCCGTCTTCGAGGATGACAAGGAATCCAACTTTGTGAAAATCCACGATGCCGCGTTCATCCGCTCCGCGAAGCGCCTCTACATGACGGCCACCCCGCGCATCTACGGAAACATGGCGAAGGCCAGCGCCGAGCGCGACAGCATCACCCTCTGCTCCATGGACGATGAGGCGCTTTACGGGAAACAGCTCCACCTCATCACCTTCTCCGAGGCCGTGGAGCTGAAACTCCTCACCGATTACAAAGTCCTCGTCCTCGCCATCAACAGCTCCCACGTCAGCGCCCGCATCCAGGGCTTGCTCAAAGACGAGAACAACTCCCTCAAGGTCGATGACGCCGCCCGCATCATCGGCTGCTGGAAAGCCCTTTCCAAGCAGGGCGTCACCGAGCACCTCCCCGGCGACGAGGCACCCATGCGCCGCGCCGTCGCCTTCTGCCA
>JAYTOE010000169.1:0-5747 GCA_043747935.1 Akkermansiaceae bacterium
GTGGCGGTTTTCTTTGGAATCCTCGCTCTGGAGATGACCCTAGATAAAGCCGCACGCCTCCCCACGGGCGTGAAGCTCGGCGTGGACTTTGCGCACATCGGCATCGCCATGCTGCTCATCGGTCAGCTGGCCACGGACATGATGGCTAGGGAGTCATTCCTTTCTCTCCAGGAGGGGGAAACCAAGAGCTACTCCGAGGCGCATTTTGATTTTGAGCTGGCCTTCACCACGGACGCAGGGGAGGGTAAGGAAAGGACAGTCGCCATCCCTTCAGAGATGCTGAAAGCAGGTGCCACATTCAGCCCGCCGGAGCTTCCCTTCAAGGTTACCATCAATTCATGGCAGGTGAATACCATGCTGGTGGACCGGCGGAAGGCCCAGGAACTGGAAGGAAAACTTCGGCAGGCATTTGCCACCGTGGATGCCACCTACAGTGATGCCGCTGAACTGGATGTGCTAGCAGAGTCCGATAAGGAACAGGCCATGCGCAGCCATATCTGGGAGGAAGCGCTGAAGCAGGCCGGCATCTCCCCGGTCGATGACATCACGGGCGGGGCGCGCAAGGCTATGGAGGATAAGGGTAAGGCGGCAGCGGTCGCTGCCTACCTGCGAAAGGGGCTGAAAGACGGTATGATTCAGATGTGGAGCGACCCGCCGCCCATGATGAAGGAGCGTTCCGCCATGCGCTTCGCCGCCATGCGGGTGAAAGCGGATCAGCCGATCACGGACAGCTCACCGCCAGTGCTGGCGCCGGGAAGGGTAGGGGATGCCTACTTCACGGAGGAACTGCCGGAGGACCGCACCATGGATGGCCGGAACATGCCCGGAGCGGTCGTCAGCCTAGATGGCACCGCCAAAGCCGCGGGTTCATGGCTGGTGCATCCCGGGCTGCTGCGGCAGGCATTTGACTATGGTGGCAAGACATGGCACCTTGAGCTGCGCCCGCTCCGCAGCTATCATCCACTTTCAGTCACGCTGCTGGGCGTCACACATGATAAGTACGAGGGGACGGACATTCCCAAGGACTTTCGTAGTAGGGTGAAGCTCCAGATGCCCGGTGCCAACGGCAGCAAGCCGGAGGAGCGGGAGGTGGAGATCTATATGAATTATCCGCTCCGTCTCAAGGACCAGCAGCTCACCATGTTCCAGGCGCAAATGGATAAGGCCTCTGGGTCTACCGGACTGCAGGTGGTTAAGAATCCGTCATGGTTCGTGCCGTATTTTGGTTGTGTGGTGGTGGCCTATGGCCTCATCCGCCACTTCCTGCTCCATCTTGTGCGGTTTATGAACCGCAGCGCACTTCGAACGTAGCTCCACTCCCTGCACCTTTAGTATGAATAAGATCATCCCATACATCATCCCGGCGCTATTAGCCATCTGGGTGTGATCCGGTTTCGTGCCGCCACGTGACAAGGAAGGGGATATGCCCTTCGTGGCCGCGGGCCGCATTCCAGTCGTCTACCAGGGACGGCATCAGGCACTGGATTCTCTCGCCCGGAATTCCCTGCTCGTCATCAACCATAAGCAACGGCTCAATCTTCAGCCATGGAAGGGATATTTCGACTCTCCGAAAATAATCCCGGCGGTGGCGTGGCTCATGGAATTGATGACCGATGCCAGTCTGGCGGACACCCGGCCCTGTTTCAGCATCGACAACACCGATTTGAAGACCATGTTGAAGCTCCCGATGGAGCGCAAGGCGGATGTCACCGACGGCAAGCGCTTTTCCTACAACGAAATGGCCGGCCAGCTACAAAAATTCATGGTCGAAGCCCAGCGGATTTCGGCTAAAAAGGTGGAAGTGCGCAATGCTTATGAGCGCAGTGTGGGAGAGCTTTCCCAGAGCCTGCAGCTCTATCTCACGTTGCGGACCGTGCTGGGGCCTTGTGCCGGAAATGACTTTGCCGCATCGCTGAAAGACTACCGCAGCAGACTTGACCCCAATGAGGCCAATGACGCGACTGGAAGCCCGCTTTTGATCCCGGGGAAATCATGGAATACAGTGCTGGGTGCAGTGAAAGGAATGACGACTGATGCGGCCCCGCCCATGCTTCAGGGCTGGGCGGACATGGCAGCAGCATGGCGCAGCGGAGACGGCGCTAGGGCCGCTGCCGCCATCGCTGCCTATACGAAACTTATCGAAGCCGATCCCGATGCCGCTTCAAAACTGCCCCGAGCGCGGACTGAGCAACTCTTCAACAAAGCTGAGCCGTTTTACCGGGGCATGAATTTGTGCGTTATTGCTTTTCTGCTGGTGTTGCTGGTCTGGATCGGAGAGGTGAAATTTGAATGGGCGCGCAAGTCCGCCTTCGTCGCCATGGTGGTGGTTTTTGCACTGCTGAGCGCCGGAATCATTTACCGCATGATCCACGAAGGACGTCCACCAGTGACCAATCTCTACTCCTCTGCTATTTTCATCGGCTGGGGGGCTATGGCCTTTGGGCTGGTCGTCGAGTTGCTGTTTAAAAAAGGCATTGGCACCGCAGTGGCTTCGATGGTTGGATTCGGTTCCCTGATGATCGCACACTACCTGTCCTTGGACGGGGACACCATGATCATGCTGTCCGCCGTGCTGGATACGAATGGCTGGCTGGCCACTCACGTGGTGACGGTGACCATGGGTTACGTGGCCACATTCGTAGCCGGCGCCGTGGGGATCATCTATGTGCTCATGCGGCTGCTGGGAAGAATGGATGCACATCTGGCCCGGCTATTTGCTGGTATCACCTTTGGAGTCATGTGCTTTGCGGTGCTCTTCAGCTTCATCGGCACGGTGCTGGGCGGCATCTGGGCGGATCAGTCATGGGGCCGGTTTTGGGGCTGGGATCCCAAGGAAAACGGTGCGCTGCTCATCGTGATCTGGAACGCGATCATCCTCCACGCCCGCTGGGGCGGCATGGTGAAGGAGCGCGGCATGATGGTCATGGCGGTCTTTGGAAACATCATCACCTCCTGGTCATGGTTCGGCACGAACATGCTCGGCATCGGCCTCCACTCCTATGGCTTCACCGATGCCGCGTTCTTCTGGCTCTCCGCGTTCATCCTTTCGCAGCTCGTGATCATGGGGCTGGCATTTCTCCCGTAGAGGAAAGCCTTGCGAACGACCTGATCTCAGAAGCCCCGCAACTTCGCGGCGGCCCACGCGTCTTCCATTTCGCCGAGGCTGGCGTCTTCGAGGGTTTTCCCGTCGGCCTTGAGGATTTTTTCCATCTCGCCGAAGCGGCGCTCGAACTCGTTGTTGGCGCGGGCCATGAGGACTTCGGGGTCGATCTTGCGGAAACGGGATAGGTTCACGACGGAGAAAAGTAGGTCGCCCATCTCCTCCTCGACGGCAGGCATGTCCTGGGCATCGATGGCGGATTGGAGTTCTAACAATTCCTCGCGGATCTTGGCGATCACGCCGGTCTCCACCGGCCAATCGAAGCCGACCTTGGCGGCTTTTTTCAGGAGCTTCGCGCCACGGACGAGGGCAGGCAGGCCTTTGCCGGTGCCGTGAAGGTAGGGGACGTCGACCTCGCCTTTCTCGCCGCGCTTGATCGCGTCCCACTGTTTCAGAACGGCATCGGGATCGTCCGCGACGGTCTCGCCGAAGACATGCGGATGGCGGCGGATCAACTTGTCGGAAATGCCTTTCGCCACCGCATCTAGATCGAAGCGGCCGGTTTCCTGCGCGATTTCGCTGTGGAAAAAGACCTGTAGCAGGAGGTCGCCGAGTTCCTCGCGGATGTCGGTGTCGTCGCCGCGCTGGATCGCGTCCACCGTTTCGTAGGCCTCCTCGATGAGGTTTGGCACGATCGATTCGTGTGTCTGCTCGGCGTCCCAAGGGCAGCCGCCCGGCGCACGCAGCCGGTGCATGATGGCGCGCAGGCGTTCCAACTCAGACACGCCGTTTCCGTTGATCATTTCCTCATCCGTCATCATCCGTTTTGTTCGCTGTTCTTCGCCGCGCGGTGGAGCACATCGCGCTCCTCGTCCGTCAGGCTCTGGAAGCCTTCGCGGGAAATCTTCTCGAGGATCGTGTCCACTTCCGTTTGCCCGTGGAGATCGACCATGGTGCGCGGGCGGATTTTCGGTGTGAAATCGGAGGCCGGGCGGCCGCGCGGGGAGCTGGTCTTGCGTTGCATCCAGCCCATCCAGCCGTGAGTTTTCATCAGGACAAAACCCATGATCGCCCCGCCGAGGTGACCGGCCTCGCCGCCCTCGTTGCCGCCGAGTTTCAGGACGATGGCTCCGATCGAAATGGCCATGAGTGCAAGGGCAAGCTGGCGCATCGTCAGTGTGACGGGCGGGAAAAGCAGTGAAACGCGCATGGCCGGGGCAATGACTGCGACACCGATGAGGATACCGTAAATCCCGGCCGAGGCGCCGACCAAGCCAGTTTGTAGGTTGCTGCCCGGCAGGGCACCGGCCAGCACCAGGCTCGAGTAAAACACCGCGCCGCCCACACCGCAGACGAGGTAAAAGAAGAGGAAGCGCTTCGGCCCCCACCACCGCTCCATCCACGGGCCGAAGAAAAACAGGCCTATGCTGTTGAATAGTATGTGGGCGACGTTGGCGTGGATGAACTGGAAGGTGACGAATTCCCACACGCCTAACTCGAGCAGCGCGGATTGGATCGTGAAAGCGAAGCGGTTTCGGATCGCGAAATCTAACACCAGAAAGTCGGTGAAGAAGATCGCGATGTTCAGGATTAGCAGCCCTTTCACCACGGGTGTCAGTTGCCCCATCTTCCCGCTACTTTTCGAATATTCTCGCTCCGCCAGACCCATGTCGGGGGAAGTATCGACATCACAATCCATGCCGCAAGCCTTCAGGCACGAAAGGAACCGTGGTTTAGAAACCACGTCTGCAATGGGAGCGGGCATTGCTGGTATTTCGCCATGCAGGTCGCGATTTCTAAATCGCGGTTCCTCTCAGGGCACCTCCACGCAAACCGCCTTGAGATATTCCGCCTCGCGGAAACGGGCGGGGTGATCCGGCGCGTGGCCTTGGCGCCAGAGCTCCCGGGACGGCCTGCCGTTTTCCCGCAAGGACTCCTCCACCGCGCCATGAAACTCCTCCGCCGAGACATGCGCCGAGCATGAGGCAGCGACGAGGATCCCGCCGAGTCGGAGCCGCTGCAGAGCCGCGAGGTTGAGCCGCGCGTATGCCCGCGCCGCGCCTTCGCGTTCGGATTCCCGTTTCGCGAGGCTGGGCGGATCGGTGATGATGAGGTCGTATTTTTCTCCGGTTTCCTCCAGCCAGCGGAAGGCATCCGCCTGCACCGCGTGGCGCTCCACGGCGGCCAGCGATGGGTTCAGGGAAAAATTTCGCGCCGCGCTGTCGAGCGCGTGGCGGCTGATGTCGAGATCGGTCACCGATCGTGCCCCGCCCCTAGCCGCGTAGAGCGAGAACCCGCCGGTGAAACTGAAGACGTTCAACACATCGCGCCCGGCGGCGAGGTATTCGACGCGGGAGCGGTTGTCGCGTTGATCGAGGAAAAACCCGGTTTTCTGGCCTTTCAGCACCGCCGCCTCGAAGCGGATGCCGTTTTCGGAGAACACCACGGTTTCCTCTCCCACCTCGCCGCAGAAGCCTTCCTTGAAACCCATGTCCGCCGCGTAAGCCGTGATGTTCCGGCTCAGGCGCAAGATGAGATGTTGCGGGCGGAACGCCTCGCGGAACACGTCCTCGATTTCCTCCCAACGTGCCAGCCAAGAGGCGGCGTAAATTTTCACCACCAGAGTCCCGGCGTAGATGTCCGCGAC
>JAYTOE010000170.1:0-16130 GCA_043747935.1 Akkermansiaceae bacterium
TTCCGGGCGTTCCTTCGTGATCGAGAAGGAACCATCCGGCAGGTCGAGAGTAATTTTCATTGAGGGATCATAGGGGCTTGGACCGCATATGCAAGAACGAGGTGGGCACTAGGCCGCTGGAAGCAGGAGCAGCCGTTGGATCAGGCGGTGAGGATTTTGGTTTCAGAATGAGAGAAGATGAGGGGGATGAATTTTGAATTTTGGATGGGAGACAAGATTCAAGATTCAAGAGGCAAGAGGAGAGGGAGAGATTGACGATTGATGATTGATGATTGATGATTGATGATTGTTGATTGTTGATTTGGAAGAACATGACACCTCAGCAACTTAATATCGTCCGATCGTTTTCGCGGTGATGGTGATCGATGCGGTGGATGCGTTGCCGGGTGATATAGGACAAGGATAGGGAAGGTGGGGCGGGAGAAAGTGAGCCAGCAATGCCGCCAGCTCCGCCACATCCTCCGCGATCTTGTCCGCGCCGAGCAGGCGTTCGCGGTCGTGGTAGCCCCAAGTGACGGCGATGGAGGCCATGCCGGCGTTGCGGGCGGTATCGAGATCCATGGTGGAGTCACCGATCAGGACGCAGCTTTCCGGGGTGATCCCGAGGGTGGCGGCGATCTCGAGGGCACCGGCCGGGTCGGGCTTGTGGGGCAGGCCTTCGCGGTTCCCCAGCACGGCGGCGAAGGTGTGTTCGGGGAAAAGTTTCGCGACGATCTCGGCGGTGAAGGCGTGGGGCTTGTTAGAAAGCACGGCGAGCGGGACGCCGCGCGCGCGGAGATCGGCGAGCAGGGCGGTGATCCCGTCGTAAGGCCGGGTGCCGTGCTGCCAGGAGACCGCGTAATCCTCCGCGAAGCAGCGCAGCATGCTTTCGATGTGCGCCGAGGCTCCCAAACCGATCGCGCGGGTGACGAGCATCCGCGCGCCATCGCCGATGAAGCCGCGCACCGCCGCATCGCCGTGGGCGGGCAGGCCGTGCAGCGCGAGCGCGCGGTTCAGCGAGGCGGCGATGCCGGGCAGGGAATCCACCAGGGTGCCGTCCAGATCGAAAATGAGCGCCTTGTGCATGGTGCGGAGGGAATCACCGGATCGCCGCGATGGAAGGTAAATTTTCACGCAGTGCCATGTACGGAGCAGGGTTCCGACATTTGGGAGCGTTGTATAAGCAAGTAGGCACGACTTCTCCCTAGTGTAGGCGCCTTGATGTTCGGAGCGGGAATTGCGCATGGACGGGGCGCACCTCCTCCGCCAAGCTCACGCAATCATCCCATGAATCTGAACCTATTCCGCAACCACGGTCGCCTGATCCTTACCGCGCTACTCGCCGCTCCTCTCGCCTATGCCGCGCCGCAGGGAAAGATGGAGAAGCCGGATTTCACCAAGGGCGACCCCATCCCCGCAGGCGCGAATCACGATTGGAACCTCGGCGCGACGGGAGCCCGCGGCTGGATGTTCTGCGACAAAATGGTGACCACCGACGCCCGCCAGATTTCCATCACGAAGATCGACAAGGGCTCGCCCGCGGACGGCACGCTCGCCGTCGGCGATGTGATCCTCGGCGTCGGCGGGAAAGCATTTTCTTATGATCCGCGCACCGAGTTCGGCAAGGCGCTGACCGCGGCGGAGGCGGGCGACGGCAACCTTTCCCTGATCCGCTGGCGGGCGGGGAAAGAGGAGGCGGTGACCGTGAAACTTTCCGCTCTCGGAAAGTATGCCGCGACCGCTCCCTACGATTGCCCGAAATCGAAGCTCATTTTTGAAAAGGGCTGCGAGGCGCTCGCGAAAAACATGGCCAGCGGCTCGAGCCAGAAACAGAACCCCATCCCTCGCGCGCTCAACGCCCTCGCCCTGCTCTCATCCGGCAATGCGAAATACCTGCCGCTTATCAAAAAAGAAGCCGAGTGGGCATCGAATTTCACCACCGATGAGATGGCCACCTGGTATTACGGCTACGTCATGCTGCTGGTTTCCGAATACACAATCGCGACCGGCGACGAATCGTTCATGCCCGGCTTGCGGCGCATCGCGATGGAGTCGGCGAAGGGGCAGAGCGCCGTCGGTTCGTGGGGACACAAGTTCGCGGAGCCTAGCGGACGACTTTTCGGTTACGGGATGATGAACTCGCCGGGCATCGTGCTCACCACCGCCATGGCCCTCGCGCGGGAAGCGGGCGTGAAAGACCCCGAGGTGGTCGCTGCGATCGAGCGCAGCGCGAAGCTGCTGAGGTTCTACGCGGGCAAGGGCGCGATCCCCTACGGCGACCATGTCGAGTGGATGCAGACCCACGAGGACAACGGCAAATGCGGCATGGCCGCCGTGCTTTTCACAATCCTCGGAGAAAAGGAACACGCGGAGTTTTTCTCGCGGATGAGTCTCGCCTCCCACGGCAACGAAAGGGATCAGGGACACACGGGGAACTTTTTCAACATCACCTGGGCCATGCCCGCGGTGGCACTTTCCGGCCCGCAGGCGACGGGTGCCTGGATGGGCGAGTTCGGCGCATGGTATTTCGATCTCGCACGGCGCTGGGACGGCAGTTTCGCGCACCTCGGCCCGCCGCAGATGAAGAACGACAGCTACGCGAACTGGGACGCCACCGGCGCAAATCTCATCGCCTACGCGATGCCGCTGAAAAAAATCCTCCTGACGGGAAAAAAACCGGGTGGCATCCCCCAGCTCGACGCAACACAAGCGCAAGCCGTGGCACTCGACGGGCGCGGCTGGGACAACAAGAACCGCAACGGCGCCTACGACGCGCTCACGCCCGACCAGCTCCTGGAGGCGCTCGGGAGCTGGTCGCCCATCGTCCGCGACCGCGCCGCGATGGCGCTCTCCCGGCGCAAGGACGCTCCCGTGGACGTGTTGGTGAAAAACCTCAACTCACCGGAGCTGACCGCTCGCCTCGGCGCATGCGACGCGCTCGCTTACATGAAATCCGCCGAGGCGGTGCCCGCACTCACCGCGCTTCTCGACCACGAGGACATGTGGCTGCGCGTCAAGGCCGCACAAGCCCTCGCCGCCATCGGCGAACCCGCCATGCCCACCTTGCCGAAGCTCCTCGCGATGCTCGCGAAAGGCCCGTCGGAAAAAGACCCGCGCGGCATGGAGCAACGCTACCTCTGCTTCGCGGTGTTCGGCACCATGCTGAAACAATCCATCGAAGGAATTGACCGCGATCTGCTCCGCGAAGCCGTCACCGCCGGGCTGCTGAATCAGGATGGCCGCGCACGCGGCTCGGTCGGCGGCGTTTACGGACAGTTCACCTACGAGGAGATCAAGCCCCTCCTTCCCGCCATCCACGCGGCGATCGTGAATCCCGCACCGAGCGGCGAGATGTTCGCGGCCGGCATCCGCCTCTCCGGCCTGGAGCTATTCGCGAAACACCGCATCCGCGAGGGCTTGCCGCTTTGCATCGATGTGATGGAGATCGACAAGTGGGGCAAGAAAGACCGCATCGGCAGGTGCCTGCAGATCCTCGCCATGTACGGCTACGCCGCGAAATCGGAACTGCCGCGGCTGAAGCAGCTTGAAAAGGATCTCACCGCCCACGGCGAGGCAAAAGGCCTCGAGCCGCAGATCGCAACACTCCGCAACCTGATCGCAAAACTCGAAAAAGACGGAGAACCTGTAGAGCTGCGCAGCCTCCGGGATTGAACCAAGACCATGAAACCGCTCACCCTCCTCCTCGCCCTCGCATTCACCGCCCACGCGGAAACCGTCCCCGCCAACGGGAAGCTGAAAATTTTCATCATGGCCGGCCAATCGAACATGGTCGGCTTCGGCCAGCTCAAGGGCAGCCCGGGCACGATGGAATCCTGTGTGAAATCCAACCCGAAGGCCTACGGCCACCTCGTGGACAAGGACGGCAAGCACGTCGTCCGCGATGATGTGTGGATCGTAAACATTTCGGACGCGGCGAATCCGCAGAAGGGCTGGCTCACGACAGGCTACGGCGCGCCCGGCGGACACATCGGCCCGGAATACGGCTTCGGTTTCGTGATGGGCGACCGCTACGAGGATCCCGTGCTGTTGATTAAATCCGCATGGGGCGGGCGCTCGCTTGTTCATAATTTCCTCCCGCCCAGTTCCGAAGAATATCCGAAGCCGGAGAAGGACGGCGACAAGGGTTTCCATTACGCCGAGATCCTCCGCCACGTGAAAGAGATCACCGGCGACCTGAAGTCGCATTTCCCGGAATACGATGGCAAGGGCTACGAGATCGTCGGCTTCGGCTGGCATCAGGGCTGGAACGACCGCATCGACCAGAAAGCGGTGGATGTTTATGAGAAAAATCTCGTCCATCTCATCAACGACCTCCGCAAGGATCTCGGCATCGCGAAACTGCCGTTCGTGGTGGCCAACACTGGCATGGGCGGCTGGGACATCCCCAAAACCGCACCCTACAAGGCCAAGGTCGAGAAACTCATGGAAGCCCAGCTCGCCGTGGCGGATGCGGAAAAGTATCCCGATTTCAAGGGCAACGTGGCCGCCGTCGAGACCCGCGGTTTCCAGCGGAAACCCGAGGAGTCGCCCTCGAAACAGGACTACCACTGGCTCCGCAACTGGGAGACCTACTTCCTGATCGGCGATTCCATGGGCAAGGAGATGGGCAAGCTCATCACCGCCCGACCCTAATTTCGGAGCCAATAATGAAGAGGATTTCAACCGCAACCGAGCGGAGCGAGATGGACGAACATTTCAATTTCATTTTTGAGTCAAATGGACGCAGATTCACGCAGATGGGAGAGATGAATCTGTGATTTCTTCAAAATTAACGTCCATCTGCGTCCATCTGCGGTTCATTTAATTCCAGCTCCGATTCAGCATATCAATGCCGCCCGAATCATGAAAATCACAACCTTCGCCGCCGCCCTTCTCGGGCTTCTTTCCGCCGATGCACAAACCACACGCGGAGTCATCGACATCGCGAAGCCCGACCGCCCGGCCGACGCCGTGACCCTGATCGGCGAGAAAGGCCACGAACTCATCCACGAGGAGCAGGGCAAGGAGTCGAAATGGGTTTTCGCGGACGGCGTCCTCACCGCCTCGCCGCTGTGGGACAGCCTCGTCACGAAAGAGTCATACCGGGATTTCCAGCTCCACGTGGAGTTCAACGTCAACAAGGCGGAGAAGCCTGACAACGTGGAGGCGGACGGCAATTCCGGCATCTACATCCAGAAACGCTACGAGCTGCAGATCCAGAACGCGCACGGCATCCCCGAAAAGGATTTCACCGCGTCCTACGGCGGCAGCATCTACAAGCTCAAGAAGCCCGACCGCTTCGTCGCCAAGCCCGCCGGCGAGTGGCAGACCTACGACATCGTATTCCGCTCCGCCCGTTTCGCGGAGGGGAAAAAGACCGAGGCCGCCCGCATCACCGTCTATCAGAACGGCGAGCTGATCCACGACGATTTCCCCATCCCGCGCAAGACCGGCGCGGGCGCGGCGGAGGGGCCGGAGCCGGGCGTGATCAAGTTCCAGGGTCACCACAACCCCGTGAAATTCCGCAACACTTGGATCCGCAAACTCAACCTCGCCGCCGCCGCGAAACCCTAACCCAAGGCTCCCGCAATATCAGCATGGGAAACCATCCCCTCCCGTCGCCCCCGCCACCACCCTGATATACGCACCTGTCGCCGGGAAAACCTTGATATTCCAACGATTTCCCCCTTCCATACAAGAAACTTTCACTGCCCGATTTCACCGAGATGGGGATACGAATAGATTCTGTTCTCTATGAAATGACCGCTTCTGTTCGTCAATCTCGCTTCGCTTCGGCAGGTCTGTGCACCGCGGCTTATTTGTTGATTCTCGGAGCGATCACGATTTCATCACGCAACGATCACTTCTGGCAGGAGTTGCTCGGAACGCCTCGGACGAGAACCGGATTCATTGCTTACTCTGCGACTTTTTTGATTCCATCATCGGCATTTGTGCTCCTTGCGGGATGGAGACCCGTTGCAAATCCGGCAAGAGCCTTTCGGGTGGGTCTCCTTCTGATGATGTTTGTCGCGATTGTCGCGGGGGCGATCCTACTCTACGCGTTTTGTGAGAGTTGGGATTGGAAATTGTCGATCTGAACACGCTAACCTAAAAGGACAAAGCCTGGACCCGGCTTCAAAACCGAAGCGCACAGTTGGATTGCTTCCCGGAACAATCGGTCAGTGGAGGACGCGAGGCGCATGGCGCCCGATCACGAAGACTGGACGCCGGGGAGCGACACAAGATATGGATTGAGGCCGGGGTCATTCCCGCGCGGTCGTAAAACGGCCGGTTTTTCATCCTGCGGGAGACTGCGCTTTGTTTTCACTTTCGCCGGGCGTGAGAATGCCTAGCTTACGGGCATGCGACACCCTCGCCGCCCGATGCATCCCCGCACCCTTTCCCCGCTCGCCCTTCTTCTTTCCGGCGGTTTCTGTTTCGCCGCACCTCCCGTCGTCCCCGGACTGCATGGCAAGCATCCGCTTGATGAGATGCAGAGCGGCAGGCTGCTGATGGGTGAGCTGCGCTGCGCTTCCTGCCATGAGGGCATGGACGCCTCGAACATGAAGGCAGCTCCCGATCTCTCCAACGCCGGTGCGCGCCTGACGCGGGAATACATGGAGAAATTCATCGCCGATCCCGCCGCCGTCCACCACGGCACGACCATGCCGAACGTGCTGGCTTCGGAGACCCCGGAGAAACGCTCGGCCATCGCGGGTGACATCGCCGCTTATCTTACCTCTTTGAAAAACGGCACGGCTCCGGCCTTTCCGGAAGGCGAGATCGATCCCTACGACGGCAAGGAGCTTTTCCACTCCGCCGGTTGCGTCGCCTGCCACTCGCCGCGCGACGAGGCTTACCGCGAGGTGCTCAAGGATGGCGTGGTTTCCCTTTCCCACCTGCCCGGCAAGCACCTGCCCGCCGCGCTCGGCGATTTCCTCTACGCCCCGCTCGCCATCCGCCCTTCCGGCCGCATGCCCGACATGAAGCTCACGAAAATGGAGGCGCACTCGCTCGCCGCCTATCTGGAAGGCGAGAACAAGACGAAACCTTCACCGCCCGCCGACGCGGCGCGAATCGACGCCGGACGCAAGGCGTTCCAAGCCCACAACTGCACCGCTTGCCACCAGCCGGAAAAGGATACCAACTCTCCGCCGCTCGCCGCCAAACCCTTCGCGAAACTCGATCTAACAGGCGGCTGCCTTTCCGAAAAACCCGGCAAGGCGCCGGACTTCCAGTTCAGCGCCGCGCAACGGGATGCGATCCGCAAGACCTTGGAAAAGCCCGCTACTGAGATCGCCGCGAAAGATCGCGTGAACGCCCACCTCACCCGCCTCAACTGCATCGCCTGCCACGTCCGCGACGACTTCGGCGGCGTCTCGCCGAAGCTCGATGACTTTTTCCACTCCACCGAGGAATCGCTCGGCAACGACTCGCGCATCCCGCCGCCGCTCACATTGGCTGGCGCGAAGCTGCGCCCGGAGTGGATGCGGAAAGTCCTCTACGACGGTGCCGTCGTTCGCCCCTATATGAAGACGCGCATGCCGCAGTTCGGCGAAAAGGGCTTGGCGGATCTCGCGGAGCTTTTCGCGGAAACCGACAAGCTGGAGCCGTTGGTCGAGCTCGCCCCGCCAGAGCAGGAGTCGCAGCCGCAAATGCGCGATGGCGCCCATGACCTGTTAGGCGACCAAGGCCTCAACTGCATCGCCTGCCACAACTACAACGGCAAGGAATCGCCGGGCATGAAGGGCATCGACCTAATGACGACCTATGAGCGCCTCCAGCCGACGTGGTTTTACAACTACATGATCGCCCCCGCCGAGTTCCGCCCCGGCATCCTCATGCCAAGCTATTGGCCCGCCGGAAAAGCCGTGCGCACCGATATCCTCGATGGCGACACCGACCGCCAGCTCCGCGCACTGTGGGACAATTTCTCGCTCGGCCGCTCCGCCCGCGATCCCTCGGGCCTGCGCTCCGAACCTTCCAATCTGGTGGTCACTGACAAAACCAGAACCTATCGCGGCCGCAGCGGAGGTGTCGCCGGTTACCGCGGCATCGCGGTCGGTTTCCCCGGCGGGATGAACTACGCGTTCAACGCCGAATACGGCTCGCTCTCGGCGATCTGGAAAGGCGAATACGTCCGCGTCAACTGGCAGGGCCAGGGCGCCGGGGATTTCGCGCCGCTCTCCCCGCACATCCAACTCTCGCAGGATGTCGCATTCCTGAAAGGCTCGGAGCCGCCCTCCGTCTGGCCCGCCCGCCCAGTCATCACGAAGGAAGTGCCGGTCAATCCCGATCCGCTCTATCCGCGCAACCACGGCTATGCCTTCCTCGGCTACTCGCTGGACAAGGAGACTTCCATCCCGACCTTCCGCTACCGCTGTGGGGAATCGCTGATCGAGGACACCGCGGTATCTATCGGCGGGAAATTTCTTCATCGCAGCTTCACATTCAACGCTTCGGAAGCGCAAACCCTCTGGTTCCGCGCACTGACGGGCGATGTTAAGGCCGTTTCGGAAACTGTTTTCCAAACCGCCGATCTGAAAATCACAGTTCCGCTTTCAAAAACCAAGTTGCGCCCTTCACCACAAGGCGGACAGGAGCTGCTTATCGAAATGACGCTGCCGAAGGCGGGCATCACCACTATTGTTTATGAACTCCTCCGTTAGATTCAGGCATCCTGTCCGGAATCCGCGAAGCGGATTCGCTGGGGAGCACACGCGCCCTCGCCGAAGACCGGCCGTCCCAACCATTCCACGCGGTTTCCAACGAGGGCGTCGGAAGCAACACGCGAGGGCGCGTGTGCTCCCCAAGACTTTTGCCTTTCCCCATGAACTCCTCCTTTAAATTCCTCGCCCTCACGCTCCTTTTCCTTCACACCGCCCACGCCGAGGAGGTCGGTGAGCGTTGGGGCACCGCCGACAAGGAACGCGAATTCTATCCCATCGTGGATGTGCCGATTCCCAAGGAACTCGTCATCGAGGCGGGCGCGTTCGAGACCCTGCCGGACGGGCGCATCGCTGTCGGCACGCGGCACGGGGATGTGTATATCGTCTCCGGCATCGACGACGCGAAGCCCAACCCGCAATACCACCTTTTCGCCACCGGCATCGACGAGATCTTCGGCCTCGCGTGGAAAGACGGCGCGCTCCATGTCACGCAGAGCTGCGAGCTCACGAAACTTTCCGACACCGACAGCGACGGCACGGCGGATCGCTACGATGTAGTCTCCGACGCGTGGGGCTACGGCACCTATCATGAGTATGCGTTCGGCTCGAAGCCCGATCCGCAGGGCAACCTCTACGTCGCGCTCGGGCTTTCCAGTTCCTACCACTCGCACCAGCTGTTCCGAGGCTGGGCGTTCAAGGTCACGCCGGAGGGGAAAAGCATCCCCATCGCCAGCGGTTTGCGCAGCCCCGGCGGGATCGGCTTCAACGAGCAGGGCGCGCTGTTCTATATGGAAAGCCAGGGCCCGTGGAATCCCGCGTGCAGCCTGAAGCATATCAAGGAAGGCGGCTTCGTCGGACACCCCATCAGCTTCAACTGGTATCCCTACGCGCCGAACATGGGCAAGGCTCCCGAACAACCCACGTCCGGATCGAAGATCATCATCGAGAAGGAGCGCATCCCGCAGCTCGAACCCTACGCCGTGATCTTTCCCTACATCCGCATGGGTCGCTCGCTCTCGGGCTTTGTCATCGATCGCACCGGCGGAAAATTCGGCCCCTTCGAGGATCAGATTTTCCTCGGCGATTACACGCAGTCCATCCTCGTGCGCGCCACCACCGAACAGGTCAACGGCGTCTGGCAGGGCGCGTGCTACCCTTTCCGCGAAGGACTCTCCACCGGCATCCTCAACACCCATTTCACCCCGGCGGGAAATCTGATCTGCGGCGGCACCAATCGCGGCTGGCCCGTGCGCGGACTGAAGCCCTACGCCCTGGAACGCCTCACATGGAGCGGGAAAATGCCCTTCGAGATCGAGCGCGTCACGGTCACGCCGGATGGATTCAACATCAAGTTCACGAAACCCGTCGCCGAAAAGGAAGGCGCTGAAACCGCATCCTACAAGGTCACCACCTTCACCCACAACTACGCCCAAGGCTACGGCGGTCCCGAGGTCGATCAGACCGCCCCGAACGTAAAGTCCGTGAAACTTTCCGAAGACGGCCTCACCGCCACCATCGCCCTAGATGCCATGACCAAAGGCCACGTCCACGAGTTCGATCTCCGCACCCTACGCGATCGCGACGGCGGGGAACTCGTTCATCGTCATGCGTATTACACGCTGAACGAGGTGCCTGCCGGGAAATGAAAGCCCTGGCCTGCAATGAACTCAGGCTGGCACGCGGGCGATCTTCAACATGAGCCAAGCCTGAACCATGAAATCCAGCTTCATCGCCTATGTGGACGAATCGGGTGACGAGGGATTCGTCTTCCATCCCGACGGCAGCGGTAGCTCGCGGTGGTTCGTGCTTTCGGCGGCGGTGATCCGGAAGACCAACGACTTGCAAATGGTTTCCTGCCTCAAGGAAGTGCGCGAGGTTTTGCACAAAGTGCCGAAAACTCCCCTGCATTTCGTGGATTTGAAACACGAACAGCGAGTGCCCTTTGCGCGACGTGTGGGAGCCCTGCCGATCCGCACGGTGAGCGTGCTGGTTCACAAGCCGAGCATCAAGGAGCCGGAAAAATTCCAGAACGAAAAATACCGGTTGTACCGATACGCCACCCGCCTGTTGCTGGAACGGGTTTCCTGGCTTTGCCGTGACCAGCGCCGGGAGGACGAGGGCGATGGATTTGCCGAAATCATTTTTTCGAACCGCAGCAACATGTCCTACGAGGAAATCCGCGAATACCTGCGCTTGCTGCTCAGCCAGTCGGAAACGTATCCGCAAAAAGTCCAGATCGACCCCACGGTGATTGACCCGAATCGGATTCGGGCAGTCGAGCATTCGAAATTGGCCGGTCTTCAGGTCGCGGACGCCGTCGCCTCCGGATTCCATTTCGCGCTCAAGGTGAACCGATATGGCGAGACCGAGACAAGCTACCTGCCGCACCTGCAAAAGTCGATTTACCGCCACAAAGGTACGGCAACGGGATACGGGGTGAAACTCTGGCCGGAGGATCTTGCCACCGTAAAAGACAAAGCCCCCGAGGCTCTGATCCTCGAAGGCTTGTGAAATTGCGGCCCCAGGAACCGAGGATCCCACCCATTCGGGCTGCCACTCGTGAGAGCGGCCTCTACATCTCCTGCGCTTGCCGCGCGAAACTAGGCATTGCCTAGACCAGAAATCAAGCGGAATCTCTGGAGGGCTATACTTAACCGCCGCGATATCCTTCAATCATACCGCATACAGCCTCGCCCTGGCCGTCGATTCCGGGCTTGTAGAATTCCCAAGTTCATCCATTCATCCACCATCGCAACACGTATGGAAAAGCATCCCATGGAAAATACCCGCCGCGGTTTCCTCGGCGGTCTGGGCGCGGCCTTCGCCACGTTGAGCCTCCCCACCCCGCTCGCCGCCGCGCAGCCCGCGACGGATGCGGCGGGCAAACCGGTTCCGAAAAAGACCATCTCCAACCCTTACATCTATCAGTTCTCAATCGGAGAGTTCGAGGCGTGGTCGATCAGCGACGGCTACGGCACGTTCAAACAAGGCGTAACCAACAGGATGTGGCCCCCGGCCGAGCGCCCCGGAATGTCCAAGGCGCTCGCCGCCCTCGGGGAGCGCCCCGACGACATGACGCTTTACGTCAACATCCTGCTCCTGCGGAAGGACAAAGAGGTGATCCTCGTCGATGCCGGTTTCGGCCCGCACCCCAACCCGAACTGGGGCTGGCTCGCCGACGCGATGGAGTCGATCGGCATCGCCTTTGCCGATGTCACCCACGCGCTGCTCAGCCACTCGCACATCGACCACATCGGCGGCCTCGCGAGCGGCGGGAAAATCCTTTTCCCCAACGCCGCCGTTCACGTGCTGCGCGAGGAGCTGGATTTCTGGCGCGCCAAGGAACCCGATTTCTCGAAGTCGCACCGAACCGACGACATCCAGGCCATGATCCGCAATGTCCGCGGCTCGTTCGACACCCTGCAACCCAACTTGACCATCCACAAGGACGGCGACCAGATCCTCGACGGCGCAATCACGATCCTCGCCGCCCCGGGCCATACGGACGGGCATGCGATTTTCCGCATCCAGTCCGGTGGGCAGTCCCTGCTCCATATCTCCGACCTCGCGCACAACCATGTGCTGATGTTCGAAGACCCCGCTTGGTTCATCGACTTCGATCACAACCCGGAGGTCGCCATCGCCACGCGCAGGAAAATTTTCGCCGAGATCGCCGCGACCCGTGAGCATGTGTACGGCTTCCATCTGCCCTGGCCCGGTCTCGGCATCGTGATTCCGAACGGCAGGAAGGGCTACCAATGGGTGGCCTCGTCGCATCGCTGGGATTTCTGAATGCTGCAACATGCTCAACGGCGATAGATGTTCTCCGCTACGAACGAATTACTTCCCATGAATCTGAAACCGCTCGCCGCTCTCCTGCCGCTCTTCCTTTTTCCCGCCATGGCCATGGCTCATCCCGTCCCGGAAAGCCCGATGTGGCTGACCTATCCCGGCGGCGAGGGTCCAGGAAAGGGCAAGCACATCGTCCTGATTTCCGCAGATCAAGAATATCGCGGCGAGAA
The DNA here is from genome assembly GCA_043747935.1 of Akkermansiaceae bacterium. Taxonomy (GTDB): domain Bacteria; phylum Verrucomicrobiota; class Verrucomicrobiia; order Verrucomicrobiales; family Akkermansiaceae; genus Luteolibacter. The sequence continues at coordinate 12,671 of JAYTOE010000170.1, forward strand.
CTTCATGCCGATGCTCGCGGGCATTCTTTCCAAACACCACGGCTTCGATTGCACTGTGCTGTTCGGTGTGAATGAGGAGGGGCTGGTCGATCCCACCGCGCCGGTGCATCCGGAAAAAGGCAAAGAGGCGGAGTTCAAGCCGCACAGCATCCCCGGCACGGAGCATCTCGCGAAGGCGGATCTCGTGATCCTCGCGATCCGCCTGCTCACCCTGCCGGACGATCAGCTCAAGCATTTCGTCGATTACTTCGATTCCGGGAAACCCCTCATCGCCCTGCGCACCTCGAATCACGGCTTCCGCAGCCCCTTGCCCTACGAGATCGATGGCAAGCGCGTGGATATCGGCGACATCGTCGGCGGCGCTTTCATGAACCACCACGGCAACTGGTCGGCAGACTCGACGCGCGGCGACATCATTCCGGAAATGAAAGACCACCCCGTTCTAACAGGTGTGAAGGACATCTGGGGCCTGACCGATGTGTATCGCACGTTCAAGGAGGGCGGCTCGCTACCCGAGGGCGGCACCGCGCTGGTGATGGGTCAGCCGCTGATTGGCCGCGAGCAGGGCGGCGCGGACAATCCTGAGAAAGAGCCGCTGCCTGTGGTCTGGATCAAGGATTGGAAAACCACCTCGGGAAAAGCCGCCCGCGTGCTGCACTGCACGATGGGCAGCGGCAAGGATTTCGAGAACCCCGGCCTGCGCCGCCTCGTCGTGAACGGAGCGTATTGGGGACTGGCCATGGAGGATAGGATTTCCGCCGAAAGCTCCGTGGAATACGCCTCGGAATACAAGCCGCTCTCCAGCGGGTTCCATTACGAGAAACTCGGCGTGATCCCCCGTCCGCCTGCGGATTTCCGCTGATCGCATCCACCGCCCGCACCGCATGACGCGGCAGTTGATGGAATCCAGACCGGGTAATCACGTTCAGTCTGGGCTGACCGGAATGCTCCCGCCGCACAATTCTTTATCCAGTCAAAAGGCCTTTTTAGATTGACATGGGTGATGCAATAAAGGAAGAGCATGGATTCGATTTTCATTGTTTTTATTGGCTTCAAAGCATCCAGCTCCCATGAAAAACAAATACAACGCATATGTGTTATTGATGGCCTCGGCCAGCCTGATCATGAGCGGCTTCGCCCACGCGACAGACCTTTTCTGGAGCGGCACCAGTACCTGGGACACCTCCACACAGAACTGGGGAAGCGCATCGGGTGGCCCCTACAACACCTCCACCTGGAGCAACGCAACCCCCGACAGCGCCACCTTCCAAGGCACGGCGGGCACGGTGACTCTCGGCACGAACATCAACATCGAGAACCTGACCGTGAATCTGCCCACCGCCACCGGCTCCGGCTATTCCATCGGCAACGTCGGGGAGGACAACACGCTCACCTTCTCCGGCACCAAGACGGTGACGGTCACGGCGACCGGTACCGGCACCAATCAGGATGCGACGATCCGGGCTGGCATCGCCGGCTCACCGACTTTGAACATCACCGGCCGCCTCGCGAACGCAGTGAACACCTTCCAGCTCCTGCCGGGTTCGGCCGTCACCCAGACGATCGGCACGCTTAACATGCTCAATACCCTGGCTTCCAACAAGCGGCTGATCCTTGGCGGGGAAAGCACGGGTAATGTGGTGCATGCGATCGCCTGGGCGACCACGGCCAACCAGCTGATGCTCACAAAGGCGGGCACAGGCAGCTGGACGATCAACACCAACGTGGTGGGCAGCGGCAAGTCCGCCAGGCTCTACGTCGAACAAGGCACGCTGACTCTCGGAGGCACGGGCAATTTCTTCTCCCATAAAATCGGCGTAGCCACCAACAGGGAAACGACATTCACCGCCTCTGGCCAGGACTCCAAGCTGATCGCGAACGGCACCATCACGATCAATGACAGCCGTGAGTATTTCTTTGTCCAAAACAAGGGAACGCTTTCTCCGGGATCGGGTACGGGGCCGGAAGTGAAAACACTCCACGTGACTTGGAATTCAGACAACACAGGGACGACAGGTATCGCCCAATTCAACATGCAGACCGGCTCCATCTACGAGTGGGACATCGCCAGCAAAACAAGCACCGATATCATCAACGTCACCACGGGTCTGTCGAACGATGGCAACCTGACCCTCGGCAACCTAACTCTCAGGATTCGGGACGCGGGAGCGGCGCTTCCCATCGCCTTTTCCGACGAATTGACCCTTTTCACCTACGAAACGGGTGCACAAACGGTCTCGCGCAGCATCGGAACCATCGGTTTCGACACCTCCGCTCTCGGCCTCGGATGGACCGTGGGAAGCCTTACGGTGACCGATGACAACGCGGGCAGAATCTTCCTTAAGGGTTTGCAGTTTGCTCCCGTCCCCGAGCCGTCGGGCGCTGCCATGATCGGCTTGGCCGGTCTCCTTGCTCTCAGGCGTCGACGCTGAACGCCGCGTCCGCATCCGGACGGAAAGCAAATGCTCCGCACCCAGAACATTTTTTGCAAGACGGGGAGACAAAGGGCGTATCGTCCGCCCTCCGCATGATCTCCGGCCGCACATCGATTCCGCTCCGCTTCGCCGTTTTTTCGATGGGCGTGGCAGTTTGCTCGGCAGAGCCGGCGTTCCATGTCGATCCCAAGGCTGCCGCAATCCTCTCGAATTATTGCACTGACTGCCACGAGGATGGCACCGAGAAGGGCGACATCCGCCTCGACAATCTGGAGGAGCTGCCGCTTCAGGCGCGGCTCGATTTGATGAACCGGGCACTGGAGCAGGTTTATCTGAAGCAGATGCCGCCGAAGAAGAAAAAAGACCAGCCCAGCGAGGAGGAGCGCGAGGAACTGGGCGAGTGGCTCTGGGAAACCCTGCACGCCCATAACGCCTCGAAACTGGAGGACAAGCTCCGCTACCCGTCCTACGGGAATTACGTCGATCACGAAAAGCTCTTCAGCGGCGAAAACAAGGATCCCGCCTTCACCCCCGCGCGGCGGTGGCTGGTGAGACCGCAGATTTTCGATGCGAGGGTGCGTGAAATTTTCGGGATGGAGAGAAGCCAGCGCGGGGTCTCCTTTGCGGGCGTCACCAACCCGTTCTCGCTGCCGGACACTTCGGGAGTGCGGGACTATGATATCGGATCGCTCGACGGCGGATCACTTCTCGTGATGCTGACAAACGCGGAATACATCTCCGACCGGCAGATCCGCCCTGCGCGGGTGAAAAACGGCGAGATCCAAGCGAACGATTTCCCCGACCCGAAGGACAAGTTCATGCCGCGCACGGTGCCGTCGGAGTTCGAGAACATCATTTTCAAGAAGACCGAGCCGTCGGACGACGAGATCCAGGCGGCGATCGGGCGGCAGTTCGAAGCCGTGCTGAAACGCCCGCCATCGGAAACGGAAATGGAGAAATACCTCGGCCTCACGAAAGAGGCGATCCGCGCCGCCGGGAATTCCGAAGGCTTGCGCCAGATGCTG
>JAYTOE010000171.1:0-2685 GCA_043747935.1 Akkermansiaceae bacterium
CAAAGCGTTCGTGAACGAAGCCTTCGCCGGTGCGCGGGAGAAGTTCACGGAAAGGAGGAAGGACGGGGCGCGGCGGATGCGCGGCAGCGGAGCGGCGGCAGCGGGGACGCTGTGGAGCATTCGGGATTTGAGGGTGAGGATATAGGTATATAGGCTGGAAACCCGCGTCGCGCCGGTAAAGCCGTTTCATACCCCTACAACAGCCTGCTTGACGCTTCGCGCCGGGGTGGGATCATCCCGCACATGGCATGGCGCGTGGAGGAGGCGGTGGAACACGGGTTGATCGACAACACAGTCGAAGGGCTCACCACAGGCAAGATCTGGCTCGCGGGACGCGATGAGCCGCTGATCCTGTCCCTCAACGGCGACTGCTGGCGGGATCTCGCGGGAACCGTGCTGGAGTTCGAAAATCCCAACCCCCGTGTCTGCCCCGAGGCCTCCGAGCTCGACACCGAGCAGACGGGCATCATCGGCGATATCACCGCCTCGCGGAAAGCGCGTGTGCCGGAAATTTCCGAGGAGGAAATGGATGAGTGCGAACGGCGCGGGCAGGAAATCCCTTTCCAATGGAGCAACGTCCTCTACATCGAGTGGTTCAGCGAAATCAACGGCCGGGTGCTCATCGAAGCGTCCGACTACCAGCTGAAAGTCTCCGCCAGCGAGTGGCTGATGGACGAGGATCAGGAGGAGGCGCAAAAACTCGCGAACCTCAGCGCGATGCGGGATTTCCTCGCCCAGGTGATACGCCGCGCCGAGCCGGCCGATTCCGCAGAAAGCGCTCCCGCCACCGCCAAGGACGAGCTCGATGAATTCGAATGGGAGGAGCGCCTCAAGGAGTCCGACCGCCTCAGCGATGCCTATCAGGAGGTGCTGGAAAAATACATCGATGACTACGACAGCGAGCGGAAAGAGGCCTTCGTGATGGGCTGGGACGGCCTTCTCGGTGCGATGGCGGAGCGCGAGGAGGGCGGCGAGGACGAGGACTTCGATGATGAAGGGGATTTCCGCGAGGAATGGCGCGGCTCAGGCGGGGACGAGGAGGACGAGGAGGACGACGAGGAGGACGAGGACGACGAGGAGGATTGGCTCGCCGAAAGCCATCCGCTGCAGGCAAGGGCCCGCGAGGTGGCGATGCGCTGCTTCGACCTGGTAAGCCGCAGCGATGACAAGGACGGTCCGGCGCATCGTCTCGTTTCCAATCTCATGCAGGTAAGCGCCAAGCTGGCGGGCGTGCTCCACGGGCGTGGCAGCGGTTACGAACCGGAGGCCGGTTTCGTCCTTGCCGTCCTGAAGCGCTGCCTGAACTGGATCAACGACGCCGTCGGCGCCTGCGGCGAACTCATCGCGGCCGCCGACGATCCCGACGCTTGCGCTTCCCTCGAAAACCTCCGCAACGAGATCTTTGCGATCCGCGACGGGATTATCGAACTGCGCCGGGAACTCAAGAAAAGTTGACAAATCGGGACTCTCGTATCATCCATTTCTGCACATGAAACGCACTTTGAAAACGGTACTTCTCGGCTTCATCACCCTCGCAGCCCTGTCATCCTGCAACACCACCATCGGCCTGGGGCGCGACATGCGCGTGCTCGGCACCGAGATGGAGAAGAAGGCGGAGACGCAGCAAGGAGGTTCCGGCGCGGAATCCCAATCCGGCGGCGCTCCCGTCTACTAGTTTCCTAGTAATCCCGCCAATAGGCGAACGCGCAGATCAACGTCGTCGCACCATAGGCCAGCCCGCAGAGGCTGGCGGCTCGCCAGCGTCCCGGAGAGGCGGTCACCCATGTCACCGCGTCGCGGAACAGGTAGGGCATCCCCACCCAGAAAAGCGCCGCCGTCAGCAGTAAGTAAGCGAAAATGGGGATTAGCAGCCGGCTGGAAGGATCTTTCAGGAAAGCGGCATCCAGCAGCGGCGCGGCCACCATCAGCCCGAGCAGCCCCAGCGCACGCACCGCGAGGAAATCGCGGACGCTGATGGATACCAGCACCAGCGAGGCCGGAACCAGCAGGCGCAGGATGGGCTTGATGTTGTTGAACTCGCCGAGATCCATCCGCAGCGCACCGAGCTTGCCCATGCCCTCCGGCGCGACCAGCAGCCAGAACCACGCGAGCCCGATTCCCAAGATGATCTGTCCGGCCATGACGTTGCGCGGGAATTTTTTCAGCCATCCCTGCACCAGAGCGGGCTTCGCGAGCATCAGCGCGTGGGTGCCGACCAGCCAGACACCCAGCAGCAGCCCCGCCGTGAAGAGCGGAATCATCTCATAAGGGTGGCGGGCGTCCATGCGGGGAAGGGATTAGGGCCACCACGCCGGACATTCAAGCGGGAACTGCCGCCGCGATGGCCGCCCATTCGTCGCACGACCCCATTTTATCCGGTTTGCCGCGCGGGCGACGGGCGTCTATACAACTCCCCATGAAACGCTGCCCGTGGGTGCCGGAGGACAATCCGCTTTATGTCGAATACCACGACACCGAATGGGGCGTGCCTTCCCGCGATCCGCACCACCTCTTCGAAATGCTCTGCCTCGAGGGTGCCCAGGCCGGGCTTTCGTGGTGGACCATCCTCAAGAAACGCGCCCGCTACCGCGAGGTCTTCCATGGCTTCGATCCGCGCCGCGTCGCGGAAATGACCGATGCCGAACTTGAGCGCATTCTAAGCGATCCCGGCATCGTCCGCCACCG
>JAYTOE010000172.1:0-24470 GCA_043747935.1 Akkermansiaceae bacterium
TCCTGCGAAGGAACCGTGATCGGACGTCCGGATGCGGGCGAGAAAATGTTGTTCGGCGCGAGCATGAGCTGGCGGCACTCCATCTGAGCCTCGATCGAAAGCGGCACGTGGACGGCCATCTGGTCGCCGTCGAAGTCCGCGTTATAAGCGGTGCAGACGAGCGGATGGACGCGGATCGCGGAGCCCTCGATGAGCTTCGGCTCGAACGCCTGAATGGACAGGCGGTGAAGCGTCGGCGCGCGGTTGAGGAGGATGGGGTGACCCTTGGTGACTTCCGCGAGGATGTCCCAGACCTCGGTGGTCTTGCGGTCGATCATCTTCTTCGCCGAGCGGACCGTGTGGCAGTAGCCGAGTTCCTTCAGGCGGCGGATGATGAAAGGCTCGAACAAGGTGAGAGCCATCTTCTTCGGAAGCCCGCACTGGCCGAGCTTGAGGTCGGGGCCGATGACGATAACGGAACGGCCGGAGTAATCGACGCGCTTGCCGAGAAGGTTCTGGCGGAAACGACCGCCCTTGCCCTTGAGCATGTCGCTGAGGGATTTGAGCGGACGGTTACCGGCACCGGTGACAGCGCGACCGTGGCGTCCGTTGTCGAAGAGCGCGTCAACGGCTTCCTGAAGCATCCGCTTCTCGTTCCTGATAATGACTTCCGGAGTCTTGAGGAGCAGAAGGTTCTTGAGGCGGTTGTTGCGGTTGATGACGCGACGATAGAGATCGTTGAGGTCGGAGGTGGCGAAACGGCCGCCTTCGAGAGGAACGAGCGGGCGCAGATCCGGAGGGATCACGGGGAGGACGGTCTGGATCATCCACTCGGGGCGCGTCTTGGAAGCCGCGAAGCCTTGGGTGATCTTGAGACGCTTCGAGAGCTTCTTCTTGTTCTGCTTCGACTTGGTGGTGCCAAGCTCTTCCTCAAGCTTGAGAGCAAGCGGAGCGAGATCGATCTGCCGGAGCAGTTCCATGATCGCCTCGGCGCCCATCATCGCCTTGAAAGCGCCGTCGCCGTAGGTGTCCTCCGCCTCGCGGAGTTCGATCTCGGTAAGGAGCTGTCCAATTTCAAGCGCTGTGTTACCTTGATCGGTAACGACGTAATCTTCATAATAAATGACGCGCTCAAGCTGACGGGCGCTCATGTCGAGCATGAGGCCGATGCGGGAAGGCATGCACTTGTAGAACCAGATGTGGGAAACCGGCACGGCCAGTTCGATGTGGCCCATGCGCTCGCGGCGGACGCGGGACAGGGTCACCTCGACGCCGCAGCGGTCGCAGACGACGCCCTTGTGCTTGATGCGCTTGTATTTTCCGCAGGCGCACTCCCAGTCCCGGGTGGGGCCGAAGATGCGCTCGCAGAAAAGGCCGCCCTTTTCCGGCTTGAACGTGCGGTAGTTGATCGTTTCCGGGTTCTTCACCTCGCCCTTGGACCAGGAACGGATGATTTCTGGGGAGGCGACGGTGATGGAGACCTGGTCAAAGGCTTCGGGACGTTCGTCCACGCCAAAGATTTCGCGAAGGTTGTTATCGACACTCATGGTAGGTAGTAATGTTAGATGTTAGGTTGGTTTCGCGTTTGGATCACAGGGTGAGGTCATCGAGGGAGAAGTCATCCACACCTCCGCCGGCAAGCGGCGAGCCGTGGGTGCTCTGACCCTGGCGTCCGGGACGGACATCGAGGCCGAGGGATTGCATTTCCTTGATGAGGACGTTGAACGATTCCGGGGTGCCGGCTTCGAGGTTGTTATCGCCTTTGACGATCGCCTCGTAGATGCGGGTGCGTCCTTGGACGTCGTCGGATTTGACGGTGAGAATTTCCTGGAGGGTATAAGCGGCTCCGTATGCTTCGAGCGCCCAGACTTCCATTTCTCCGAAACGCTGACCACCGTATTGCGCCTTACCACCGAGCGGCTGCTGGGTGACGAGCGAGTAGGGGCCGACGGCACGGGCGTGGATCTTGTCGGCGACAAGGTGACCCAGCTTGAGCATGTAGATCATGCCGACCACGACAGGGTTGTGGAATGCCTCGCCGGTGCGACCATCATAGAGGGTCGATTTGCCGGCGATGCTGCCATCCTTGCCGTCGCCGATCCAGGTGTAGCCGCGGGTTTCTGGCTCGTTCGCTTTGCGCGGCCGGGCTTCTTCTCCGCCACCGATCATTTTCACGCCATCGACTTTTTTGGCCTCGGACATGAATTCCCAGATGCGGGCTTCTTTGATGCCATCGAAAATGGGCGTAGCGACCGTGAAGCCGAGAGCCTTGGCTGCGACGCCGAGGTGGGTTTCGAGAACCTGGCCGACGTTCATCCGGGAAGGCACGCCGAGGGGGTTGAGGCAGATGTCAACCGGTGTTCCGTCATGGAGATACGGCATATCCTCCTCGGGAACGATCGTGGCGACAACGCCCTTGTTTCCGTGGCGGCCGGCCATCTTGTCACCGACGGAGAGCTTACGCTTCGCGGCGATGAAGACCTTGACTTCCTTGATGACGCCGGGATCGACGTCGTCGCCGGACTCGAGTTGGTCGAGCTTGCGTTCGCGGTCGGTGTCCAGCTCCTGGAAGCGGCTTTGGAAGGAATTGATGATTTCGACGATCTTGTTGCGGATCGGGGAAGGGTCGATCTCGATGTGATCGTGGACGGAGGCGAGTTTGCGGAGCAGGGTCTTGGTGATCTTGCGGTTCGCAGGGATGATGATCTCGCCGGTCTGGGCGTTCACCACATCGAGCGGGATTTTCTCGCCGAGCAGGATGTCGGAAAGTTTCTCCGTGAGGTCGTCGGTGAGCTTGTCGGCCTTTTTCTTGTGCTCGTCGTTGATCTTCTTGAGGTGCTTTTTGAGCTCCACAGGATCGACCTTTTCGGCGCGCTTCTTGGCGAGGCCGTGTGAGGAGACGCGGATGTCCTGGACGATGCCGGTGCAGCCGGATGGCACGCGCAGCGAGGTGTCCTTCACGTCCGCGGCTTTTTCACCGAAAATGGCGCGCAGCAGACGCTCCTCGGGGGCGAGTTCCGTTTCGGATTTCGGGGTGATCTTGCCGACGAGGATGTCGCCGGGTTTCACCTCGGCACCGATGCGGATGATGCCGTCGTGGTCGAGGTTGCGAAGGGCTTCCTCACCGACGTTCGGGATGTCGCGGGTGATTTCCTCGGGGCCGAGCTTGGTATCGCGGGCGGCGACATCGAACTCGGAAATGTGGATCGAGGTATAAACGTCGTCTTTCACCACGCGCTCGGAGATGACGATGGCATCCTCGAAGTTGTAGCCGTTCCATGGCATGAACGCGACGAGGACGTTGCGGCCGATGGCCAGCTCGCCGTTCTCGGTGTTCGGGCCGTCGGCGAGGACTTGACCTTTCTTGATCTTCTGGCCGGCCTTTACGATCGGCTTCTGGTTGATGCAGGTGCCAGCGTTGGAGCGCATGAACTTGCGCAGCGGGTAGGCGAAAATGCCCTTGGCCACGTTCGTTTTCACGATCTCCGGCTCGCTGAGGAATTTCTCCTCGGAAACGGGCAGCTTGCCATCGGCAGTGGTGATGATGATCTCGGCGGTGGCGGCGGCAACGATGCCATCGGCCTCGGAAACGACCACGGCGCGGGAGTCGCGGGCGGCCTTGGCCTCCAGGCCGGTGCCGACCAGCGGAGCCTCGGAAACGAGAAGCGGCACGCCCTGGCGCTGCATGTTCGATCCCATCAGCGCGCGGTTGGCGTCATCGTGCTCGAGGAACGGGATGAGGCCGGCGGCGACGGACACGAGCTGTTTCGGCGAGACGTCCATGTAATGCACTTCGGCAGGCGTGGACTCGATGAACTCGCCGCGCTCACGGGCGTCGATGCGGTCATTTTCGAACTGGCCAGCTTTAGTTATGACGTTGGATGCCTGAGCAATGAGGTAGTTTTCCTCTTGGTCAGCGGTGAGGTATTCGATCTCGTTGGTGACCTTGCCATTCTTGACCTTGCGGTAAGGGGTTTCGATGAAACCGAACTCGTTGATGCGGGCATAAGTACACATCGAGTTGATAAGGCCGATGTTTGGGCCTTCCGGGGTCTCGATGGGGCAAATGCGGCCGTAGTGGGACGGATGAACGTCGCGGACTTCGAAGCCCGCGCGGTCGCGGTTCAGACCGCCTGGCCCGAGGGCAGAGAGGCGGCGCTTGTGGGTCAGCTCGGCCAGAGGGTTAGTCTGATCCATGAACTGGGAGAGCTGCGAACGTCCGAAGAAATCACGCACGACGGCGGAAAGTGCCTTCGGGTTGATGAGTTTCTGCGGGGTCATGCCCTCGATGTTCACGTCGAACAAAGTCATGCGCTCTTTCACCAAGCGCTCCGTGCGGGCGAGGCCGACGCGGCACTGGTTGGCGAGAAGCTCACCCACGGCCCGGACGCGGCGGGAGCCAAGGTGATCGATATCATCGATGACTCCTTCGCCTTTTTTCAGCTTCAGGATGTAGCGGACGGCGGCGAGGAAATCCTCGGGCACCATGATGCGCTGATCGGAATCGACGCCGATGCCGAGCTTCTGGTTGATCTTGTAACGACCGACGCGGGTCAGGTCGTATTTCTTCGCGTCGAAGAACAGGCGCTTGAGCAGGGCGCGGGCGTTGGAAGCCGTCGGCGGATCGCCGGGGCGCAGCTTGCGGTAGATGTCTTTGAGGGCGGATTCTTCGTCCTTTGCGGGATCCTTGCGGAGGGATTTAAGGAGGATTTCGTCCTCACGACCGTCGATGACCTCAAGCTTCTTCTGGCCGAGCGCGACGAGCTGCTTGACGATGCCTGCGGTGAGCGGCTCGTAGGCTTTCGCGATGACAAGCTCGCCGTCGAGGATATCCTCGAAGGGCACCTTGTGGCCGAGTTCTGCTTCGTCGATTTTGGTGCCAAGCGCCAGGTTTTCGATCGAGTAGAAATGGCTGACGATGTCGCGGTCGGTAGGGTAGCCCAGGACGCGGAGGAAGGTGGTCGCGAGGAATTTCCGGCGGCGGCGGCGGCGGTCGAGATAGACGTAGAGCAGGTCGTTCGTGTCGAACTGAACTTCGAGCCAGGAACCGCGGTCGGGGATGATGCGGAAGGAATGCAGCATCTTGCCGTTAAGGTGCTGGGAGGTCTCGAAGCAGATGCCCGGCGAGCGGTGGAGCTGGGAAACGATCACGCGTTCCGCACCGTTGATGATGAACGTGCCGCGGCGGGTCATCATCGGCAGCTCGCCCATGTAAACGCGCTCTTTCTTGGTGCCGGTCTCGTCCTTCAGCTTGAAGGTCACGTAAAGGGCGGCGGAAAAGGATTCGCCGTTGCGGAGCGAGTCGAGGGAAGTGATCTTCGGATCCTCGATGTCGTAGGAGACGAAATCCAGTTCGATGGCCTCGTCGTAGGACTTGATCGGGAAGACCTCGCGGAACACGGCCTGAAGACCCGTGTCGGAACGGTCACCATGCGAGACTTCCTTCTGGAGGAATTCGTCGTAAGACCTGCTCTGCACCTCGATGAGGTTGGGTGGTTCGATAACCTCTTCAAATTTTCCGAAATAGAGACGTTCAGCCATGGTGGTGCGGTGGTAGTGGAGTTACGGGTTCAGGCCCGGAGCCTTTTTAGGCTCGGGCGACTTGGGATCAGGTAGTAGACGGAGAGGACAAATGTACGGAAACGGCGCGTAACACCAAGGGTTTGGCTGGTGTCACGTGTCGGTTCCGGGTTTGAATGGGGAGTTGAATAATAGGAGTAGGGAAATGCCCGGGACGGAAACAGGTTCCGCCCCGGGGAAATCCTTGACGGGTTACTTGAGCTCGATGGTCGCTCCAGCTTCCTCGAGTTTCTTCTTGGCAGCTTCTCCGGCTTCCTTGGAAACGCCCTCGAGGACGTTGATAGGTGCGCTTTCGACGAGCTTCTTCGCGTCAGCGAGACCGAGGCCGGGGGCAACTTCACGAACCGCCTTGATGACGGCGATCTTGTTGGCACCTGCTCCGGTGATAACGACGTTGAACTCGGTCTGCTCCTCGGCTGCTTCGACCGGGCCTGCTGCGGCTGGGCCTGCGGAGACTGCGGCGGCGGCCGAGACACCCCAGGTTTCTTCGAGTTGCTTAACGAGGTCGACAGCTTCCAGAACGGTAAGCTTGCCGAGTTCTTCTACTAGGTTTGCGATGTTTGACATGTATTATCTCCTTTTGCGGTATCGTCGCCCCCGGAGCTTCCGGGGATTTCAGCCTCCCTGCTGGGAGACCGACGAGGAACCATTTGTTAATCAGGCCTTTGCGTGGAGACGCTCGGACCATCCGTTCAGATTGTTTTTGCTTATTCGGCGGCGGCTTCGGCGGCGGCTTCAACCGGCGCTTCGGCGGCGGCTTCGACTGGCGCTTCGGCGGCGGGGGCCTCGGCGATTTCAGCGGCGGGCTCTTTCGAGCCACCGCCTTGGAAGTGCTCGCGCTCCGGATCGAATTTCTCGAGAAGGATGCGGGCGATGCGTGTGGCAGGCTCGTTGATGAGTCCGAGAAGCTGGGAAAGAACGGCTTCGCGCGAAGGGATATCGGCGATGGCCTTGAGCTTGTCGCCGTCGAGGACATCCTTACCGAGGATGCCGATCTTCATTTCGGGCTTCTTGAATTCCTTCTCGAAGTTCTTGAGGACTTTCGCAGCAGAGAACACCTCGGCATTGCCGGTGACGAAGGCCGTCTGGCCGACGAGATCCGCGCCGAGATCCGGGAGACCGGCTTCGGTGAGCGCCTTGCGCATGTAGCTGTTCTTGGCAACGGTGCATTTCGCGCCGTTGTCGCCGAGGCGGTTGCGGAGCTCGCTGAACTGGGGGACGGTAAGGCCGGTGTAATCGATGACGATCACATAAGGCGAGTCGTTGACCCGTGCCAGCAGGCTATCGATGATGATTTGTTTGTCTGGATTCATTGTCGTTGTTTGCTGGTGTTATGCGGTGGCTTTCGAGTAGGCCGATGCCTCAAGCGGAAGACCCGGAAGCATGGAGGCGGCGAGTGTGACCGCCTGAATGAAATTACCTTTTGCCGAGGGCGGCTTGGCGCGGGCGACGCTTTCAAGGAACGCGCGGGCGTTGTCCTCGAGCTGCTTGTCGTCGAAGCTGGCTTTTCCGATCGCGCCGGAAACGTTGCCGTTCTTGTCGAGCTTGTAGTCGATACGGCCGGCCTTGACTTCCTTGACCGCCTTGGCGACATCGTCGGTTACGGTGCCGGTCTTGGGGTTTGGCATCAGGCCGCGTGGGCCGAGGACGCGGGCGATCTTACGAACTTCCGCCATGGCGTCGGGAGTGGCGATCGCGGAATCGAAATCGACGAATCCTTCCTGCACCCTTTTGATGAGATCCTCGTAACCGACGTGCTCTGCTCCGGCCGCGATGGCGGCCTCAGCGGCGGCACCCTGGGCGAAGACCACGACGCGGACGTTCTTACCCGTTCCGTGTGGAAGGGAGACGGATCCGCGAACCATCTGGTCGCTCTTGCGCGGGTCAACCCCGAGGCGGAAGGAAAGCGTGACGGTGGGCGTGAACTTCGGGGCGGGAAGGCTCTTCACGGTGCTGATCGCGTCCGTGAGGGAATAGGATTTTGCGGCGCCGACGAGTTCGGCGGCTTTCCGGTAGCGTTTGCTGCGTAGTTTGGACATGTTGTTTGTTGGTTTGCAGTGATAACGGACGGGACTCGCGTCCCACCCTCTTGCGGGTGCTTCCCTTGCGGGGAGCTGAGATTTTTTACATTCCCTCGACCTCAAGCCCCATTTGGCGGGCAGTGCCGGCGAGGATGCGCGCGGCGGCTTCGGGATCCTTGGTGTTGAGATCGGGCATCTTGATGCTGACCACTTCCATGAGCTGGGCTTTGGTGATCTTGCCGACCTTTTTCTTATTCGGCTCACCCGATCCTGACGCGAGTCCCGCCACTTTCTTGAGCAGGTTACCGGCAGGCGGCTTCTTCGTGATGAAGGTGAAGGACTTGTCCTTATAAACCGAAATCACAACCGGAAGCACGTCACCGGTCTGGCTCTGCGTGGCCGCATTGAACTCCTTGCAGAAGCCCATGATGTTGACACCCGCCTGACCGAGGGCAGGGCCGACCGGTGGGGATGGATTGGCGGCTCCAGCTTTGATCTGGAGTTTGATGATTTTGACGACTTCCTTGGCCATGATGTTGTTTGGTAAATGCTGAAATGGTGAAAACTGAAACGCTGAAATTTAGGCTTACTCGCGCTCGACCTGCCAGTATTCGAGTTCGACGGGAGTGGTACGGCCGAAGATATCGACGGCGACGCGGAGCTTGCCGCGCTCGGGATCGATTTCCTCGACGACTCCGTTCTGGGATTGGAAAGGGCCGTCGGCGACCTTGACGGTATCACCGACTTCGAAGGAGATCGCCGGGCGGACGGTTTCCTCACGCTCCTGGATCTGGGAGAGCATTGCCTCCACTTCGCGGGAGCGCATGGGAGTGGGGCGGTCTTTCGTGCCGGCGAAACCGATCACGCCTTCCATCTCCTTGATGAAGAACCATGTCTTCTCGACGAGTTCGCCGTCCTCCGTGGAGAGATACATGTTCACGATGATGTAACCGGGGAAGAATTTCTTCTTCGTCTCGGTTTTCTTGCCGCGCTTGATCTCGGAAACGATTTCGGTGGGGACTAGAACTTCGCGAATATAGTCCTGCATCTCATCGGCCTCGACTTGGCGGGCGATGCGCTCACGCACCTTGCCCTCCATGCCCGAGAGGACTTGGACGACATACCATTGGTCTTTGTAATTTTTGGCGTCGGGCATGGGATGAGGAGGTTGGCGGAAAAGGATGGGGAAAATTAGCGGAAAACTTCGGTCAAGAAACCGACGGTGAGGATCTGGATGAAGTCCCAGAACTGGACGAAGCCAGCAAGCAGGATGACTGCGATCAGGACGACGATGGTGGAATCGATGAGTTCCTTGTATTTGCGGATGCCTTTGGATTTCGGATCGGAATCCCATGGCCAGCTCGCCTTGCGGAGCTCGCCTTTGACTTCGCCGATGAAGCCGGAGACTTTTGCGAGATTCCTGAACAAAAAGAAAAGGACGACGATCAGAACCGCATAGATGACCCCCGAGGCGATCCAGTTATCGTTGATCTTGAGATATTCGAGGAATTTCATTCGCTGTGTGAGGGTAACGGAAAGTGGCACGCCAGGAGGGACTCGAACCCCCAACATTCGGTTTTGGAGACCGACGCTCTACCAATTGAACTACTGACGCGTTATTTGGAAAAAATGAAGGGGTTTGAGGCAACTTAAGGGCACCCCGTTTTTCGGGGTGCCCCAAGCGCTTGGCTCACCGTTGGACTGAAGCCCACCGGCGATACCGTTTGTCTGACTTATTTGATGATTTCACCCACGCGTCCAGCGCCGACGGTGCGGCCGCCTTCGCGGATTGCGAAACGCATGGTTGGTTCCATGGCGATCGGGTTGATGAGCTCGACTTCAAGACCGATGTTGTCTCCGGGCATAACCATTTCGACACCTTCGGGAAGCTTGATGCTGCCGGTGACGTCGGTCGTGCGGAAGTAGAACTGCGGGCGATAGTTCGAGAAGAACGGGGTGTGGCGTCCGCCTTCTTCCTTGGAAAGGACGTAGATCTCGGACTTGAAGGTCGTGTGACCTTTCACGGTGCCGGGCTTGGCCATCACTTGGCCGCGCTCGACATCGTTTTTCTTAAGACCACGGACGAGAAGTCCGACGTTGTCACCGGCACGACCTTCGTCGAGCAGCTTGCGGAACATTTCGATGTCCGTAACGGTGGTCTTCTGGGTGTCGCGGATGCCGACGATCTCGACTTCTTCCATTTTCTTGACGATACCGCGCTCGACACGACCGGTGCAAACCGTTCCGCGACCTTCGATCGAGAACACGTCCTCGATAGGCATGAGGAAAGTCTTGTCGATCGGACGCTCTGGCTCGGGGATGTAGGAATCGACCGCGTCCATGAGCTTGTTCACGTTGGCCATTTGCTCGGGATCGCCAGCAAGGGCTTTGGAGGCGGAACCGGCTACGATCGGGATGTCATCACCCGGGAAGTCGTAGGAGGAGAGGAGATCGCGGATCTCCATCTCGACGAGTTCGAGAAGCTCGGCGTCATCGACAAGGTCAACCTTGTTCATGAAGACCACGAGTGCGGGCACACCGACCTGACGAGCGAGAAGGATGTGCTCACGGGTCTGTGGCATCGGGCCGTCGGCGGCGGAAACAACGAGGATCGCTCCGTCCATCTGGGCAGCACCGGTGATCATGTTCTTCACGTAGTCGGCGTGTCCTGGGCAATCGACGTGCGCATAGTGGCGCTTTTCCGTCTCATACTCCACGTGCGCCGTGTTGATCGTGATACCGCGCTCACGTTCTTCGGGAGCGGCGTCGATGTCGGCGTAGCTTTTCTTCTGGGCGAAGCCTTTCTCAGCGAGCGTATTCGTGATCGCTGCGGTGAGGGTGGTTTTGCCGTGGTCGACGTGACCGATGGTGCCGATGTTTACGTGCGGCTTGTTGCGTTGGAATTGTTCTTTGGCCATTTTCGTTGTGGTTTCGCTGAGACGTTCTGGGAGATGTTTTGGGAGATGTTCGTTTGATTCATGGAGCTCGTGGGCGGAATTGAACCGCCGACCTCATCCTTACCAAGGATGCGCTCTACCCCTGAGCTACACGAGCAATGTGCATTGTTGTGAGCCCAACCTTATGCCGACAAAAGAACCGCGACCTGTCACGTTTAACCCGGGACTGGGCGCGGCACCCCTGACTGCATGTGGGGAAGAGCGGGCGGGAAGTTAGCAATTCGCGGCACCCTGTCAAAAAAAATATGGTGTATTCGTCACTTTTCCCGAATCCCTTCATTCTGCGGGATTTCCGGCGATTTTTGGGGCGATTTCCGGTTCCTGATCGGCGTATGTTACCGCGAATCTGCGTATCTGAAGGCAGCGCCCGGAGGCGATGTCTGCCTCGATGATCACACCGCAGAGCTTCACCGCGCCCTTGGCGATGGGGAATCGTGTAGGCATGCCGGAACGGAAACGCCATACGACGGACTCGACGCAGCGGCCGAGAACCGATTCCTCCGGCCCGCACATGCCCGCATCGGTGAGGTATCCAGTGCCTCCCGGGAAAATGGAATCATCGGCGGTCTGGACATGGGTGTGCGTGCCGACGACGAGCGAGACCGTGCCGTCCAGCATCCTCCCCATCGCGATTTTTTCGGAGGTCGTCTCCGCGTGGAAATCCAGCACGATCACCTTCACACCTAAGTCCCGCAGCCTCCGCACCTCCTCCTCCACGGCGAGGAACGGATTTTCCAGCGGCGGCTGCATGAAAGTACGACCCTGCGCCTGGATCACGGCAATTTTCCCCTTCGCCGTATCGAGCGTGACGCTGCCCGCACCGGGAGTCCCCTCCGGATAATTGATTGGGCGGAGCAGGCGGGGCTCCGTGGGGAAATAGTCCACGATCTCTTTCTGATCCCAGACATGGTCGCCGGTCGTGACCACTGCGGCACCCGCCCTGAGTAGATCGATGGTGATCCTGGGCGTGATCCCCTTCCCCGCTGCGGCGTTCTCGCCGTTCACGATCACGAAATCGATGGCGTGCTCACGCCGGATCTCCGCGAGGTTGTCGATGACCGCCTTGCGCCCGGGCTCGCCGACGATGTCCCCGAGGAAAAGGATGCGGACGCCCGCCGGATGTGGTGCTTGGCTCATGTGGGGCGAATGTCCCGTTTTTCAAAACGCGCACAACCACAAATTCCCATCACGATGTCAGGCATCCTTCTCCAGAGCCACGTAGGGCGACTCGTGGATCTCGCCTTTTTTGGCACCGCTGAGGATGAGCCACCATTCCCGGGCGCAACCGAGGATGATCACGGTGACGAAGGTCAGGAAGACGGTCACCACCACGATGTCGAGGTGCGCGTTGAACAGGGCGGTTTCCACGGACTTCAGTTTTTCTGCGGGGACGCCGGCCGCGAGTTGCGCTTCGAGTTTCCTGATCGCGGGAAGGAAGCCGGCCGCTTTCGGCGAGAAAATTTTCATCCATCCGGCCGCGAAGGTCACGGAGGCGAGGAAAACGAGTGGCACCAGCGTGACCCAGCAGTAACGCGCTTTGCCGGACTTGATGAGCAGCGTGGTGCCGAGGCAAAAGGCGATGACGGCAAGGAGCTGGTTGGAGATGCCGAAGATCGGCCACAGGCTCTTGGCGATACCTTCGGGATCGATGGCACCCTGGTAGAGGAAAAATCCCCACGCCGAGACGAGCAGTCCGGTGGCGGTGATGTTGCCCACCCAGTTGCTGGTGTCCCCGAGCGGCTTCCAGACATTTCCTAACAGATCCTGGAGAATGAAACGCCCCACCCGCGTCCCCGCGTCGAGGGTCGTCAGGATGAAGAGCGCCTCGAACATGATCGCGAAATGGTACCAGAGCGATAGCGCGGTTTTCCCAGGGATGACCTTGGCGAACATCGACGCCATGCCGACTGCGAATGTGGGTGCGCCGCCGGTGCGGCCGATGATGGTCGGCTCCTGAAGGCTGTCGGCGAGACTCTCCATCTCCGCGAGAGTCACTTTGTAAACTGGGCCATACGAATTGATTTTTTCAATCTGGGCTTCGACAGCCACCGGGTCGCGGGGATTGATCGGCGAGTTAATGGCGAGGTATTGGCCGGGCGGCAGGGCGCAGGCGGCAATGATGGCCATCAGGGCGACGAGCATTTCGGTGACCATCGCACCGTAGCCGACAAGCCGGATGTCCTTCTCGCGAGACAGCAGTTTCGGCGTGGTGCCGGAGGAAATGAGCGCGTGGAAACCGCTCACCGCACCACAGGCGATGGTGATGCAGACAAAGGGAAACACCGGGCCGGGAACGACGAAACCGCTGCCATCGATGAACTGCGTGACCGCCGGCATGTGCAGCGGCGGCATGGCGATGACGATGAAAACCCCGAGCACCGCCACGGTGCCCAGTTTCATGAAAGTGCTCAAATAGTCGCGGGGAGCCAGCAGCAGCCACACCGGCAGCACCGACGCGGCGAATCCATAGATCATGATCGCCCAAGCGAGGGTGGGCGCATCCAGCGTTAGCGCCTCGTTCCAACTGGCAGGCAGATATTTTCCGGCCACCACGGCGATGAACAGACCGATGACCCCGAGGACGGATACCCCGGTCACCTTCATCGCGCCCGACCTGAGAAGGATGCCCATGACCATCGCCAGCGGAATGGTGGCAGCGATGGTGAAAAGTCCCCATGGGCTCTCCGCGAGCGCCTTGACCACCACCAGTCCTAGCACCGCCAGCAGGATCGTCATGATCGCCAGCAGCGAGACCATCGCGATGAAACCGATGAAGGGGTTGATCTCCTCCTTGAGCATCTGGCCGAGCGATTTCCCATCGCGGCGCATGCTGGCGAAGAGCACCACCGCATCATGCACGCCGCCGCCGAGGGTGGCTCCGATCAGGATCCAGAGCATGCCGGGAAGATAACCGAACTGGGCAGCGAGCACCGGCCCGACGAGCGGCCCCGGCCCGGCGATGGCCGCGAAGTGGTGGCCGAAAACAACCCATTTCGGCGTGGGCACGAAATCCTTGCCATCGGCTCTAGTCACTGCGGCGGGCGCGCGGGTGTCATCGATGGTTAGGACTTTCGCGATCAACCAGGCACTGTAGAATCGGTAGCCGATGGCAAATGTGCAGACACCGGCGACCACGAGCCAGAGCGCGTTGACCGGCTCATTGCGTTGGAAAGCCGCCACTCCCACCGCAAGGGCGCCTAGCGCGGCGACGGTGAACCATAGAATTACGCGGAGAAGTTTTGACATCGTGAATGATTCGCGGGTTTGAATTTTCCTCGGCTGGCAGGAAGAGGATTTTTCGGGAAAACCAGAGCATGTGAAATCAGGACCGCGCTGCCAATCTCATTTTGGGCAGGGGCAATGGAAGCCCGGGAAAGGGATGGGAGCGACCCCGGATCGGGGAGAGGCTCATCCGGGGTCATTCCTGTGTTCCTTGGGGGGAAAGTTATGGCGCGGCGAGTCCGCCTTCCACGATCATCGCGTTGATGTGGATTGTTCGATCCACCTGGAAGTTGACGCTTTGTATGCGGTCGATTCCGAAAGGTGTCTTGGTCTGCAACTCGATGCGGAAAATGCGTCCCTCCCACAAATGCGAATCGGCAGACATCCGGGGGGGAGGTGTCTGCCGACGCGTTTGTGTCCTTTATGTTTTTTTGGGGGGAATGTCCGGCGAGCAGAATGGGGGGAGTCCCGCTCGCGTCGACACATTCACAATAGCAAAAAGACTCAGGGTTCCTATTACGCGATCACGTAGTTTTTCGGTGGGCGGAGGAGCGACGATTTTGAGGGTTGCGCGGCGGGTGGCTGAGGATAGTTTTAGCGGCATCATGATCGTTTCACCAAAAATCCGCGGATTCATTTGCACCACAGCCCATCCGGAGGGATGCGCAAAGCACGTCGCCGAGCAGATCGCGGTTGTGAAAGGGCGCGGCGCGATCAACGGCGGCCCGAAGAAGGTTCTCGTGATCGGCTCCTCTACCGGATACGGCCTGTCCTCACGCATCGCGGCGGCGTTCGGTGGCAACGCGGCGACCGTCGGCGTGTTTTTCGAAAGGCCGGGCACGGAGGACAAGACCGCGACGGCGGGCTGGTACAACACGGTCGCCTTCGAGCGCGAAGCGGCAAACGCGGGGCTTTACGCGAGATCGTTCAACGGCGACGCCTTTTCCGACGAGGTGAAGGCGGAGGTGATCGCCGCGATCAAGGAAGACCTCGGCCAAGTGGATCTGGTGATCTACAGCCTCGCTTCCCCGCGCCGCACGGAACCGAAGACCGGCGAAGTTTACAAATCCTGCCTGAAGCCGATCGGCGAGGTTTACACCAACAAGACCCTCAACACCGGCACCGGCGCGGTGGAGCAAGTGACCATCCCGCCCGCCGAGGGCGACGACATCGACCAGACGGTGAAGGTGATGGGCGGCGAGGATTGGGAAATGTGGATCGACGCCCTGCTCAAGGCCGGCGTGCTGGCCGAGGAGGTGCGGACCGTCGCGTATTCCTACATCGGCCCCGAAGTCACGTGGCCCATCTACAAGAACGGGACGATCGGCAAGGCGAAGGAGGATCTGGAAAGGGCACAGAAGGCGCTCGACGGGAAACTGGCCGCCGTTTCCGGCAAGGCATGGGTTTCCGTGAACAAGGCGCTGGTGACACAGGCGAGCTCCGCGATCCCGGTGGTGCCGCTCTATATCTCCCTCCTCTACAAGGCCATGAAAGACGCCGGCAACCACGAGGACACCATCGAGCAGATGGATCGACTCCTGCGTGATAGGCTTTGCAACGGCCAGCCGAAGCCTGACGAGGCCGGGCGCATCCGCATCGACGACTGGGAAATGTCCCCGGAGATCCAAAGCATCGTCGGCAAGCGCTGGGAGCAGGTTGCCACCGAGAATCTCTCCGAACTCGCCGACTACGACGGATACCAGCAAGGATTCCTGAAACTCTTCGGCTTCGGACTCGACGGGATCGATTACTCGGCTGAATCCGATATCGCTGTCGGGGTTCCCTCGCTTTCCTAAAAGTTGGTATGGAATCCGCATTGCGCGGGGCGGACGGTTTGTTCCGCGATCCTCGCTTTCCCTCAGACTCACACCCACCCATGTCCCATAAATCGTTCCTTCCCGCCCCGTTCGCCCATCCCTACGAGATCGACCCGAAATTCTCGAAAAGTGCGGCCTATTTCTCCTGCGAATTTGCCATCGACCAGAGCTTCAAGATCTATTCGGGCGGCCTCGGTTTCCTGGCCGGATCGCACATGCGCTCGGCCGCGGATCTGCGCCAGAACCTCACCGGCATCGGCATCCTCTGGACATACGGTTACTACAACCAGGTGCACGGCGAGGACGGCGAGCTCGCGGTGCAGTTCCGGAAAAATTCCTATTCTTTCCTGCAGGACACCGGCATCCGCTTCACCGTGCCCGTCCACGGCCACCCGGTGTGGGTCAAGGCGATGTTCCTGCCCGGCGATATCTTCGGCACCGTGCCAATGTTTTTCCTGACCACGGATGTCGAGGAAAACGATGCCCTCTCCCGCGCGATCACGCACCGCCTCTACGACAACGATCCGCTGCGCCGCATCGCCCAATACCTGATCCTCGGAGCAGGCGGGGCGAAGCTCCTCGATGAACTCGGGGTCGACCCGGAAATCTGGCACCTCAACGAGGCGCACGGCCTCTCGGCGGCCTTCCACCTTTACAAGAAACACGGCAGCGTTGAGGAGGTGAGGAAACGTCTGGTCTTCACCACCCACACCCCGGAGGAGGCGGGCAACGAGAAAACCGATTTCAGCATGCTTCGGAACTTCACATTTTTCAGCGATGTGCCGGAGGAGGAGGTGCGCGACATCACCGGCATCCGCGGCGAGGAGTTCAACCACTCGCTTGCTGCGCTGCGGCTGGCGAAAAAGGCGAACGGCGTCTCGAAGCTCCATGGCGAGGTCTCCCGCAAGATGTGGAGCCATGAGCCCGACATCTGCGAGATCACCCACATCACCAACGCCCAGAACAAGAAATACTGGGCAGACCACGGGATGGAGAACGCCCGGAAAGAGAATGACGTAAGCACGCTCCGCCACCGCAAGCGCGAACTCAAGGAGCGCCTGTTCCGCGTCGTCGCCGACCAAACGGGGAAGCTCTTCGACCCGAAAGTCCTCACCATCGTCTGGGCGCGCCGCTTCGCCGGGTATAAGCGCCCGGATCTCATCACCCGCGACATCCGCCTGTTCCGTGAACTGCTCAACGACAACAAACATCCCGTGCAGATCATCTGGGCCGGGAAACCCTATCCCTTCGACTACTCCGCGATCGAGACCTTCGACTCCCTCATCCGCCTCACCAAGGATTACCCGAACGCCACCGTCCTCACCGGATACGAGCTGCAGCTTTCCCGTTTCCTGAAAAACGGCTCCGATGTCTGGCTCAACAACCCGGTCGTCACCCGCGAGGCCTCCGGCACCTCCGGCATGTCCGCCGCGATGAACGGCTCGGTGAACCTCTCCACCTACGACGGCTGGATCTGCGAGTTCGCGAAAGACGGCGAGAACAGCTTCATCATTCCCACGCCCGCCCCCCACCTCGATCACGAAGAACGCGACAGGCAGGACATGCTCGGCATCTTCGCCAAGCTCCGCGGTGAAATCCTACCCATCTACTACGCCAAGCCCGACGAGTGGAGCCGCATCGTCTTCCGTTCGATGAACGACGTCGCCCCCTACTTCGACTCCGACCGCATGGTGGCGGAGTATTATGAGAAGATGTATGTGTAAGGGCGGGGAGATCACTTCCCGCCCTTGATCCCCTCGAACATGTCCACGAACTCCTTCCGCACATCCGGGAAACTTTCTGAAAGATCCGTAGCCTCGCCGGGATCTTTTTCGAGGTCGTAGAGCTCCACCGGCTTATCGAGTCCGTGGCGGACGGCCTTCCATTTACCGCGCCGCGCCGCCTGGTGTACCTCGCCGATGACGGTGGAATTCGGATCTCCGGCCTGCTTGCCGAACTCCCAGTATAGCGTGCGCTCGGGCATGGCCACGGGCTTGTCGGAAAGCAGCGGAAGGATGGAGACCCCATTCGTTTTCACGCGGGGAACAAGGTTCAGGTTCACTCCGGCTACATCCGCGAAAGTCGGCAGCATATCGGCGAAAGTCCATGGCGTGGCATCCACGCGCGCCTTGGTGATCCCGGCCGGCCAATGGAGGATCATCGGCACGCGAATGCCTCCCTCTAACAGATCGCGCTTCATGCCGCGATGCGGATGGGCGGCTTTGAAAAACACGGGATCCGCACCGCCCTCGTCGTGCGGGCCGTTGTCGGAAGTGAAGATGATGATGGTGTTATCCGCGATGCCCTTTTCCTCCAGAGTCTTCACGATGCGACCGACGTAATCATCCAGCGCGGTGACCATCGCGGCGAACGTGGCGTGGGGTTTCTCCACCGGGTTCGGGTAATACCACGCGAGTTTGTCGGAGGGTGTCCCGGTGGACATGCCGGTGTAAGGGGTTTCGAGAAACTTGCCCTCGTAGAGGTCGATGAATTCCTGCGGAGCGGCCAGATCGGCGTGGGGCGATGGGTAGGCGAGCATGACGAAAAACGGATTTTTATGCCCGGCCTTGATGTAATCGATGGTCTCGCGGGTGAAACGCTCCGGCGCGTATTCGCCGCGCTTGCCGCCCTCGTTCGCCGCGATGCGTTCATGTTTCCCGTCGCGCCACAGGAAATGCGGATACTGGCGGTGCCCCTCGAGGATCGAATACATCCCGAACCAGGTGTCGAAGCCCATCGCCAGCGGATCGGTCACACCCATTTTCGAGCCGATCGAATACTTCCCGAACAGCGCGGTGTCGTAGCCCGCGTGCTTGAGGACATGCGCCATGGTGACATCCATCTCGCCGAGTTGCTCAAGGTTCGAGTTGGTGGTGAGCAGGCGGCTGTCGCGCCCGGTGAAAAGGGAGACGCGCGAGGGCGAGCAGACGGTGTTGCCGGAATAGGCGTCGGTGAAACGGATGCCGCCCGCCGCGAGATTGTCGAGATTCGGGGTCAGGATCGGCGTGTCGCCGTAGCAGCCGAGCTGGTTGTAGCCGAGGTCGTCGGCGAGGATGAAAATGATGTTCGGCTTTTCCGGCGCGGCGTGGGCGGCGGCGAACGCGAAAACGGATATCGCGACGGAGCGAAAAGGGTAGGTCATGGTTTCGTGGGTTTGGCTGGGGGATGCATAACCTTTTCACGCGGAGGGAAACAAGCCTGCGCTCCCCTATCGACAGCCAAAGCCGCGCCAAGTTAGATCCTGGCCATGCCCTACAACGCGACAACGGACTTCGCCCCGCTGGATCTCTCGGTGGACGACCTGTTGCCCGCCGACATCGAGCTGGTGATGGGATACCGCGGCAGGATCACGGAGGAGGCTTGCGCGGCCGCGCTGGAGCGGGGCTTACGGGCGTTTCCTCATCTGTCGGGCAAGCTGGAGGGGATGCGCATCGTGCCTTCGGAGGGCAAGTTCGCGCTGGAGACGCTGGACTTGCCGGGCGTGATGAGGTTCCGCGATTTGGAGGAAATGCCGCTGGCCGAGCACTCCGCCGCGTTCATCCCGGAAGGCCGCGCCGATGCGCTGTTCGCGGCGCGATTGACGCGTTTTCCGGAAACGGATCTCAGCGTGCTGGGTATGCGCGTTTCGCACGCGGCGGTGGATGGCACCGGACTGGCGCTGTTCATCATGCACTGCACGGCGGCTTCGCGCGGGGTCGCGGCACCTCCGCTTTTTCACGGGCGCAATCACGGCTTTGGAGCGAGTCTCGATGGCCCGGACGAGGCTCCGCACGGATACCGTAATGCGGAGGCCACGCCTCAAGAGGATGTGCTCGCGACGCCGACATTGTTCTCCATTCCATCGGAAAACGTGCGCAGGCATTTCCAATCGGCATCCCCTCTCGACGCTCGGTTGAAGCTGGGGGCATGGCTTTGCACGGCACTGGAATCGCGTTTCAACGAGGTCGCGCTGTGGTGCGATCCGCGCGGCCTCAACGGCATCCCCGCGACCTACACCGGCAACCTCGGCTGCTATCTCCATTTCCCGAACCGAACCGACGACCTCACGAAACAACTCAAGGCCACGGCCACACGCGCGGGCTTCCAGCGCATCGCCGATACGCACCGCCGCATCAAACTCGCCGAGTCGCAGAACCGCCCGCTGGTCTGGGAGGGCGGTGCGCTCCAACTCAACCTCGTGCCCCACGCGGTGGCCGGGACGGACTTCGGCGGCGGCCTGCCGGGATACGCGATCCTGCTCTCGCGGAATTCCTCCGGCCTGCGCATCTCGCTCACGCCGGACGCCTCGCGGTTCCTCATCGAGGCCTGCCTACCGGATGGGCTCGGCGAAATTCTGTTAGAAAAATGTCACGCGGCGGGGCTTGAGCCGTCGCCATGGTGCCGGGGAGGGAAGCCATGATCGGCTTTCTCCTGATCTTTTTCCTGGGCCGCGTGACGTCGCTCGCCCTTTACCGGATGTGTTGGACGAACGGGCTTTCCGGAAATCTTTTCGCCGGCAGCTCCATCCTCACCATGCTACGCCGCCCGCTGCCGTGGATCGCGCATCTCGCGTTCGTTTTCCCAACAGTCGGGATGTCGTGGGGAAACTTCCCGGCGCTGCAAGGCATGTCCGTCATGCTCGCCGCACTGCTCGCGCTGGGTGCCGTCGGGCGTTTCGGCTCCGCCTCCTATCCCATGGATCGCCTTCTCGTTTCGGCGCTGGCCGTGGGTGCCTTTTTCTCACCGGCTTTCGTGTATCCCTGCCTCATCGCCTGCGGCTGCCTGCAATACACCGTGGCCTCATTCCGGCTCGGGCCGGGATACTCGAATCTGCTCGGCTTCGAGTTCGTCCGCGCCTCGCTCAGCCTCATCGCCGCCGCGCTGGCGCTGTTCGGATGGCGGCGGATCGCGGGGGTGGAGTGGGATGGCTTCGGCGACCTCGCGCTCGCGGCGCTGCTTGGATTCCAGGCATCCACCTACGTGAACCACGCGCTGGCAAAATCCGCGCTCGGCCCGCGTTGGTGGTCGTGGGTTTCGGAAAACCGCATCGAGTGCCTCGCCGCAAACGCGTGGCTGCGCGGCTGGACGTTCGGTAAGAGCGGTGAGGCCGTGATGAAACAGGTGCGCTGGATGGCAAGGCATCGCCTCGCGGTCTGCGGCGGCGCGTGGCTATTAGAGATGGCGTGGCTGTTTTTCCTGGCCGACGCGCGGCTGGCGGTTGCGCTGCTTGGCGTGACGGTTCTTTTCCACATCGCGGTCTTCGCGCTCACCGGGCTTTGTTCCTACCAGTATGTGGTGAATCACCTCTTCGTGCTCGGCCTCATCTTGTTCCACGACACATCAGAAATTTTCCGACCCGCCCATCTAACAGCCTGCGCGATCGCGGTTCCTGTGACGGCGTGCTGGATCGCCTGGCTGCGGCGCGGCATCCTCGCGGAAGGGATCTCCGGCGCAAAAAGCAGACTCTCGGACGCGGCGGATCACCTCATGGCATGGTGGGACACGCCGCTGATGCGAATGTATTCCTACACGGTGGAAACGGCCTCGGGAAAAACCTTCGCGCTGCCCGTCCCGAAGCTCTCCCCGCACGACACCGCGCTGACCGACATCCACACCCACCTCATGATCCTCGGCGCGCACCCCGGATTCGATCCCGCCATTCCGCAAGACCGCGCCTTCGCCCGCACCGGTGTCTGGGGGCTCACGATCCACCGCGAAGATCGCGATTTCCTTTATGGCATGATGGACGAGGGAAAAGTCCTAGTCCCTGCCCACCCGCCCGCGTGGGAGGAAATGCCGGAAGCCGCCGAGCCCTTGCGCAAGCTTTTCCGAGGTATGAACCGCATGATCACAGACCATCGACTCCGCCCCATCCTACACTGGCCGCATTTCCCCGGCGAAGACCTTGCACCCGACATCTGCCCGCTCGTCGAGCCCGCCCTGCCGCTCTTCCGCTTTGACGAACCCATATCCGCCGTCACGATACGCCGCACCAAAACGTTCCTCCACCGCGACGGCATGACACTCATCGAAAACAGCGTCCTCGGCCGCATCCCGCTCTCGGAAACCCGCACATGACCACCGACCACCACCGCGGCATCCTCACGCAATATTCCGCTGATGTCGGCACCGTCTTCTACCGCACCGTCATGGGCGATGGTGCGCCGGTGATCCACTACGGAATCTACGAAAAACCTAGTACATCGATGCGGCAGGCCACGGAAAACGCCACGCGCCGCCTTCTGGAGATCGCGCTGCGGAAATCCCGTAAATTCCCCCCGAAGGAAATCATCGACCTCGGTTCCGGCCCCGGCGGCTCGGCGCATTTTCTTGCGAAGCACAGCCGTGCCACCGTCACCTGCGCCGATCTCTGCCCGCACCATAACCGCGAGAACGAAACCCTCGCCGCCGCGCTCGGCATACGGGATCGGATCCGGACATGGACGGGTTCGTTCGAGAAACTCCCGGACGATTGGTTTGGAAAATTCGATCTCGCATGGAGCCAGGAGGCGCTTTGCCACGCCACCGACAAAGCCGCCGCGCTCCGCGAGATCCGGCGCGTCCTCCGCCCCGGCGGCGTATTGGTTTTCTCCGACATCCTGCTCTCCGAAACCGCACCCGCCCGCGAAGCCGAGGTATTCAGCAAGGTGAACGCCGTCACCAGGCTGGGCACCGCCGCCGGCCATCTCTACGATCTAACAGAAGCAGGTTTCACCGAAACGGAACACATCGACTGGACACCGCACCTCCACGAAAACTTCCGCCGCATGCGCTCACAGATCGAGACGAACCGCGACCACCTTCTGGCCGAGGGAGTCCCCGCCGAGTTGTTGGAAAAATTCGCCACCTCGCTCGACCAACGCCTCGCATGGAGCGATGGATCCGTTCTGGAATGGGGGGCTTTTGTGGCTTGGTAAAAAATCACGATCATTCAATATGAGTTAGCACACGATTCCTCCGACGATGAAATATTTCCTCACCACCCTTTCCCTCCTCACCGCGCTCCATGCCGGAGTCGTAAGCCACGGCCCCATCGTGCATTGGAACCAGGATCCGACGAAGTCCTGCGAGATCGTCTGGCTCGAACGTTCCGGCGGGAAAGCCATCGAGGAGAAATGGTCGGCCGGCCCCGCGGGTTTCGGATACGGCGACGATGACGATTCCACCGTCTTTTCCGGGATGAAAGATCGCTTCGGCTCCATCGCCATTCGCCGCCGGATCCATCTCCCGCCCGGCGTTCCGCCCGAAGCCGTCCTCGTTCTCCGCGTGAATTACGACGACGGTTTCATCGCGTGGCTCGGAAGCAACGAGATTGCCCGGAAAAACATCGCGCCGGACGGCAGCCGCGCCGCCGGGACTCACGAAGCCGGGCAATGGGAGGACATTCGTCTCGGCCGCATCGACCGCTTCCTAACTGGCGAGGGAGCCGTGATCGCCGTCCAGGGTTTCAACAACGACATCGCCAGCTCCGATTTCACCTTGCACCCGACAGTCATCGCGAAACGTGGAAATGAGGAATGGCCCGTTTCCCCCGCCAGCGAGCCATGGGAATACCTCGCGAACGCCAAGCCGGAAGATGGCTGGCAAACCCAGCTCGCCGAACCGAAGTCAAACACCGCAATTACCGGGTTCGATCTGGAATGGAGCATCAGAAAAACGGGCAAATGGGAGAGCTGCCAAGTTTCCTCAAAACCCTTCGCGAACAGCGCCCACCGCGTCTTTCGCGCCGCGCTCACATCCCTCCCGGCGGGTAAGGACATCGAGTTCCGCATCTCCCGCAAAGACGCCGCCAAATCCGAAACCTTCGCGTTCCGCATGCCCCCGGAAATCGCCACATCCGTCCGCTTCGTCACCGGCGGAGATCTCTATCACAAGCGCGAGCCCATGGATCGGATGACCCGCACCGCCGCCGCGCAGGATCCCCTCTTCGCGCTCCTGGGAGGCGATCTCGCCTACGCCAACAATGTATCCCACGACCGCTGGTTCGATTTTGCCGACTCATGGGCGCAAAACTCGCGCACTCCGGATGGCCGTCTCGTTCCGATGATCGTCGCCATCGGCAACCACGAAATCATCGGCAACGGTTACCATCCCACCGATGCCCCCAGTCCCGATGCCGCCTCCATGTTCTACTCCATTTTCGCTTTCCCGGAGATGAACAACGCCACCCACGCGGTGGATTTCGGCGGCTACCTTTCCATCCTCAACCTCGACTCCGGCCACACCAAGAATATCGCCGCGCAAAACGCATGGTTGGACGGCAGCCTCAGAACGCGCGCCCATGTGCCCAACCTCTTTGTCTGCTACCACCGGCCCGCCTATGGTGCCGGCATCAAGGCCGATGCCGTCGATATCCGTAATCATTGGTGCCCCCTCTTCGAGAAATACCGCGTGAGCGCCGTCTTCGAGAACGACCACCACGTCTTTTCCCGCTCCCATCCGATCAAGGCGGGAGTGATCGACCCGGAGAACGGCATCCCCTACCTCGGTTCCGGCGCATGGAGCGTCGACCTAAAACCCCTCGATCCCAAGGAACTGAAAAAACGCCCATGGATCGCGCATGCTGAAAGCCGCAATCATTTTTACCTCATCGAAACACTCCCGCAGGGCGGCTACATCGCCATCGCGAAAGACATCGAGGGCAAGGAATTCGACCGGTCGCAGCGCGAGTGGAAACGGTGAGTGAGATCCGGCCTGACTGAGGAATTCAAACACCTGACTATGATGCCTCCCGAGAAGCGGCTTTGAGGACAAAATGCGATCTGAAGCCCGACGATGAACGTCGTATTGGCGCTGCAGCGGCGATCTCAAGTCGCCATTCTTCCACTTTCAAATCCCTTCTCCATAGCCTCACCGCTTCACGATCTGCGCCGTCCCGGCATCGTAGCGGAAATCGCCGATGGTTCCATCCATCA
>JAYTOE010000173.1:0-19580 GCA_043747935.1 Akkermansiaceae bacterium
TCCCAACTACCCTGCGATCCTCGCCCAGCTCGGGAAACTGCAGGCCGGCAGCATCTCGGCGATGGGCCGCGGTTTGCTGCCGGAGCTGAAAGACTTCCCCGGCCTGCCGCTCAAAACCGAAATGGCCATGGGCACCGAAAAAGTCAGCACCGTCCTGCTCTCGGTGCAGGAGGAAAAGGTCGATCCCGCAAGCTTCGACATCCCGAAAAACTACACGGAAGTCAGCGCACCCGCGCCCGCCGTCCCGCCGCAATAGCCGGGGGATCGCCCCCCAAATCGCGCTTGTCATCAAAACCGCCCCAGTTACGCTCTCCGCACTTTTCCGCAGGATCACTTTCACTCTCGAATGACGCTCGGCAACCTCCTCACTGTCCCCCAAATCCTTCCCGCCATGCAGGCGACCGAGCGCTGGGGCGTGATCACCGAACTCGTCGATCTCCTCGTCACGCAAAAGCAGATCAAGACCGAGGACCGCGACGTCATCCTCGGCGCCCTCCGCCAGCGCGAGGAGACCATGAGCACCGGCATCGGCTTTGGCATCGCCATCCCGCACGCCTCCTCCGACCGGGTGGAAAAAGTCATCGCCGCCTTTGGTCGCTCCTCCGCCGGGATCGAGTTTGAATCGCTGGACAACGCCCCCGTGAAATTCGTCGTCCTTTTCGTCGTGCCCAAAGACCAGTTCCAGACGCATCTCCGCACCCTCGCCGGCATCGCGAAATTCCTTAACGACCGCAGCACCCGCGACCGCCTCGCCGCGGCGGCCTCCGCGGAGGAAATCCTCGATATTTTCCGGAACTAGTGGCCGGGCAGACAGCGGGGCCACCGGGAGTTTCCGTTCAAAACTCCCGTCAAAAAGTCCTTCCGTTAATTTGGCAAAATTCCGTTAATTCCGTCCAAAAAAGCAGAACAGAATTACGGAGGTGGAGCCCGAAATTCTTTTGGTGGCAACCGGGTGACGTTGATTCCAACGCAAAAAGACAAAACGGAATTAACGGAATTTTGCCAAATTAACGGAATTGGAATCGGAACTTAGAACTTAAAACCGCACATCTTGCCATGACCCTCGCCGCCCAACTCGAAGCCCGCCTCCGCCCCGCCCTCGCCCACTTCGGCTTTGCCGACGCCCGCGTCCAGACCGCCACCGACCCCCGTTTTGGCGACTACCAGACCAATGCCGCCATGATCCTCGCCAAGCAGCAGCGCGCCAACCCGCGCCAGCTCGCCGCCCAGATCATCGAGCGCCTCGACCTCGCCGACCTCTGCGCCCCTCCCGAGATCGCCGGCGCGGGCTTCATCAATTTCCGCCTCCTCCCCGGCACCCTCGAAAGCCAGCTCCCCGCCCTCGCCGCCGACCCGCGCCTCGGCGTCCCCGCTCCCGAGCAGCCGCAGACCATCATCCTCGACTTCAGCTCCCCGAACGTCGCCAAGCCGATGCACATCGGCCACATCCGCTCCACCATCCTCGGCGACGCCCTCGCCCGCATCGCCGCCTTCCTCGGCCACCGCGTCGTGCGCGACAACCACATCGGCGACTGGGGCACGCAGTTCGGCATGATCCTCCACGGCTGGAAAACCACGCTCGACCACGCCGCGCTGGAGGCCGATCCCATTTCCGAACTCGTAAGGGTCTATCGCGGGGTCAACGCCGCCGCGAAAAGCGATCCCTCCGTCCTCGAAACCTGCAAGGCCGAGCTCGTGAAGCTACAGGCCGGCGATCCTGAGAACCTTGCGATCTGGCAGCGCTGCATCGATGTTTCCAAGGCCGGTCTCCAGAAAATCTACCGCATCCTCGACGTGAGTTTCGACCACTGGCTGGGCGAGAGTTTCTACAACGGAATGCTGGCGGGGCTCGTCGATGAGTTCCTCGAAAAAGGCCTCGCCCGCGAGAGCGACGGCGCGGTCTGCGTTTTCTCGGACGGCACGAAGCCCGCCGAGCAGGATCCTTTCCTCGTCCACAAGGAATCCGGCTGGACGGACAACCCCTCGATCATCCGCAAGGCGGACGGCGGCTTCCTCTACGCCACCACGGATCTCGCGACGATCCGATATCGCATCGAGGAGTGGAAAGCCGACCAGATCTGGTATGTCGTCGGGATGCCCCAGCAGCTCCATTTCCGCCAGATTTTCGAGGCCGCCGCGCGCTGGGGCAAGACCGGCGACTTCCGCCATATCGGCTTCGGCTCCATCCTCGGCGAGGACCGCAAGATGATGAAAACCCGCTCCGGCGACAACGTCGGCCTCGTGGAACTCCTCGACGAAGCCCGCGCCCGCGCCGCTGCGATCATCGGCGAGAAATCCGCCCACCTCAGCCCGGAGGAGGCCGCCGAGGTAGCGGACATCGTCGGCATCGGCGCGGTGAAATTCGCCGAGCTTTCCCAGAACCGCCTCACCGATTATGTCTTCGCATGGGACAGGATGCTCGCCCTGCAAGGCGACACCGCCCCTTATCTCCAATACTCCCACGTCCGCATCCGCTCGATTTTCCGCAAGCTCGACGCCGATTTTTCCGCGAAGGACGTGAAGCTGACCCTCGCCGCCCCCGAGGAAATCCACCTCGCCCGACTGCTCGCCCGTTTTGGCGAAGTCCTGCCGCTTGTCCTCGATGACCACCGCCCGAACCTTCTCGCGAACTACCTCCTGGAACTGGCCCGTGCGTTCCACTCGTTCTTCGAGGCCTGCCCTGTCCTGAAATCCGACGCGCCCTTGAAATCCAGCCGCCTCGCCCTCTGCGAGCTGAGTTCCCGCGTCTTGGAGAAAGGCCTCGGCCTGCTCGGCATCCGCTGCCCGGAGCGGATGTGATCGCCCGGCGCGAATTTCAGTGTTTCCGTTTTCAGATTTTCAGCTTTTATCAGTCCACTCATGGAACGCTTCTACGTCATCGGACACAAAAACCCGGATACCGACGCTGTCTGCTCGGCCATCGGCCATGCCGCCCTGCTGCGCGCCTCCGGGGAGGAGCCGACCGCCATCGCCGCGCGCTGCGGGGAGGTATCCCAGCGGACGAAGTGGGTTCTTGAAAAAGCGGGCATGGATGCCCCGCTGCTGCTCACCGACGCCCGCACCACAGCCGGCATGATCTGCAGGCGCAAGGTCACCAGCGTGCGGCCTTCCGACACGTTCCTCACCGCCTACAACCGCATGCTCGCCGCCTCGATCCGTTGCGTGCCGGTCATCAACGAAAACGGCACGGTCGCGGGCATGTTGCAATACATCAACCTCCTCAAGCTACTCCTTCCCGAGAACACGGAAGGCATCAGCGTCCGCACCGTCCACGCCTCCCTCCACAACCTCGCCGCCACGCTCGATGCCGAAAGCCATGGCGCGACAATCTGCGATCAGGACGCCGAGGAGGATCTCATCCTGCTGGTCGGAGCCTCCTCGCAGGACACCGTGAAATTGCGCCTCGACCAGGCCACCGCCGACGGAAACGTCAGCCGTTTCCTCGTGATCTGCGGCGACCGGCCCATCGTGCAGCGGCTCGCGATCGAGAAAGGCGCGCGCGCCCTCCTTGTGACCGGAAAGAACCCGATTTCCGATGACATCCGTGACTTCGCCATCGCGAAAGGCACCGTCCTTCTCGGCTGCCGCCAGGACACCGCCAGCGCCAACACCCTCATCCGCTGCTCCCGCACGGTTCGCCACGTGATGGAAACGAATTTCATCTCCGTAAACGACAACGAGCCGGTGTCGAAAATCCGCAAACAGCTTGTGACCGTGGATCAGGATCTCTTCCCCGTCATGGAGATGGGCACCACCCACATGCTCGGCGTCCTCGCAAAATCGGATCTCGTCGATCCTCCGAAAATGCGTTTCGCCCTCGTCGATCACAACGAATACGCCCAGGCGATCAACGGCATCGAGGAAGCCACGATCACCGAGGTGATCGACCACCACCGCCTGTCCGGCGACCTCGTCTCGCGCGAACCGATCCGTTACCTCAACGAACCCGTCGGCTCCACCTGCACCCTGGTCGCCCGGAAATTTTTCCACCGCGATCTCATCCCGGCTCCCGCCGTCGCACTCTGCCTCTGCGGGGGCATCGTTTCCGACACCCTTTGCCTGACCTCGCCGACGACCACGAAGCTCGACCAGAAAATGCTCACATGGTTGAGCGGCATCGCCCGCGTCGATGCCAAGGAGTTCGCCGAGGAGTTTTTCGCGGTGGGTTCGCTCATCGCAAACGGAACCACCGACGAGATCATCCACACCGACAGGAAGGAATTCAACGAACAGGGACTCTTCATTAGCGTCTCGCAGGTCGAGGAGCGCGATCTCCATGGCTTCAACGCCCGCCGCGAGGAGCTTGAGGATGCCCTGCGCGCCCTCCAATTCGAGAAGGGCTACGATATCGCCGTGCTGGTCGTGACCGATGTCGCGCTGCTGAAAAGCATGGTGCTCGCCGTCGGCCCAGAGAACGTGATCGCCGCCCTGCCGTTCAACCGCATCGACGAAACGCTCTATCTCGCGCCCGGCGTCGTCTCCCGGAAGCGCCAGATTTTC
This sequence comes from Akkermansiaceae bacterium, assembly GCA_043747935.1. GTDB lineage: Bacteria > Verrucomicrobiota > Verrucomicrobiia > Verrucomicrobiales > Akkermansiaceae > Luteolibacter. The sequence goes on from JAYTOE010000173.1 coordinate 4,501, forward strand.
CCCGGCATCTGCGACGCGATCGAGCACGCCGCGCGGGTCTAATCCCCGATCACGCAGGGCACAAGGATCCCATCGCTCATGCCATGGATCTTCTTCTTGTCGGCCGGCACCAACGTCGCGAGGCAGCCGCCGAACTTGGTGTCACCGTTTCCGTCCGTGAAGAAATAGGGGCAAAGCCGCGCCCGCACATCCATCATCCTCACACCGCCATCCGCATCGTAAATGGGATGATCGAAGCGCCGCCCCTCGTGGAATTCCTGCATCAGCCATGGCTGCTCGGAGGATTGCGCGAGAGCTTCGGCCAGACGCGCCTTCCAGTCCGCCGCCGACATGTCGTGCCCGATGAACACGCCCTTCGAGCCCCATGCGGTCTCATTGAAGCCGCTGATTTTGAGGACAAGCTGCCTTTCCTTTTGGGAAAAATCCGCCACATCATCCCACGAATGCGCGTTGAGCCTCGGCAAAGCGGCATGGGGCGGCAGCGGTTCCGGATCCACCGCCCAGCCGAAAGGAATCACCTCACGCAGACGCCGCAGATGGCTGCCGCGCAAGGATTTTTCCCAAACTTTTTTCAACGCCGGCGACCAGAGCAGAGCCAGCCAAAGCTTGTCCTCAAGGTGCGGCTTGAACGGCGGGGTCACGGCGATCTCACCTTTCGCGGATCTCTCCGCCAGGCTGCGGAAACGGGGAATCGACTCCCAATCGAACAGCTCGAAGAAGCGGTAGATCGCCCGGCCGCTTTCCTCGTAATCCTCCGCGCCCTCCGTTTTCCACGCGTCCCCCAACTGCTCCGCCAACCAATCCATCTCCGGCAGGTAATCCTTCGCCTCATCGGAAACGAGGATGTCGCCGCCCTCGGGCATCAGCGAGCGGAAGCCTTCGATCATCCCGTCGGCTCCGCCTAACACCTCGTAACCCGCTTCGGAATACACTTTCGAAAGCCACGCGGTGATGCCGATCCCGCCCGGCACGCCGTCGAGTTCCGTCACCGCGAAACGCCCCTTCGCCCAGACCAGATCCGGACGGATCACCCGGGGAAACTGCGAAGCCATGCCGCTCTCCCTTTGCAAGGCCACCATCCATTCCGGCTTCCCCTCGTCCAACAGCTCCGCCAACCAAGGCTGCTCTTTCCCCGCCGCCGACCTCCGGTAAAGCAGGTCGCAGGCTTGCTGGAACTTCGCCAGCGGATGCCCCATCGCGATCATCTCCCGCGCCTCCCCCGCCGAAAGCCTCAACGGCTCCGGCGACCACTGCCATGCCCCGCCGCCGAAGAGCCCGCCCTCTGGGAGGGAAGCTTGCAAATGAGAAAGGGCAATCGGCACGCGCGGACTTACACCCCGACGAAGGGAAATGCAAAGCGCGATGCGTCGGAGAACGGTGGGTCAGATACTTTCGCTGTCGATAAGATCGTGGAGGTAGCCATCGGTTCTAGAAAACCCTGTGCAATCTTCACCCAGAAGTTAACGTCGCTGAGTATCAAAACAGGATCTACATCTCCCACCCATCTTCCCATGCGACCTTTCTTGCAGCTTGGCTTTTGCGTCATTCTCATCCTTGCGGCTGGTATGCCTTTCACGGGAGCGGAAATCCGCAAGGCCACCGTCACAGAGCGTAAAGTCGCGGCGCTTCCGGAAGCCACCGAACTCGCAGGGCCATTGCCGAGGCCGGTGCTGATGGTGAAGCTTGAGGAACGGGGAGAGCATGTCAGCGACCGGACGGATTCCAGCTACTGGGTGTTTGATCCCGCAATGCCGGAAAAGGGGCTTTACAGGATTTTCAGCGGCCCCGGGAATAACCATTACGTGTATTTTGAGACACCGCTAATCGGTGGATGGGGTGTGATGTCCGGACGGTTGGATCCCGCGAAGGAGCCGGACGAGGCAAGCCCATGGTTCTGGTTCAATCTGTTGAGCGGGGAAATCGGCCCCACGATTGATGTCAATCTGTGGCGGCATCGAATGGAGGATGGATGGCTGGTGGGTCAACAGCAGGTTGAGGGCAAAGAGGGCTCATCCCTAGACCGGATTGCCCGCTATCATCCCCTAAAGGCGGTGGCACAGACCACGGAACTCGATTTCTCCTACATCAACTGGCTCGACCGTACCGACGTTCTCGGCGTAGCCAAACTGGATGTCGGCGAGCGCGTCATACGGCTGGATGTGGAGACCTCGGATTACGAAATCATCGCCGATCCACCGCCGGGACACGAGGGACACGCGGAAAGGTGGGGCGGTTATTTCATTTCACCCGCAGGAAAAGACGGGCGGGACGGCATTTATGCGGTTGATGGTTTCTCGCTTTGGTTCCGACCGACTGTCGGCGCTTGGAACCAGGTCATCCGCGATGTCCACATCGTAAAGACCTTTGGCGGCATGCCACCCTCTCTGCCGGCACGTTACGTGGGAAATGGCAGATTCGCGGTCGCAAAGACCGTGCAAGACGAGATTGCGGTGCCCAAGTCAACGCCTCGCGATGAAGTGGGCTTCGGAGCGGCGGTGGCGGTGACGATGCTCATCGACGGCGTTACCGGAGAGACTCTCAAGGAATCAGCACCCCATATTTACAACCATAATCCCACCACCGAGATCCCCGACAACTGGTGGGCCGCCGGTCTCAAGCCCAAGCCCCCCGAGCCGGAACCCGAACGGAAATCCCTTTTCCAATGGGACGAGGAAAATCGCGAACTCCGCCTCGCCGACGGCAAGGTGATGAAACTCGGTGAGGATGACGAGCACGAGGAATCGGACGACGGACGACATCTGGTGATCTATCAGCAATGCCCTCGCGGCGGTGGCAAGGAGCAGACGAAAATTCCTTTCCGTATCATCGACGGGGCGACCGGGCAGATTCACACCGCCGAGGTGGCATCCGATTTCTTCGAGGTCTGGGTCGATGTCTCCTGGCAGTTGCTCAGTAGCCAAAACCCCGATCCGCAAATGCTCAAGAATTATCAGGAAGCAGGGCCCGGCCCGAACTAGCGGGGAAATGAAAATACAGCGCGTAAAAGCGGGGACTTTTAGCCTCCCCCATCTTCCTTGAATTTTGAATTTTGATTTTTGAGTTTTCCCCCCCATCCTCCCACCCGTGAGTCCCATCCCCGTAGAGCCTTCGTTGGAGGCGTTTGAAGAAGCCGCCACCCGTGGAAACGTCATCCCCGTTTTCACTCAGCTCGCGTCTGACTTCGAGACACCCCTCTCCGCTTATCTCAAGATCCGCGACGCGAAACATTCCTTTCTCCTCGAGTCCGCGGAAGCCACCGACAAGGGTGGCCGCTGGTCTATTGTTGGCTCCGGGCCGAAGCGGATTTTCACCGCACATGGCAAGGAAATCACCATCACCGACGGCAACAAGACCCGCACCCTGACGGCGGAGGATGACGTTCTCGCCGCGCTGGAGCGCGAAATGGCCGCTTTCAAACCGGTGCCGAACCCCGCGCTGCCCCCTTTCTCCGGCGGCATGGTCGGCTACCTTTCCTACGATGCCGTCCGCCAGTTCGAACCGAGCCTCGGCGCGCCCCCCGCGGATCCGCTCGGCATACCCGACGCGCTCTTCATGCTCGCGGACACACTGCTCGTCTTCGACCACCGCCTGCGCCGCCTCCAGATCATCGCGAACGCGTTTCTCGACGAACATACCTCCCCCGCCGAGGCCTATGCCGCCGCCCGGGGTCGCATCGCATCGATCATCGAGATCCTCAACCGCCCGCTCCACGTCCCCGCGCTCAACGGTCTCGCAAAAGTCACCGAGGAACCCGCCGAATCGAACACCACCCAGGCGGAATATGAAAACATGGTGCGCGAGGGGAAAGAGTTCATCAAAGCCGGGGACATCTTCCAGTTCGTTCCCAGCCAGCGATTCTCCGCGGACTTCGACCAATCGCCCGTCGATCTCTACCGCGCTCTGCGCCACGTGAACCCCTCCCCTTACATGTTCGTTTTGGAAATGGGGGATTTCGCGCTCGTCGGCTCGTCGCCGGAAGTCCACGTCCGCTCAATCGCTGGGCGCATCGACATCCGCCCCATCGCCGGCACCCGCTGGAGGGGAAAAACTATCGAGGAAGATGACGCCCTCGCCGCCGAGCTTTTGGCCGATCCCAAGGAACGCGCCGAGCACCTCATGCTCGTCGATCTCGCCCGCAACGACGTCGGCCGCATCGCGAAGCACGGCAAGGTGTCCGTCGATGATTTCATGATCATCGAGCGCTACTCCCACGTCATGCACATCGTCTCGAACGTCACCGGCGAGCTCGATCCGTCGCACTCCGCTTACGATGTCCTCCGCGCAACCTTCCCGGCGGGCACTGTCTCCGGCGCGCCGAAAATCCGCGCCATGCAGATCATCAACTCGCTGGAGAAACACAAACGCTGCGCCTACGCCGGAGCGGTCGGTTACTTCGGCTTCGACGGTTCGCACGACTCCTGCATCACCCTCCGCACCTGTCTGCTGAAAGACGGCAAAGCCTACGTCCAGGCCGGTGCCGGTGTCGTCGCCGACTCCGACCCCACCTACGAATACAACGAGACCGTCAGCAAATCGAAAGCTCTCCTCCGCGCCATCGCTTTGGCGAAGACGATCAAGGAGTGAGGCACCGAAAGGAACCGTGGTTTAGAAACCACGTCTGCAACGGGAACTCGCTTTACCGTTGTTTCGCCATGCAGGACGCGATTTCTAAATCGCGGTTCCTTTCCCCTCGTAACTAAATTCTGCCGTTGCTAGAATTTAGGAAATGAACGGTAAAACCCTCATCGCTGCCGCCTGTGCGATCTCCCTCGCCTGCGGATACATCGCAGGGAAAGCGGGTTCCCCAACCGGTCGGGAAAACGAAGCCGCCCCCTCTGCACAAACCCGGTCCGACCGCACCCACTCGCGCGAAAGCCGCCCTCGTGGCGCCGGAGACAGCGCGCTGCTCGACTCCATCCTCGGCGGTCGCCCTATCGCGGAAATCCCCCACGCCGATCTCGCCGCCCTCATCGCCCGACTCTCCACATACGATCCAGACATAGATTCCCTCACCCGGGCTAAGCTGTCCTACCAGCTCCAGCTCATTCTCGCAAAACTCTCCTCCGATGATTTGGTGGGCATTACCACCACCATCCATTCCGATCCCAAAGCAAAAAAGATTGACCTCACCACCATCGTATCCGCCCTTGCCGCTAAAGACCCCGGACGCGCCCTTGCCTGGCTTTCCGAATGGGAAATGCCCGACACGGCATACGCCAAGGTCTTCAGCGCAATAGCTCAGGACGATCCCATGGCCGCCGCAGATCTCCTCCGAGACAGGCTCATCAATGGCAGCATCTCGAAAAGCAACCACCACTACGCAAACTACGGAATCGGACAAGTTATCGCCAAACTCGGCGCAGATCCCCTTCTCGCTTACATCGACACTCTTCCAAGCAACCAGCAATCGAACATGGTCAACAACGTCATTGGCTCTGTTCCAAAGGAGGAGCGCATTCGACTACTTGATGAACTCAGTGCGCGTATAGAAGATGGTAGGCTCACGACCACAAGTTTGGATCAGGATTACACCGCCCTTCTCGCCAGCGGCGGAAAAGAAGTGGAGGAATGGTTCTCAAATCTCCCGGACGGGGAGAGAAAGAACTCCCTTCGCCTCACAACTGCCACCGCTCTTTTTAACCGAGGCGAAAAGGAAGCTGCGGCCGATTGGGTGCGTGAAGCTCTCGCCGCAGCCCCCGGCAAGGAGAAGCAAGCTCTCAAGGGAATCATGATGGACATGGCATTTTACAATACCGGAGGCATCCCCTTCTTCGCCCAACTCCTCCCCAATGGTGAGGAATTCAATGCCAAGGATCTGGAAGACGAAGCTGCACACTCTGTCTTCAACGGGACTAGCGGCCTCGCGACCATCGCTGCCGTGATCTCCGATCCTGGCGAAAAAGCCCGCTTTCTCTCCGGCACCTTGGAAAAAATCTCCTCCACTGGCATTCACAGGCTCAACGCCAACGACTTCAATGATCTCTCCAGCCAAATCGCCACCATGGGATTCACCGGCGAGAACGCCATCCTGGTCAACAATGCTCTCCAAGCCGCCAAAAGTGCCAAACCTTACGCAGAGCGGTAGATCCCCCACATCTTCCTTGAGGTTTAAAGTTTAAAATTTAGGGTTTCCCGCCAGATGCTCCTCATCCTCGATAATTACGACTCCTTCACCTACAACCTCGTCCAATACTTCGGCGAGCTCGGGGCGGAGATGAAAATCTTCCGCAACGACGCGCTGACGGTGGATGAGGTGAAAGCCCTTGCGCCGGAGCGGATCTGCATTTCCCCCGGCCCCTGCACGCCGAACGAGGCGGGCATTTCCCTGGAACTGATCCGTGAACTTGGCCCCACCACCCCCATCCTCGGAGTCTGCCTCGGACACCAATCCATCGGACAGGTCTATGGCGGCGATGTCGTCCGCGCCGACCGCCTGATGCACGGCAAGACCTCGCCCATCCACCACAATGGCAGCAGCGTTTTCAAAGGGCTTCCCAGCCCCTTCGAGGCCACCCGCTACCACTCACTCATCGTGAAACGCGACACGTTGCCCGATTGCCTGGAGATCACGGCATGGACCGAGGAAGGCGAGATCATGGGACTGCGCCACAAGGAGCACCCCGTCCACGGCGTCCAGTTTCACCCCGAGTCCATCCTCACGGAACACGGCAAGCAGATGCTAGAAACATTTCTCAGTCTTTGACTGAAGTTTGTCAGGTTTCAGTGTTCAGTTTTCAGGAAAAGAGCGCGCCACAAAATCTTTCCTGAACACTGAACACTAGCAAACTCAAAAAAATGCCCCGTTTCCACCTCCCACCCTCCTCATGGACGGAAACCCCTTGCCTCGAGGGCGACGAGGCGAAGCACCTCTCCCAAGTTCTCCGCATCCAGGTCGGCGCGACGGTCACGGTCTTCGACGGGCTGGGAAATCATGCCGAAGCCCGCGTGCTTTCCGTTTCCAAACAGCGCGTCGATCTGATGCTGGAACTCGCCGAGTCCACCCCCACGCCGTTGCCGGACATCATCCTCGCACAGGCGATACCGAAGGGGAAAAATATGGATTGGATCGTGCAGAAAGCGGTGGAGCTCGGCGTTTCGAGAATCCAGCCGCTGATCACCCGCCACACGATCGTCAGCCCCGGCGAGGACAAGGCGGAGAAGTGGCGGCGCACCGCCCTTGAGGCCTGCAAGCAATGCGGCCAGTTCACCATCCCTATCATCGAAGATCCGCTGCCCTTCGCCGAATGGTTAGCAAAACGTCCGCCCGCCGATCTGGAGCTCATCGCCTCGCTCGCCGATCACCCGGAAAATTTCCGCGAAACCCTCCAGTCCCGTCCGGATTTGAAAAGCGTCACCATTGCGATCGGCCCGGAGGGGGACTTTTCCCCCGAGGAAACGGCAACCGCACTCGCCGCCAGTTTCACGCCCGTCACGCTCGGCGCTCTCGTCCTCCGCGTAGAGACCGCCACGATCTTCTGCCTCTCCGCAATCCGCTTCCAATACCTCTGACCACCGTCCCGGATTCCGCTTGACCATTGCCCCTTCCAAGGTGTCCGTTTCCCCCAGATGTTCCGCAAGGTAATCTCAAATGCGACCTGGACCCGCGAAGTCCTGAAATCGAAGCTCCACCGCGCCGTGATCACGGAGGCAGATGTGGAGTATGAGGGCAGCATCGAGATTCCGCGCGATCTGATGGACGCCGCCGATCTCTGGCCGGGCGAGAAGGTTCTCGTCGCCTCCATCACCACCGGCGCGCGCCTCGAAACCTACGTCCTCGAAGGCCCGCCGAACACCGGCAAGATCCTCATCAACGGCGGCGCCGCCCACGTCATCAAGAAAGGCGAGCGCGTCGCCATCATGGCCTTCGGATACTCCGAAACTCCCATCCGCCCGAAAAACCTCCTCCTTGGCGACAACAACCAGATCCTCGCCGTGCGCTAATCCGGTCGCATGCGGGAAGAATTTTTCACCGCGAAGACGCAAAGCCGCGAAGTTTTTGGATGACTGGGAATTCCAAATATTACTTAGCGCCTTCGTGCCTTTGCGGTTCACCCCTCTTCTTTGAAGTTTAAAGTTTAAAATTTAGGGTTTAGAACCGCCGTGTGAACCTGCTCCTCCGCAACGCCCGCATCGCCTCCGAATCCTCTCCGGATCTCCTTTCCGCCGATGTCCTGATCCGCGATGGCATCATCGCGAAAGTCGCCCCCAGCCTTCCAGATCCCGGTGACGCGAGGGTGATCGACTGCCAGAACCGCATCCTCTGCCCCGGCTTTTTCGACGCGCATGTCCATCTCCGCGAGCCCGGCCAGGAGCAGAAGGAAAACATCGCCACCGGCTCCGAGGCCGCGATCAACGGCGGCATCACCGGCCTGGTGATGATGCCCAACACCTCCCCCGCCCTCGATTCCGGCGCCGCCGTCGCCGCCGTGCTCGAATCCGGCCGCCGCAACTCCCGCATCCCCATTTTTACCTCCGGCTGCGTCTCGAAAGGCCGCGAGGGTCAGGAAATGGCGGGCATCGACGGCATGCGCGCCGCCGGAGTGAAAATGCTCACCGACGACGGCGACACCACGCTCAACTCATCCCTGCTCTACCGCGCCATGCAATACGCCTCCGAGTTCGGCATGTTCTTCGCCTCCCACTGCGAGGTGCCGGAGCTCGCCGGCCCCCGCGCCCTCAACGACGGCCCCACCGCCTACAAGCTCGGCATCGCCGGCTCCCCCGCCTGCGCCGAGGAGATCATCATCGACCGCGACATCCGCCTCGCCCACGCCACCGGCGCCCACATCCACATCCAGCACGTTTCCTCGAAAATGGGCATGGAAACGATCCGCTGGTGGAAATCCCGAGGCGACGTGAAGGTCACCGCCGAGGTCTCGCCCCACCACCTCCTCTTCACCGACGAGGACATCGGCGATTTCGACACCCACTACAAAATGAACCCGCCCCTGCGGACGAAAGCCGACAACGAAGCCCTCCTCGCAGGCCTGCTCGACGGCACCTTCGACCTCATCGCCACCGACCACGCCCCGCACACCCCCTTCGAGAAATCCCAGGATTTCGTCTCCGCACCCAACGGCATCACCGGCCTCGATACCGCCGTCGTCTCGCTCTACCACTATTTCGTCAAGGAAGGCAAATTCGGCTGGGACACCCTCGTCAAAAAATACTCCGCCGAACCGCGCCGCCTCATGTCCTTGGAAGTGCCCACCATCGCCGAAGGCCAACCCGCCGACCTCGTTCTCTTCAACCCCGAAGCCACCACCACCTTTACCAAGGACTTCATGAAATCAAAATCCCAGAACACACCGTTCCTCGATAAAACGCTCCAAGGCCGCGTGGATCTCGTCATGCTCGGGGATCAAATCCTCCTGGACAGATAAGGAAAAAATCATGTCGAGGAAGTCGAAACGTAGTCGCTCCAAGAAAGCCACCTTACGAAAGGCGTATCAAACGCCACAAGGAACGACGGCGCAGAGAAGCTTCAATGCACCTTTGTTCATTCTCGGGGCTGGCTTCACCATCCTCGGCTTGTTCCAAACCTTCAGCCCGGTGCTTTTTCATTCGCAGGGAGGCTTCGGTCGTTCAAGCCAGCCACAATTCACCAGCGTCTACAACCACGACCAATCCCGTGGTTTCGGCATCATCTTTTGCCTGATGGGAATCGCCTTCCTCTACTGGGGTTACTGCGCGGTCAGAAACGCCAGAAAAAAGCCCCCCTCTTCCAATTCAACAAGGACTTCATGAAATCGAAATCCCAGAACACCCTCTTCCTCGACAAGACCCTCCAAGGCCGCGTGGAGCTGGTTATCCTCGGGGATGAGATCCTGCTGGAGCGATAGCCAAGGAGGGACAGCATCCTGCTGCCCGGCAACCGGAGCCATCCCTCCCGCAGCATTGGCGAAGGATGTGAAACAGCGCGGACTCACCCCAAGCGAGCCTAGGGACGTCCTCGCGATTTCGGCGAAGCCGCTGGCAGCTCTCCGCAGCGAAAACACGTTGACTTAAATAGGCTACATTGTATCCCTTTTCTGTGACGCTGACGTTCATCGAAACCCCACTGTTTTCCCGCCAGCTGGCCGAGTGCGTTGACGATATGGATTTCCGGGCTTTTCAGAATGAATTGCTCAAAAATCCGGAGCAAGGCGATCTCCTTGTCGGTTGCCGGGGTCTGCGTAAAACCCGGATGGCATTGCCAGGCAGGGGGAAAAGCGGAGGCGCGCGGGTCATCTACCTGTATCTTCCCGATGAACACATCCTTTATCCTTTCCTGCTCTTCAAAAAATCGGACACCGCCAATCTGAACCAATCCCAACGCAACCAACTCGGCTCCCTCGCCGAGCAAATCAAATCAAGCCATGCACAAAAAAAGCAAAATCCCTGACTTCAGTTTCGACGAACTCCTCACCAGCATGAGGCAAGGCGCCGATCATGCCGCCGGGAAAATCACCGTCCGCAAGCACCGGCTCACGCAACGTGCCGCGGCTTTCACCGGCGAGGAAATCGCGGAGATCCGCAAAAACTTGAATGTCAGCCAAGCCGTCTTTGCCGATCTTCTCAACGTCCCCAAAGCGACCGCCGTTTCATGGGAACGGGGACTACGCTCGCCCTCCGGCGCAGCCATGCGTTTGCTCCAGGTGGCCAAAAATCGCCCGCGCGCGCTCCTGGAAACGGCCGCCAACTCATAACGGCGCTTACGCCGACCTCGCTAAAGGAAAATATTAGAATGCGAAAACTCGTCCCTGAAAAGCATGACCCGAAAAACTAGTTGGTCGGCGATGATTCAGAGGGTAGTGCCCAGCTGCATTTAGATATTTTCGCTCTCTTCTTGGGGCGACCCTTGAATTTTATGATCCTAGTTGGCGTAGCGTCGTGGATGTAAACAATGCTGCCTATGAAGTGCGCATTGATTTTCTCGCTGGCACCAGCAGCTAGAATATCATTGAGCAACTGCTTACACTGTGCCTCCGTCCAATCGTAGTTCCGCTGATAGACTGGAATGATAAATTGAGTGTCGGCTTGAGAGAGAAAACGGTTCAATCTGCCGCCCCCAATCTGGTTCTCTTCGATGACGCGGCGTTCGCGTTCGAGTTCGGCGATGAGTTCGGCCTCGGTGGGGAGGAGGGTGCGGTATTTGGAGGCGAAGAGTGGATTGACGATTGAGGATTGTTGATTTTGGATTTTTGATATGCTGAGAATTGTGATGCAGCAACTGGGGTAACGACGGAGCGAAATCTTCGGCCGGATCTTCCGGCAGGCCGAGGAATTCGAGGACGTAGGGATCCTTGATGAAATCGCGGATGGAGGGCTTGGCCGGGAGTGTTGCGGGTTCGCTGTCCGGGGTGGTCTGGGTGGAAAGCAGGCGCTGGTAGGTATGGGTCTCGATCTGGCGTTCCAAGGTGCGGGTGCTCCAGTTTTCCCGCTCGGCGTGAGTGATGTAATACTCTCTGGCTGAGGGACTTTCGACCCGCATGATGAGCCGGTGGTGTGTCCAGGTCAATTTGCTACGCACTGCGTAGCAAATCTGCGGGTCGGGGTAAGTGAGGTAAAATTGGCGAAAATTCCGGAGGTTGGCGTAAGAGAAGCCCTTGCCGAATTCGGCGGTGAGGGCGCGGGAAAGTTCCGGAAGCAGCCGGTCGCCGTAAGTGGATTTCGCCGAACCGCCCTGCTCTTCCTCCACGATCCGTCGGCCGATCTGCCAATAGGCGGAGACCATGGTGGAATTGACGGCGGTGTAGGCGGTGCGCCGGGCGTCGGCGAGGATGCCGCGCACGTCGGTGAAAAAACCGGAGGATGGGGTGAGTTCGTCCGGCATGATTCAGGCGGAGAAGCAGGGAATGGGTTCGGGCTGAATCATGGCGGTCTGTCTGCCGGTTCCGGCTTGTCGGGCCGGAAAGCGAATCCGGCTTGAGCTGCATAGTCCTAGCGGGTGAATCGAATGCCGCAAAGGCAAATCAGAGGAACCAGGTATGCGAATACAGGGTACCTCCATTCGAAACGAGAGAGCCGATTGAAGAGGAATCCAACCGCAGATGGACGGGATGGACGCAGATAAAGAGGACATCATTTCCATTTGGCTCCGGCTCAATTTAGCGGCTACGAATCCCATGATACATCCCTCTTCTCTTCCATCTGCGTGAATCTGCGGCCATCTGTGGTTCGATTTTTAAAATGTAGATGCCCTGCACCGCTCTTCTCTTCCCTTGAATTTTGGGAGTTGAGGATCGAAGATTTTTTCGGATGCACACCTACCCCGTCACCTGCCCGACCTGTTTCGAGACCTTCGAGATCGCGGTTCCGCCGGAGTCGGAGATGCCGACGGAATACGATTACGACTGCGAAGTCTGCTGCCGTCCGATGATCATTATCCTGAATTCGTCAGAGGACATCTACGCGCAGTCGCTGGCGGACTAATCCATCAGATCCGGATAACGTTCCCGCGCGACGGCGAGGGTGAGATCCATGATGGCTGCGGAGCCGCTCATGCGCAGCGCCTCTTGCGCCGTGGCCTTGCATTGCGCGAAATCGAGGGAGCGGATCACCTGGCCGACCTTGGGGGCGATTTTCGGGGAAACGGAAAGTTCCTCGACGCCGAGGCCGATGAGCAGCGGGGTGAGGCGGATGTCACCGGCCATCTCGCCGCAGACACCCGTCCAGATCCCTTGTTCCGCCCCGGCCTCCACCGTTTTCCCGATCAGGCGGATCACAGCGGGATGGGTGGGTCTGTAGAGGCTTGCGACGTGTGGGTTCACGCGATCCACGGCGACCGTGTATTGGATGAGATCGTTGGTGCCGATGGAGAAAAAGTCCACGTGCGGCGCGAGGAGATCCGCGCAGATCGCGGCGGAGGGGACCTCGATCATCACTCCGACGGGAAGTTTGGGATCGAAAGGCACGCCCTCGGCATCGAGCTCGTCCATGCAGCGTTTCAAGGCCTCGCGCGCCTGAAGGAGTTCGGATAACCCGGAGACGAGCGGGAACATCACCGCGATCCTGCCGTAGTGGCTGGCGCGCAGGATGGCGCGGAGCTGGTCGCGGAACATCGCGGGGCGGGAAAGGGAAACGCGGATACCGCGCCAGCCGAGGAACGGGTTCGGCTCCGGCTCGGTGAGGGGTTCGACGGGTAGCTTGTCGCCGCCCGCGTCGAGCGTGCGCACGATGACCAGATCGGGCGAAACCTCCTTCGCCACCCTGGTGTAGGCCTCCGTCTGCTCCTCCTCGTCGGGCATTTCGCTGCCGTTGAGAAGCAGGAATTCGGTGCGATACAGGCCGACGCCCTTCGCTCCGCTGCGTTTCACCTCATGCAGCTCTTCGAGGAACTCGATGTTCGCGGAAAGTGTGACCTTGTGGCCGTCGAGCGTTTCGGTCGCCTCGTCGCGCATCGCGTCGAGCTCGGTGCGCTGCTTTTCCTTTTCGACTGCTAGGGCGGTGTATCCGGCGAGAGTCTCCGGCGTGGGGTTGAGCACCAGTTTCCCGGCGTAGCCATCGATCACGGCGGGCGTGAGCGCCGTCACCTGGATCACGGAAGCGCCGAGACCCACCACGGCGGGGATGCCGAAGGAGCGGGCGAGAATCGCGGTGTGCGAGTTCACGCTGCCCTGCTCCGTGGCGAAACCGAGCAGGTGCCGCCGGTTCATCGAGGCCGTATCGGACGGCGAGAGATCGTAGGCGAGCAGGATATGAGTGTCATCCGGCGTCTCGTGATCGAGATCCACATCGACCTTGAAATTCCGCAACACACGCTGGCAGACATCCTCGATATCGGCGGTGCGCTCGCGGAGGTAGGGATCGGGGATGCGGCGCATCGCCTCTAGGAAATTCTGCATCACCGCGTAGAAGGCGTATTCCGCGTTCTGCTGGCGGCTGGCGATCGCCTCGGCCACCTTATCGAGCAGCGCCTTATCCTCCAGCAACATCACGTGCGCTTCGAAGATCTCGCTGTCAGAGTTTCCGGAAAGGGACTCCAGCCTTTCCTGAAGATCGATCAGTTGCTTTTTCGTGACCGCCACTGCGTCATCGAAACGCTTGCGCTCGGCGGCGACATCCTCCTCCGCGATCTCATAGATCTCCGGTGCGGAAAATCCGCGCGCGATCACATGGATGGGCCCCACGGCGATCCCCGGCGATGCGGGTATGCCCGTGTAGGTGATTTCCTGTGGTGTCGCGGTCTTTGGCATTCGCTGAAATCGAAACTGTGGCTTTTCGTGATCAGATGCAAGGTTTCTGCAGAGTTCCCGACAAGGCGGACGAAGCCCAAAAAAACCGCCTCTCCGATAAGGAGAGACGGTTTTCTGTGGGTGGGAACTTGATCGTTTCCCGGCCGATAATTAAGGCAGCGGGACTTCCGAGATCGTCTTGAGGATGCGCGAGGCGATCTGGTAGGGGTCGCCCTGCGAGTTGGGGCGGCGGTCTTCCAAGTAACCCTGATATTTGCCGTCCTTGACGAAGCTGTGCGGGACACGAACCGAGGCTCCCCGGTCGGCGATGCCGTAGGAGAACTTATCGATCGACTGGGTCTCGTGGAGACCGGTCAGGCGCATGTGGTTGTCCGGGCCGTAGACCGCGATGTGCTCCTCGCAACGCTCGCTGAACGCCGCCATGAGTGCCTCGAAATAGGGCTTACCACCCTTGGTGCGGAGATACTCGGTGGAGAAGTTGGCGTGCATGCCGGATCCGTTCCAGTCACTGTCACCGAGTGGCTTGCAGTGGTATTCGACATCGATGCCGTATTTTTCGCATACGCGGTTGAGAAGGTAGCGGGCGACCCACATTTCATCGGCAGCTCTTTTGGAGCCCTTGCCGAAGATCTGGAATTCCCACTGACCCTTGGCCACTTCAGCATTGATGCCTTCATGGTTGATGCCTGCGTCGAGGCAGATTTCGAGGTGTTCTTCGACGATCTGACGGGCCACGTCACCGACGTTTTTGTAGCCGACGCCTGTGTAGTAAGGGCCTTGTGGGGCAGGGTAGCCGTTCTCTGGGAAACCGAGGGGGCGTCCATCTTGATAGAAGAAATACTCCTGCTCATAACCAAACCAAGTGTCTTCATCGTCAATGATCGTGGCGCGGTCATTGGAGGC
>JAYTOE010000174.1:0-37617 GCA_043747935.1 Akkermansiaceae bacterium
ATATCCGGTCAATCTCCGAAAAAGGAGCGGTGGAAGTGATGGGAAGAGAGGGGGTTGGGAGGATGTTTCGGATGGGTTGGATTTTCGGATGGTACGGAAGTCCGGGGATGTGCCGCTGGCGGGTGTGATTTTTTCCCGTTGTAGAATGATCGCACGGCGAGATTCATCCCATACCGGTAGGGCTGATCCGGCTCGGTCGGCCCTGATCAAAAGCGGAGGAGCTGTAATCCCGGAATGGAAGTGAAACCGCAATGAGGCGGGCTTCTTGCTTCGGGATTTCACTCCCGCCAGAGTGAGCGGTGCGTTTGATTTTGGAAGTGGGCCGACCGAGCCGGATCAGCCCTACCGGATAAAAACAGCTGCTTTCTAGAAAAACCACATGATCGCCTTGATGATCGCCTTGATGATCGCGGCGATGACCCCGATCACGCTGAGGACGACGGCGAGTATGCTGAGCCCGCCGCCCCGCTTGCCGGGCGCGAGGGAGAGGAAGATCCCGAGGGCACCGAAGATGAGCGCCAGCGCCGCGAAGACGAGGCCGAGGATGGCACCGACGTTGAAGCTCAGAATGGCGGCGAAGATCGCCAGGATGGAGGGGATGCTGAAGGATGCCTTGTTTTCAATCGTCAAAAGAAGCCACGCTTTTTGTCATAATCTGAACCCGGTTTCCCCATGAACTGGAAATTGAGCCGGCCACCACTTCTTCTTCGGCTGCGAAACCCGCGACTGGCCCCACTCCCGCGAGTGCCTCCGCGTCTCCTTCGCCATGGACGAAACCACTGTCCGCGAAGGGCTGGCGATCATCGCACAGGGTGTGTCCGGGAAAGCGGGCGGGCTCACAGCACAATTCGCCGCCGGAGGAGGTCGAGGGCGGATTGGGATACGGCCTGTTTGAAATCCTTGCGGGCGCGGGGGTGAAAGACTTTCAGCGTGACCGTTTCTGCTCCCCTTGCGGCGAGTCCGAGCCATGCGGTGCCGACGGGCTTCTCCTCGGTGCCTCCGCCGGGGCCGGCGATGCCGGTGACGGAGACGGCATAGTCCGCGCCGCTTTCCCGCAGGGCGCCCTCCGCCATCGCGCGGGCGACCTCCTCGGAGACGGCACCGTGGGCGTTGATCATTTCCATCGGGACACCGAGCTGCGAGGCTTTTGCCTCGTTCGCGTAGGTGACCCAGCCGTGGGTGAAGACCTCGCTGGCTCCCGGGACGTTGGTGATGCGGTTCGCGATGAGGCCGCCGGTGCAGCTCTCGGCGGTGGCGAGCGTGAGGGATTTTTCCCGCAGCATCCTGACGACGGTGGCCTCCAGAGACGAGCCGTCATCGCTGATGAGATGTTTCTCAAAGGAAGCGAGCGCGAGGTCGCGGCCGGCGGCGATGGCGGCGGGCTGGCCGATGAGGCGGAGATCGACCTCGCCGATGCGGGCGCAGTAGCCGTATTCGAGGCCGGGAATTTCCGCGAGACCCGCATCGATGCCCTGGTGGAAATCGCTTTCGCCGATGCCGCTGAATTTCAGTTCGGCGACCCCGGCGATCTCGGAAACACCAGCGAGGGCGCGGAGACGCGGGACAACCTCATTGTGGAACATCGGGTAAAGCTCGCGCGGCGGGCCGGGAAGGAGGAAGACGGCGCAGTTCGAGCGGCCGTTGATGCGTGGCGGCAGGTAGAGGCCGGGGGCTGTGCCGTTCGGGTTCGGGAGGACGTCGGCGCCGGTGGGAACCATCGCCTGGCAGAGGTTTGCGGGGACCATCGGCTTGCCGCGCAGCGCGAAGAAGGCCTCGAGGTTCCGCAGCGCCTGCTCGTCCTGATGGAGCTCAATGCCGAGGGTCTCCGCCACGATCTCGCGGGTGAGGTCATCGCTGGTGGGGCCGAGTCCGCCGGTGATGAGAATGACGTCCGCACGGACGACCATTTCACCGAATGCCTCACGGATCGCCTCGCCATCGGGCACGGTCGCCTGCCGCGCGACGCGCAGACCCATGGTGAATAGCTGCCGCCCGAACCAACCGCCGTGGGTGTTGAGCGTGTTGCCGAGGAGGAGCTCGGTGCCGGTGTTTAAAATTTCAATGCGCATGTGGATGAAACTTTAAATCATAAACCTTAAACTCCAAGGAAGAGAAGATCTAGGTCGGGGTCTTTCCTTAGGATTTAAGGTTTAGAGTTTAGGGTTTCACTCCCACAGGTAGGACTGCTTGCTGGCGATGGTTTCGCCGTTGGCGGTGAAGTCGATCTTCCAGGCGAGGACGCGGCCATTCTCGAAGTATTCGTCGCCGATGACGGTGAACTCCTCTTTGCCTTCGAAGGCTTCCGGGGAGAGGGTGCGGCGCATTTCCTTGATGCGGCTGCCGCTGCCACCCTGCTGATAGCGGAAGACGATCTCGCGGCGGATGCCAACGGTCTTCGGATCGTTCCAGAGGATGGTGTAGTATTGGCCGAGGCGCTGTTTCCTTTCCTCAACGCTGACCGCGCCGTGGAGGCGGCGGAGCTTCTCGTTCTGCACCATGGGATCGTCCACAACGCTGGAATCCTGGTCGCGGAGGGTGAACTGCTTGACCGTCAGCGGCTCGGTCGGCCCGGAGCAGGCGGAAAGGGCGACGAAGAGGGCGTAGGCGGGAATGAATTTCATGACGGTCATCCGTTCGATTCGAGGCGCGCCTTGAGGCGTTTCAGGACTTCTTCGTAAGCCTCCATCACGTTGCCGAGATCGCGGCGGAAGCGATCCTTGTCCATTTTCTCGCCGGTCTTGAGATCCCACAAGCGGCAGCCGTCCGGGCTGATCTCATCGGCGAGGACGATCTGCGAGGGATCGGTGGCAAGGCGGCCGAACTCGAGCTTGAAATCGACGAGCTTCAGCCCGACCTCGGCGAAGAAGCCGGAAAGGATCTCGTTCACCTTGAGTGCGGATGCGCGGAGGAAGGTAAGGTCTTCCGGAGACGCCAGCCCCATTTCGCGGATGTAATCGTCGTTGATGAGCGGATCGCCGAGGGCGTCGCTCTTGTAGGAGAACTCGATGACGGGCTGCGAAAAGGGAATCCCCTCCTCCAGACCCGTGCGCTTGCAGTAGCTTCCCGCCGAAACGTTGCGGACGATGACCTCGATCATGACGATGGTGACTTTTTTCACCTCGACATTGGTCTCGTCGATCTGCCGGACGAAGTGGGTGGGGATGCCGGTCTTCTCAAGGTATTTGTAAATCAGCGTGCTGATCGAGTTGTTGAGTCGTCCCTTATTCTCGAAGCTGGCCTTCTTTTCGCCGTTGAAGGCGGTGGCGTCGTTCTTGAACTCCATTCTCAGGGTAGAAGGATCTTCCGTAGTCCAAAGGCGCTTCGCTTTCCCTTCATAAATCGGCTGCATGGCCAGTTGTGGAATTTCGACGGAACCGGGTCAAGCTTCCTCACCGCCGCTCCAGCCATTCCTTGCGGCTATATTTTAAAGCGACGATCTCGGCGACGCGTCTCTCATCCACGTGGATATCCCCCTCCCACCAGCTTTCAGCGAGGCGCTCCGCGAAAAGCTCGCCGCGCAGCCGCGAATCCCCCGCCGTAGCCACGGATCCCTGATGCAGCAGGCCGAGCTTCCCGCGCCGCTGCGCCGCTCCGGCAAGTTTCTCCCCGGCGGCGTCCATGACATCGAATTCCACGGGATTTTCGAAACACATGCCGCCGGATTTCCCGTTCGCAGGCGCAAGGTCGGGCTCGCCGCCTTCGGCTTTCAGCACGCCGGTCAGGATCTCGTGGATCGCACGGTAGCTTTCGCCGCCCTTCATCCGCGAGAGTTCGAAACCCCTCGGCACGATGAGGCTGTATGTCCAGTCTTGGCGGTGATCGACCATGCCGCCGCCCGTCCAGCGGCGCACGAGGTTCAGGCCGGAAAGGCCGTCCCTGGCATCGGTGAGTTTCCCAAAATAGCCGATGCTACCCCACTCGCCGTCCCAGCGGTAGATGCGGAGGACGGGGCTCGCCGCTTGTTCCAAAAGCCACTCGTCCACCGCCATCACCTCGGGGCCGGAGCGTGCGAGAGGATCGAACCACAGTTCCATTTCCCGGAAAATCACGTCCGAAACTATGAGGCGGAAGCCCGCAGGGAAAGGGAAAGAACAAGCCCCGCAAAAAAATGCGATCCGTTCAAAAATTAGGTTGCGCCCTACGTAGCCTCTCCATAGCGTCCCGCCCACCCGAACGGGATGGAGCGGTAGCTCAGTTGGTTAGAGCGCCAGCCTGTCACGTTGGAGGTCGCGGGTTCGAGCCCCGTCCGCTCCGCCATCCCCGTTCGAGTTGACCCCGCCAAACGGCCCTCAAAAGCCATAAGGCGGGGTTTTTCTTTATCTTCCGTCTTCCTTGGAATTTAGAGTTTAAAGTTTAGAATTTTCCAGATCATGCCCACCGTCGCCATCGTAGGCCGCCCGAATGTCGGGAAATCCGCCCTCTTCAACCGCCTCGCGGGTCGCAAGATCGCGATCGTTCATGACCAGCCCGGCGTCACGCGGGACAGGATTGCCGCCCCCTGCACGCTGACGGCGCATCCCTGCACGCTCATCGACACCGGCGGCATCGGAGCGACGCTCGACGACGGCTTCGGCGAGCAGGTCGCCATCGAGGCGGACATCGCGATGCAGACAGCCGATCTGATCCTTTTCCTCGTCGACGCCCAGGAAGGGCTGACGTCCATCGACCAAGCGCTCGCGCAGAAGCTCCGCAAGGCCAAGCCGCCCGTGCTGCTCGTCCTCAACAAGGTGGATCACGACAAGCACGAGTCCACTTTCGCGGATTTCACCAGCCTCGGCCTGCCGGACAGCGTCTTCGTTTCCGCCGAGCACGGTCGCAACTTCGGCGAGCTGATCGACAAGATGGACTCCGTCCTCACGCCGCTGCATATCGAAACGGAAGAGGTCATGGAAGTGGCGGTAAAAGTCGGCATCAAGCTCGCCGTCATCGGCAGGCCGAACGCCGGGAAATCCTCGCTGATCAACGCGATCCTCAAAGACAAGCGCACCATCGTCTCCGAAATCGCCGGGACGACGCGGGACGCGGTCGATCTCCCCTACTCCTTCAACGGCGAGAATTTCACGCTGATCGACACCGCCGGCCTGCGCCCGCGCGGCAAGCGCGACAACTCCGTGGAAGTCTTCTCCGCGATCCGTTCGGAAAAGGCGATTCGCCGCGCCGATCTCTGCGTGCTGGTCATCGACCTCGCTGCGGGTATTACCGCACAGGATCGCAAGATCGCTCAGCTCATCCTCGATGAGAAAAAACCCTGCCTGATCGTGCTCAACAAGTTCGACCTCTTCCATCCCGGGGCGGATTACAAGGAGCGCGTCGCCGAGGCCGAGGAGCAGGTGCGGCGCGAGCTATTCTTCCTTTCCTACGCGCCCTTCGTCGCGTGCTCGGCGAAAACCGGCGACTCCACGGACCACGTCCTCAAGAAGGCGATCGCGATCAAGAAAGGTGCGCAGGACATCCCCGGCACCGGCCAGCTCAACCGCATCCTGCAGGCGGCGTTCCTGAAAAACGCACCTCCGACCGACAGCAAGGCGAAGCGCGTCAAGCTCTACTACGCCACGACCGCGCTGAACGACAAATACTCGGTCATCCCCGTCCCGACGCTCGTGCTTTTCGTGAACGACAAGCACCTGATGAAGGATTCCTACGAGGCCTACCTCACGAACCAGTTCCGCGAGGCACATCCCGCGCCCGGCATTCCGGTCATTTTCTCCGTCCGCTCACGCACCCGCCGCGATTGGGAACCGCCGAAAAAGGGCAACCAAGGGCATTGAGGCTGCGCCAACGCTCATCAGGAATCCTGAAGGTAGTTTTTCGGGCGATAGAGCATTGCGAAGGGGATGAACAGAATCGCCGTGGCACCCATCAGGGCGCTGAAGAACCAGAAATACGCCGCGCCTTGGAGCCGCACCTGACCGCCGGCGAAGGTGGTTTGGGAAAACATCTCCCCTGCCCCGTCTTCCGAGTGCGTGAGGCCAAGTTCGCGCTTCCTCGTCGCCAGCCACGGTTCCTCGGGGCGGAACTTATCGAGCCATGAGCTTTTCTTTTCCGGCTCCGCTTCGGCCTTGGAGATGATGATGCCGACATCCCATTTCGTGTTCCATCGACCGTCGCCGCCCGCGCTCCAGACTCGCGCGGTGGTGGAGTTCAGCGTGATGTAGCGGAGCGGCCTGCCCCAATGATCCTTCATGCCGGAGAGGAGTGCTGTGCCGGTTTTTTCAGCGGGGAAACGACCCGATTTTTCAGCGTGGGAAATGATCGTCTGCGCGGCGCGATTGAGGATTTTCTGACCGGGGACTTCCAGCGGGACATCCGCGTCCTTGCCGAGGCGGCAGATGTAGGCCCCATCCACATCGCTCTTGTCGTATCCGGGCAGGACGACGGTGCGAGGATCTCCCTGCCAATCCTCGGGCAGCGAGCCGATGCGCTCGGCGAGTTGCTCATCGGCGGCGCTGGGGATCTGGATGTATTGATTCACGCCCCACACGAAGATGTTTCCCACCGCCACAGCACCCAGGTAAAAACACATGATGAAGGATTTCATCTTCCGCGGTGCCTGGGTGTAGGCAAACTCCAGCGCGACAATCGAAACAAGGATCTCCGCCGCCGTCAGAAGCGCAAACGCGCCGATCTGCCAAGAGATGTTCGGCTTGCCGCCGCCGTCGATCTCCACCTGGATGAAGCTCACCAGCACGAACGCCGCAGCCATGAGGACGAAACCCGCGCCCATTTTCCGCAGCGGACTGAGCGGACAGAATTTCTCCACCCACGGATAGATAATGAGGCTGAAAATGGGGATGAAGGTGAGGACGAAAACCGAGTTGAGCGATTGGATCTGCGAGGGCAACCACTCGAAGCCGAGGAAATTCCGATCCATGTCCTGAGACTGGATGATCCAGGTGGAGCCGGTCTGATCGAAGAGCGCCCAGAACATCGCGACGAAAAGATAGACGGGAAACAGCTTCAGCATGGCGTAAACGCCCTCGCGGTCGAAGGCCTCGGTCAGGAAACCCATGCCGCCCGGCGGGACGTGGGCGAAGCGTTTCCTGCCGAGCCAGAAAACGAAGGTCGCGATGGCCATCAGGACACCCGGCACGCCGAACGCCCAATGCGGGCCATACCATTCCAGCAGCCACGGAGTGAGCAGCATGGAAGCAAACGCGCCGAGATTGATAGTGAAATAGAACCAGTTGAAAATGCGCGGCAGCAGGCGGGAATTGAGTGCGCCGAACTGGTCACCGACGTGCGCGGAGACGCAGGGCTTGATGCCGCCCGCACCGAGCGCGATCATCACGAGACCGGCAAACATCCAATGCTCCGAGTGGCCGAAGTGCCCCATCAACGCCAGCGCGGCGTGCCCCGCGCAATAGACCAGCGAGAGCCCAATGATGACCTTGTATTTCCCGAAAAATACATCCGCAAGGATCGCCCCGATGATGGGCGTGACGTAGAAGGCTGCATTGAAAAGATGCACCAGTCCGGTGGCGCGCGCTTCGTCCATCGGTTTCCCGAATGCACCGTCCATCAGGAAAAGGTATTGGCTGAGGAACACGACGAGGATCGCCTTCATGCCGTAGAAGGAGAAGCGCTCGGCGGCCTCGTTGCCGATGATGTGCGGGATGCCGCGCGGCATTCCCTCGGTCTCCTCCGGCTTCGTGCGATACTGCATGGCCGGGAAACTCCCCTCTCGCTGAGGAAACATCAAGCCCGCACTACTTCGGCAGCCCCGGCGATATGACTTCCCAGAGCTTCTTGAAGGTTTCGCTCTTTGTCGCCTGGCGATCGGCAGCGGCGATCGCGCGCGCCCTATCGCCGGAGAGCCAGTCGAAGGCGATCGCAGATTCAATGCGGCGCGTCCGGTCCGCCTCGGCAGTGAGCCTTTTCACCAGCTCGGCATTCAGTTTGATGATCTGGTCGGGTGCCAGATCCAACCAACGGATCTCCCCCACTTCACCACTCTGCTTTTTGCTGTAGAGCTTGCCGTCTTTCATCACCAGCGAAACGATGGCCGTCCCATCCTTCAGGGTCATGGGAAAATTGACCGAACCCTTGAGCAGATCCGCTTCGATTTCTGTGAGTAAATTCAGCGATGCCTTTGAAACCAAGATCAGGGAGACGCGTTTGCATCCCGGTGGGTCGCCCTTGAACTTGTCCAATTTCTCTACGATTTCAGCGAAGCGGTAGCCCTCGGATAAGAAGTCGATATCCCTCAGTAATTTTTCGCCGTCCTGTAAGACGGAACCCGCGTCAATCTCAGGACTTTGCGGCTTGGAAAGGGCGCGCTCCAGTCTCGCGAGATCGAGCTGGCGGGCGCGGATGTTGAAGCGGGCGCGTCCCTTGGTCTGAAGGAGCGTGAGGGTCTCGTTGA
Source organism: Akkermansiaceae bacterium (assembly GCA_043747935.1). GTDB lineage: Bacteria > Verrucomicrobiota > Verrucomicrobiia > Verrucomicrobiales > Akkermansiaceae > Luteolibacter. Next base: position 8,363 of record JAYTOE010000174.1, read on the forward strand.
GTTCCGAGATAGCAGCACGGCACGACTCCGGTGTTTTCGGATCGGGCTGATCGAAGGTGTATTTCATTTTATCGTAATCTCCGAGATAAACCTTCATCGCCTTTTGATACCATGCCAGCACGTTGTCCGTTGCAAGCGAGGGCTCCGTCGAGAACGCCCGTAGAAAAGGCAGAGCCTGCTCAAACCCACCCTGTTCCCAGTTTTTCAATCCCGCAATGAGCATGGCCATATGACCCTCGCTGCCCTTCGAACCCAGATCGACTTCCTTGAAATCGACGAAAGCGGGTTCATATAGCTCGGCCAAAATCGGGCGCACCGCCGTTTGGAATCCCGATTCGTCCACTGGATGCGTATCCTTGATATGATTCCTTGCGGCGGAGGCATTCTTGCGGGCGTCGTTCATCCGACCGTCCATCATTGCCACAACCACCGCCTCCAGGCCGGCCCAAGTCCGCGTCGGCTCCTGCACCGCCGAATCCCCAAGCAGCGCAGCGAAGCGTGTCTCCGCAACCCTGAATTCGCCGCGCTCCATGGCCGATCGAGCCGCTTGGTAGCTCAATGCGATACGATGCGCAGCGTCCGCCCCTGCACCCGGCGTCGCGTCAATCGCGATGATTATAGGTTTCGGCTTGGGTGGCGGAGAACCTGAAGATTTCACCACTACGAAAGCTACGGCAGCCGCGACGAGCAGCACGGCCGCAGCGCCCGCAAGGAACGTGCTCTGCTGCTGCTTCTTGCGTAACTCAAGGCGTCTCTGAGATTTCGTAACCCCCTCGACATCCCTGACAATCTCGCCGTTCGCGGCCTTCAGCGATGTGTAGAGAGCACCGATCATTTCATCGTAGCTGGAGAAACGGTTGACCGGATCAAAGGCCATCGCGCGGTCGATCACGGCACATGTCTCCTGGCACAGGTCGGGAGCCGCCTTTTTCAAGGGAACGATCCGTCTCTTCGCCTCTCTCAAAAGATCGGTGGCCATCGTTTCCTCGTTACAAGGCGGCTTACCGGCCAGCGCATGGTAAAAGGTCGCACCGAAGGCATAGATATCGGCACGGAAATCCTCGACGCCACCCTCGATCGCCTCCGGGGGAACGTAGTACGGGGTCGCCCAGATTTCCTCGGCCTTGGCTTTCCCTCCCTGCGTGACCAGCGCGAGACCGAAATCCACGAGCTTCGCGTTGCCTTCGGAATCCAGCAGGATATTGCCGGGCTTCACATCACGGTGGATCAGGCCGGCCGCCTGCGCACCCTTGAGTCCCTCGGCCACCTGGATCGCGAGAGGCAGGGCGTCTGTTTCCGAGATGCGCCCGCGCTCCCGGATGTGATGTTCGAAATGGCCGCCGGGCACAAACTCCATTGCAATATAGAGTCGCCCGAAGGCCTTGCCGGTTGTGAAAACGCGCACCACGTTCGGATGGCTGAAAGAGGCGGTCAGCCGCGCTTCATCCTCAAAGGCAGAGATCCGTTTCTCGTCGCTGGAAAACTCCTCGCTGAGGATTTTCAAGGCCACCTCGCGGTCGAGGGTGCTATCCGTCGCGATGAAAACGGAGCTCATCCCGCCGATCGCATGCCGCCGGTTCAGGACGTAGGGACCGAACTGCTTTTTCACCCGGTTCTCGACCTGGCAGGACGGGCAAACCACGCGGGAATAAGGCGGATGCGACGCGATATTCATCGGCGCACCGCATGAATAGCATACTATGATTTCCTCTTCGCCGTCGGCCATGTCCCTGATGTTATTTGCTCCCTTCCGATCTGAAAACTTCGAATATTGGGAATCTTACACCCCGCAAGAAGCCCGTTGTTGCTGGTAACAATCTGAATCTGGATACGGCAGCGCAAGCTTACCTCTTGCAACCGGCGGCATTTCCCCCGAAACCTCCCCCGTGATCGCGAGACTCAGGGGAAACATCATCGAGGCCTTTCCAAACCGGCTGATCGTGGACTGCCACGGCGTGGGCTACGAAGCGATCATCCCGATCTCCACCTACGACCGCCTGCATCCGACCGAGGGCGCGCCCGTCGATCTCCGCACCCATCTCCACATCCGGGAAAACGCGCAGACGCTTTACGGCTTCGCCACCGAGGAGGAGCGCGATGTTTTCCTGCTGCTCATCGACCGCGTTTCCGGCATCGGCCCCGCCATCGCCATCGCGATCCTTAGCGGGATGCCGGTGGCCATGTTCAAGTCCGCCGTCGTCGCCGGCGATGTCGCGCTGCTTTCGAAATCCAAGGGGGTCGGAAAAAAAACCGCCGAGCGCATCATTCTGGAGCTTAAAGACAAAGTAGGCGTCACCGACACCTGGCAGGACGCCGCGTCCGGAGAGGTTTCCTCACAGGCCGCCGACGCGGAACTCGCCCTGATCGCCCTCGGCTACAAGCAGGTCGATTCCCGCAAAGCCGTCCGTGCCATCCTCGAAAAAGACCCCACCGCCACCGCCGAAGCCCTCATCCGCGGCGCGCTGCGCGCGTTGCAGAGTTAGACGTTATTGGTTAATAGTTATAAGTCACATATTTGCCTCTTCCTTGAGGTTTAGAGTTTAAAATTTAAAGTTTATGATCCGCACCCGCTTCGCCCCCTCTCCCACCGGCTACCTCCACGTCGGCGGTGGCCGCACCGCGCTTTTCAACTGGCTCTTCGCCCGCAAGCACAAGGGTGCCTTCATCCTGCGCGTCGAGGACACCGATGCCGCCCGCAACACGGAGGCAGCCCGCCAGGCGATCTTCGACGGCATGAATTGGCTCGGCCTCGACTGGGATGAAGGGCCGGAAAAAGGCGGCCCGCACGGTCCCTATTACCAATCCCAGCGCAATGACATCTACGACGCCTATTTCGAAAAGCTCCTCGCCGCCGACCGACTCTACAAGGACGGCGACGCCTACCGTTTCCGTTTCGACCGCAAACCCATCACGATGCATGACCTTGTCTGCGGCGAAGTCACCATCGACTACCGCGACGAATCAAACACGCCCGATATGGTCATCAAACGCAGCGATGGCTCCTACGTGTTCCATTTCGTCAACGTCATCGATGATCTCGAAATGGAAATGACCCACGTGATCCGCGGCGAGGATCACCTGATGAACACGCCCAAGCACCTCCAGCTTTTCGAGGCGCTTGGCGCGCAGCCGCCGCAATACGCGCACATCCCCCTCATCCTCAACCCGGATGGATCGAAGATGTCGAAACGCGATGTCGGAGCCGCCGTCGGCGATTATCCGCGCCAGGGCTTCCTGTCCGGAGCCGTCGTGAATTTCATCGCCCTGCTCGGCTGGTCATCGAAATCCGACGACGAGATTTTCACCCTCATCGAACTCGTGGATCGTTTCTCGCTGGAGGCGATCAACCGCGCCCCCGCCCGTTTCGATTTCGAGAAATGCAAATGGGTCAACCAGCAGCACATCGCGAAAATCTCCACGGAAACCTTCGCGGATCTGGCCAAGCCCTTTGTCGAAGCGGAAAATTTGCCGATCACGGAAAACTACTCCGCCGTGATCACTGCGGTGAAAGAGAAAGTCCGGCTCCTCACAGAAGTCCCCGCCGCCATCGACTTCCTCATCACCGACACGGCGACCCAGGACGAAGAAGCTGTCGCGAAAGCGAAAGCCAACACGAACTCCGCCCTGCTTCCCGCCCTCGCCGAGCACATGGCCGCGCTCACTGATTGGTCGGCGGACATCGCCAAGGAAGCCATCGCCGCCGTCGCCCAGGCGAACGGCGCAAAACCCGGCCAGCTCATGTTCCCCGTGCGTGTCGCCCTCTCCGGTCGCACCCACGGCCCGGATCTGGGGGATGTGTTCGCGATCCTCGGCAAAGAGCGGACGATTGAGCGCCTGAGGTGCTTCTGAATATTGGATAGCCGTGCCTATGGCCGGCTTCCCTGGCATTGCGAAGAAGCCGGCCATAGGCACGGCTCTCCATTAATATCCGAGCCACGGCCCGAGCCATTTTTCCGTTTCGGCAAGCGTCATTCCTTTCCGCCTCGCATAGTCCTCAATCTGATCCTTCTGCAGTTCCGAAAGCGCGAAGTAATGGCTTTCCGGATGGGAGAAATAAATCCCGCTGACCGCCGCGCCGGGATGCATCGCGCAGCTTTCCGTGAGATAAACTCCCGTCGCATCCGTGGCTCCTAACAGATCGAACAGAATCGGCTTCTCGGTATGATCCGGCTGCGCAGGATAACCCGGCGCGGGACGGATCCCTTGGTAGTTTTCATGGATGAGCGCGTCCTTGGTCAGCTCTCCCTCCGCTTCGTATCCCCACTCGATCCGCGCCTTGTGGTGCAGCATTTCCGCACACGCCTCGGCCAGTCGATCCGCAATCGCCTTCACCATGATGGAACCGTAGGGATCGTTCGCCGCATCCAATTCCTTGGCATATTCGTCTGCTCCGTGGATACCGACGACGAATCCGCCGATGAAATCTTTCTTATCCCCTGAAATCCAATCCGAGAGTGCCACGTTCGGCTTACCGGAGTTCTTCTTGAGTTGCTGGCGCAGGGTGTGGAATTTCGTCCGCTCCGTTCCGTCCTCGTTACGCACGATGATGTCATCGCCATCCGCGTTCGCAGGGAAAAATCCGTAGATCCCGCGCGCCTGGAGTCGCTTTTCCGCGACCAGTTTATCGAGATACTCGCGGGCTTCCGCGTAGAGTTTCTTCGCCTCGGCGGCTCCGCCTTCGTTCCTGGTCTTGAGTTCTTTTTTCTCGCGATCCCATACACCGCGCAGTTCCCATGCGTGGAAAAACGGTGTCCAGTCGATGTATTCGACGAGTTCGCCGATCTCAGGCTCCACGGTTTTCGTGCCGGTGAACGATGGCACCGGCGGCGTGTAGGAATCCCAATCGTATTTCGGTCCCGCCGCCCGGGCTTGTTCGAGGGTGAGGGTTTCCTTCTTCGGCCCGCCGAGGAAATTCTCGCGCGCCTTTTGCTGTTTCTCGCGCAGTTCCCGGACAAACTCATCGCGCCCGTCCTTGGATAGCAGCGAGGTCGTCACCGGCACGGAACGCGAGGCGTCGAGCACATGCACGACCGGCCCGGAGTAATGCTCGGCGATCTTGATGGCCGTGTGAGCGGCGGAAGTGGTCGCGCCGCCGATCAGAAGTGGAACGGTGAAACCACGGCGCTCCATTTCTTTCGCGACATGCACCATCTCGTCGAGCGACGGTGTGATGAGACCGGAAAGCCCGATCACATCGCTGCCCATCTCGATGGCTCTGTCCAAAATCTTGTCGCAGGAAACCATCACGCCCATGTCGGTGACCTCGAAGCCGTTGCAGGACAGCACGACGCCGACGATGTTCTTGCCGATGTCATGCACGTCGCCTTTCACGGTGGCGATGAGGAAACGACCGGCGGAGTTGCCGCGCTCGGCTACCTTCAAGGCATCATCATACGACATCCCGGGGTTCTTTTGCTGGATCGCTTCGATATCGCCCGCAAGGTTCTCCGCCTTCTCGGCTTCCATGTAGGGGAAAAGCCATGCCACCGCCTTCTTCATCACGCGGGCGGATTTCACGACCTGCGGCAGGAACATTTTGCCCGCGCCGAACAGATCGCCGACCACGCCCATGCCGTCCATGAGCGGCCCCTCGATCACTTTCAGCGGTCTGCCGTATTTCACCCGAGCCTCTTCCGTGTCCTCGTCGATGAAACGATCAATGCCTTTCAGCAACGCGTGCTCCAACCGTTTCTCCACGACGTCTTCGCGCCATGAAAGATCCTCCTCGAGCTTTTTCCCGCCAACGCCCTTGTAGCTTTCCGCGAGATCCAGCAGGCGTTCCGTAGAGTCATCGCGGCGGTTCAGCAGCACATCCTCCACGCATTCTAACAGGTCTTTCGGGATCTCGTCATAAACCTCAAGCATCCCCGCGTTGACGATCCCCATGTCCATCCCCGCCTGGGTCGCATGGTAGAGGAAGGCGGAGTGCATTGCCTCGCGCACCTTGTTGTTGCCTCGGAAAGAGAAGGAAATGTTGGAAACGCCGCCCGAAATTTTCGCGCCGGGCAGGTTCTCCTTGATCCAGCGGGTCGCGTTGATGAAGTCGAGGGCGTAGTTGTTGTGTTCCTCGATCCCGGTCGCGACCGTGAGGATGTTCGGATCGAAAATGATGTCGTTGGGATTGAAGCCGACCTCATCAACAAGGATGCGGTAAGCCCGCTCACAGATCCGGATTTTCTCGTCGTAGGTCGCCGCCTGGCCTTTCTCATCAAACGCCATCACCACCACGGCCGCGCCGTATTTCATAATGTGTTTCGCGTTCGTCTTGAAAATCTCCTCGCCCTCTTTCAGCGAGATCGAGTTCACGATCCCCTTGCCCTGCAGGTGCTTCAAACCTTCCTCAAGGATCTCCCACTTCGAGGAATCCACCATGATCGGCACCCGCGCCACATCCGGCTCGCCTTGGAGCAGATCCAGGTATTTCGCCATCATCGCCTTGCCGTCGATCAGGCCGTCGTCGAAGCAGATATCGATCACGTTCGCGCCGTTCGCCACCTGCTGGCGCGCGACCTCGATCGCCGCCTCCAGATCATTCGCACGGACAAGCTTCGCGAACTGTGGGGAGCCGGCCACGTTCGTCCGTTCCCCGATCATCAGGAAACCTTTTCCCTCGTCGTGGTTGTAAGCTTCGGTGCCGGAGAGTCGTAGCGCTGGCTTGATATCGTTCATGTTGGGATGGAAAAATTTGACCACGGAGACACGGAGATCACAGAGGTTTTGATTCGGGGTAGTCGATGATTTTACGGCTGATTCCTTCCTTCAGCAGGGGGACGTAAAAGTTGATGAGGAGACCAACACGTTTCTTTTTAAGGCGCATGTAGCTCATCAACTGCGCGTGGTGGACGGGAAGCAATGTGGTTACAGCTTTCAACTCCACCACAATCTCACCCTCGACGAAAAGATCGATACGATAGGCCTCTTCACTGATCGGCTCGCCTTTGTAGCTGACATAAACCGCCAATTGCCTCTCCACGGAAAGCCCACGGGCTTTGAGTTCGCGTTCCAAAGACTCCTCATAGATTTTCTCAAAAAGACCTGGCCCCATTTCCCTGTGAACCTCCATAGCCGCATCCACAATTACACCTGAAAGTTTGTTTAATTCATCAAGTTCCATAATCAGTCCTCCGTGCTCTCTGTGTCTCTGTGGTCAAAAATCCATTTCATCTCGGCACTTTCCTCGGTGCCACTCCCCTGACCCCTTCCGCGATGGCGCGGACGTGTTCAGGGGTATTGCCGCAGCATCCGCCCGCGAAGTTGATCAGGCCGCTTTGCGCGAATTCCTTCATGAAATCCTTCATGTGCGGCGGCTCTAGATCGAAGCCGGTGGGAGCCAGCGGATTCGGCAGGCCGGCGTTCGGGTAGGCGGAAACATACGTGCCCGCCACCTCGGAAAGCTCCTCCAGGAACGGCCGCATCAGATCCGGGCCGAGCGAGCAGTTCAGCCCGATCGCCAGAGGCTTCACGTGCGCGAAGGCGTTCCAAAGTGCTTCGACCTTCTGCGCGGAAATCATCGTTTCCCCGCCTAAGCCGACCGCCGCCGAAATGATCACCGGCAGATGGATTCCCTGCTCGTCGAAAATGTCCTGCACCGCCACCGCAGCGGCCTTGGCGTTGAGCGAATCGAAGATCGTCTCGATCATGAGGATGTCGCAGCCGCCCTCGATGAGGCCACGCACCTGCATGCGATACGCCTCCAACACCTGATCGAAGGTCACCACCCGGAACGACGCATCCTCGGCATCCGGCGAGTTGCTCAGGGAAACAGTCAGCGGCCCGATCGCGCCGGCCACGTAGCGTTTCACCCCGGTATCCGTGCCGATGTCATCCGCCATTTTCCGGGCGAGCTGGGAGCCCTTCACGTTCATCTCCCACGCCAGTTCGTTGAGAAAATCGTCCTCCAGGATCTTCTGGAAAAACTCCGGGTCTTTCCGTCCGCCCTTCTCGCGAGGATCCTCCACGAAAAACTCGCTCTGCGCGATGCCGGTGGCCGAAAACGTGTTCGTCTCGCAGATGTCGGAACCCGCCTCGTAGAAGCGCTTGTGGATGTCCGCGATGACCTGTGGCTGCGTGATCGAGAGGATATCGCCGTTGTTGAGCAGATCCTTCTCGTTATCTGCGAACCTCTCCCCGCGCGCCGCCGCCTCATCGAGGCCGTATGTCCGGATGGTAGTGCCCATCGCGCCGTCCAGCACCATGATCCGCTGCTCCAGTTCCTTCTCCATTTCCGCCGTGAAATCCTCCTGCGCCATGCCGGGAAACTACCGCTTGGAACCCTGCGATCAAGTTTCAAATCATCAAATCACGATATGATGATGGATTAGAGCTGACGCCTTGACTCAACCCTGAAATGGAGATACGTATCTCCTAAAATGAAAACCACCGTATTCAAATCCGGAGGCTCGCAAGCGGTCAGGATACCCAAGGAATTCCGCTTCGACTCGAAGAACGTCGAGATCGAACGCCGCGGAGCATCGTTGATCCTCACACCGGTTCCGGAAAAAAACGGCTGGCCAGAGGGCTATATAGAGAAAATCATAGCAAATGCGGCAGATACGGATTTCATCCGCCACCCGCAAGGCGAACACCGTGAAATTATCTGGTAAATGCTTCTACTAGATTCTGACACCTGCGTCCATATACTGCGAGCGCGTCAACCACATATTACAAGATATGCGGAATTGGAGCCGGGAACGGTGTATATCTCCGCAGTTACCTACCACGAACTCTATTACGGGGCTTTACACGCGGGAGTTACGAAAGATCGCCATCTGAAAACCTTGGAGGATTTTGTGATTGAGCTCACCATCTTACCTTTCACCTCTTCCTCTTCCGCTTGCTCCGCCGAAGTCCGCGAATCCCTCGCCGCGAAAGGCTGCCCCATCGGTCCGCTCGACACCCTGATCGCCGGCCACGCGCTGGAGCACGAACTCACCCTTGTCACCGGAAATGTCCGCGAGTTCTCACGCGTGGAAGGCCTCATGCTCGAAAACTGGGACGAATCGTGATTGTTCATCATGGCTGAGCGGATAACCTCAAGCCATGTTTGGATACGATATCGAGACCCCGACCTGGCTTGGGCTGGCGGCTTTGGCGGTCTTTTATGTTTTAGGATTTGCGCACATCCTCCACGCCCTGATGAACACGAGAACATCGCAGGGCGCGATCGCTTGGGTCGTATCGCTGATCGCCGTGCCGTTTTTCGCGATGCCGCTCTACTGGTTGCTGGGTCGAACCAAGTTCTCTGGATACATCCGTGCGCGGCGCGGCAACGATGCGGAACTGCGGAAGCTTGCGGCGGACATGCACGCCCGCCTGCGAGGTTACTCGGTGGATCTGCCTGCGGAGGATGTGTTCGAGCGCGCCGCCGAGGAACTCGGCGGCCTGCCCTTCACAAGCGGCAATGAGTTGGAACTGCTCATCGACGGACAAGAGACATTCGAACGGCTGTTTGAGGAAATCGCCGGAGCGAAGGAAACCATCTGCGTGAACTTTTTCATCGTGAAAAACGACAAGGTGGGCGGGAAATTCCAGCGGGCTCTCATCGAAAAGGCGAGGCAAGGCGTGAGAGTCCATTTTCTTTTCGATGAGATCGGCTCCCACAAGCTTTCCTCTACTTTCCTAGGCGAATTGCGGGACGCGGGCGTGGAGTGCGAATCTTTCGGCGCGAACCGGCATTGGTGGTCCCGGCTCCAGCTTAATTTCAGGAACCATCGCAAGATTGTGGTGATCGATGGCGAGATGGCCTTTATCGGCGGTCTGAATGTGGGCGACGAGTATCTGGGCGGGGACAAGGAATTCGGCGATTGGCGGGACACGCACCTGCTTTTGAAAGGCCCTGCTGTCGAGGCGGTGCAGCTCGTATTCATGGAAGATTGGTTCTGGGCTTGTGACCGGGTGCCGGAGCTTTCCTGGCGGCAAGTCGCTCTTCCCGCGAATCAGACCGCCGCGATCATCCCCACCGGACCTGCGGATCCGGTGGATTCGTGGCAACTCCTCGTGGCGGAGGCGGCGAACACCGCGAGGGAAAGGCTATGGATCACAAGCCCGTATTTCGTTCCCGACGAAGGGGTGCTGACGGCGCTCCAGCTCGCCGCATTGCGCGGGGTGGATGTCCGTGTCCTTCTGCCGGAAAAGGCGGATCACCTCCTCGTGTGGCTATCCGCATTCACTTACTACGAGCAGTCCATCCCTTTCGGCGTGAAGCTTTACCGCTACCAGCGCGGATTCCTGCACCAGAAGGTCATGCTCATCGATGAACGGCTGGCGGCGGTCGGCACGGCGAACCTCGACAACCGCTCGTTCCGCCTGAACTTCGAAATCACCGCTTTCGTATCCGACAGGAAATTCATCGGGGAGGTGCGCGAAATGCTGGAGAAAGATTTCAGAAACTCCACCGAGGTGAAGCTCGAGGAATTCACCAAGAAGCCGTTCCTGTTCCGGGCGGCGTGCCGCGCGGCGAGGTTGACGGCTCCCGTGCAGTGAGGCGGGAAAATACCACTCAGCGGGCTGCCACGTTCCCGAGATCCGGGCGCTGGCGGGTGATGTTCGCGAGCATCTGGCGGCAATGGTCGAATTTCGTCCGCTGGCTGAGGATTTCCGCGCTGCGCTTGAAGGAACCCCACTGCACCACACTGATCTCCACGTTGCGGCGACCCCACTTGTTCATCAGCTCCTTGCTGGGCTGATACATGTCGATGGTGCCCGTGCCGGTGAGAGCGGAGCCGTAATCATCGACGACGTAGAGTTCCGACATGCCTTTCACGCGGAAAACGGTGCCGACAGGATAGAACGACCAATCGGCGGCGGCGCTGCGGACACGATTCGAATAGCGGAGCGTGGTGCCGGTGGCGTTTTTGCTGCCGTAGCAGATATGATCGTCTTCTGAGCAGGTGTAGGCCGTGGTGCGGACGACGCGGTTACGCTCACTGAAGGAGTAAACGGGCATCGAGTGCTTGTCTTTCGGCTTGCCGGCGGCGGAGGCGATGAGTTCGGAGGAGGGAGTAGAGACCTTGAAATCCTGGGCGGAGGCGAAGGAATAACGGCCACTTTTGATATCGCTCTTGGAGAGGACGTTCAGGTTCGAGCCGCAACTGGCCAGAAAGGGAAGGGTCGCGGCGACGGCGGCCATGGCGGAAAAATGGAGGAATCTCATATTTCGGTAATTTGGGGAATACGGGGTTGGGTTACCGCAAGGAGGCCGTCTCGCGGTGGGCGTCATTTTTGCAAAAGACCCGCATACCTAATATTCAGTTAAGGCCACCGCAACCCAAAAAACACCGGGATCATCAGCATTTCCGAAAGGAATCTTCTATTCCATTGAAAGTCAGTGGGTTACATCAACCCCTGCGATGCTGGAAATCCGCTCAAAAAGGGTGGAAAACGTATCCTGGCCGAGAACATTCTCGGCGTTTTCGAGCCTCGCCGGGTCGTCGTCCGGGATCTCGACCCACGACCGGCATCCGCCGAAACGGGTGTCATAGGTGAGTTCGAGCGGCGGATTGAGCGTCGAAACGCGGACGAGCGCGAGGTGGATGCTGCCGGAGGCCATGCCTTTCCCCTCCCAGTCGAAACGCTCCCGCAGCGTCTCCTCCGTGTAGATATGGTAGGGCTTCAGTTCCTCGACCTGCGCCCAATCGGTTAGAGTAACGGCAAACAAAGCCTCCGCATGGTGGGTGATCGAAAAGCGGTCGCCGACCTGCCATTCCTTTTCCGGGGTGAAATGCCCCTCGCGGACGTGATCCGTCTGGGCGTGGAATTTCGTGGGAAAAAGGTGGAACGATTTTTGAGCGAAGCTGAAACCCTCGCGGCCCTCGTGGATGCCGCCCTTGCGAAGCAGGATGGATTGCCGCCCGGAGGCGAGTGCGTCGCAGATCACCTGCCATTCCTTGAAAGCGATGGACATGGAATAATGAAGATTGATTATTGGAGATTGGGTATTTCAGAATTTTTTCTCGAATACGAGCGAATCCCTGCCGCTCGCCTCGAATTGGGCGCGGCGCTTCGTGGGAAGGACGGATCGGTCGGTCTGGGCGTAGCCCGCGTGCTCGAAGAAATCCGCGGCGCGGTTCGTGAGAGCGAAGACGCGGGAGATCTTGCGTTTCTGAGCCAGATCCTCAGCATGGGCGACGAGTTCGGCTCCGTAGCCGCGCCCCTCGTGTGCCTGTTTCACGTAAAGACACGCCACCTCGGCGCAATCCTCCCCGGGATATTCGTGGAGCGCGACGCAGCCAACGACGTTGTCATCGATGGACATCACCCGGTAATCGGCGATTTTCTCCTCGATGTCCTCATAAGTGCGGGCGACGAGTTTCGTGCGACGAACCACGCGGCCGATCATGCCGAGAAGTTCCGGGATGTCGTCCTCGCGTAGCTCGCGGATCATGCGGTAGCTGTCGGCGTGAATCATGGTTCCTACGCCTTCGTTGGAGAAAAGCTCATCGACGAGCACGCCCTGCTGGCGGCCATTGAGAACGTGGACACGGGGGATGCCGCGGCGGCAGGCCTCGGCGGCGGCGAGTAGGAGATCGCGACCTTCGACGTGTTCCTTTTCCAAAACGGCGGGCACATCCGCGGCGCGGATCGCGTGGGCGGGTTGGCCGTTTACCAGAATGCTTTCCTCCAGGAGCGCGATGACCTTGGAAACGCCCACCAGCTTCGCGAAATCCACCACCGCGGCATCCAGCGGGCCGCTACCCGAGGCGTCGATGATCGCCGATTGCCCGCGACCGAGGATCTCCTTCACCTCCTGCGCCGCGAGTTCGTCGGATATGGGGCGTGTTACGCGCGCCGCCATGATCTCGCATTCCAAAGTCCAGTCGTAGAGATCCTTGAGATCGCCGCCGAGGACGCCGAGCACCAGCTTCACGCCGAGGTCTTCGAGGACGGCGAGATCAAGCAGAGTTTCCGCGACCGCAGGCTCCGGCAGCAGCCCGGCCTCGATCAAGACGCAGAACACCTTCCCCCGGAATTGGGGGATGTATTGCAGCACGGCGCGAAGGTCACTTTTCTCAACCACGCGCCGAGGCTACGTTGAAATTTCAAATTTCAAATTTCAAATTTCAAGGAAGATGGGATTACCCTTCCCCGTCGATGAATCCCTGTTCAGATCTTTCATTTTACGGTCTTCGGCTAGTGTTGGCATGTTCTTCGGGGGTTGTTGGATGTTTTTTGGTGAAGGGGCTGGTGCCTTCTTCCGCCGAATGCACCTGCAGTCGTGGACATGCCCAGCAGGATGAGGAAGGCGAGGAAGACGAAGAAACGGGAATGCGCGATGCCGCAAAAACCAAGGATCCCACCACTACGACTGGTATGAGGAACATGAGCGAATTTTTTGTCACATAGCTAATCTAACCACCGCTTACGCCAAGTCAAACGGTGTTTCCGGAACGCAAATGATGCGGTGTATATCGGACAAATCGCGTGTATGAAACCGGCTCATCCGTGTATCATTCCACTGTGCAAATCATCCTTAAACTCCTTCTGATCTTCGCCTCACCGTCGGCGCTCATGGCGCAAACGCAGCTCGATTTCTGGGATCGCGCGCCGATCGGCTACTCCGACACACCGGCGACGGATCGCCTCGCCAAGCTGGCCGCCGACCTCGAATCCGGCGTGGCGAAATACGCGGGCTCCGGCGGATTGGATCGCTTGCGTTTCATTTTGAAAACCCTCGATGTGCCCCCTGAGTCCCAGGTTCTCGTCTTTTCGAAAACCAGCCTGCAGAACCCGCTGATCGAACCCGGCAACCCGCGCGCGCTGTTCTTCTCGGAAAACACCTACGTTGGTTATGTGCCCGGCGGTGCGATCGAGGTGATCGCGCAGGATCCCGTGCTGGGGCCGGTGTTTTATGTCGTGGATGCGGGCGCGAAAGGCGAGCCGCGCATCGAGCGTGACACGAACCAATGCATGACCTGCCACGCCACCTCCCGCACGGAGAATGTGCCCGGCCTGATGATCCGCTCGGTGTTCGCAGATGAGGGCGGGCATCCGCTTCTGCACCTCGGCACCACCGATGTCACCCACGCAACTCCGCTCGCGGAGCGCTGGGGCGGTTATTATGTAACGGGCCGCAGCGCGCCGCCCCACCTCGGCAACCGCACCTTCACGGAGGACGGCGATGTTTCCCCGAAATCCGCCGACAAGGACGATCTGAAAAGTGTTTTCGACGTTGCGAAGTATCCCCGCCCCACCAGCGACATCGTCTCGCTGCTCGTCCTTGAGCACCAGTGCCAGATGCACAACCTGCTCAACGCCGCCTCCCTGAATTACCGCCGCTCGCGCCATTTCTCGGAGATCATCGATCCCGGCTCCGATCCCGACAAAGGCTCGGCCGGAGGAGTCGCCGACTCATGGGCGAAGTCGATCACCGAGTGCCTCTTCTACAAGGACGAGGTCGATCTCGGCGAAGGCGTCGAGGGAGATCCCGCGTTCCAGAAAACCTTCGCCGCGCGATTCCCAAAAACGGCGGACGGCAAATCGCTCGCCGACTTCCGCCTTTACGGGCACATCTTCAAGCACCGCTGCTCCTACATGGTTTACTCCGACGCCTTCACCGCCCTTCCCCCCAGCGTGAAAACCCGCGTCTTCGCGAAGATGCGCACCGCCCTCGCCGGCGAGGATTCGGAGATCGATTGGCTCAGCGCCTCCGAGCGGAAAAAAATCGCGGCCATACTCGATGAGACGCTTACGGGGTGGAACAAAAAGTAACCAAATTTTCATAAAGTAAGTCAATCTTACTTGACGGATCAATTCCGATCATCTAACTAAACCCATGATTTCAACAACCTTATCCAGCAAAGGGCAAGTGGTGCTGCCCCGTTTGGTTCGTAGCAAACTTCATCTCGCTCCGGGCACGAAATTCATCTGCGAAATTCAAGGCGATTCCGTGTTGCTAACACCCCAGAAACGCAATGAATTCGTCCGAGAATACATCACCGATCCGCTCACCGGACTGCGAGTGACGAAAGCCGCCGTAGGGATGGAGCCGGTCACCTCTGACATGATCAAAGCTCTTCTGGAGGATTATCCATGAGGTTGCTGCTGGATGTGAATGCTTTGATCGCCCTCGCACATCAAGGTCATGCCGATCATTCGCGCGTGATCCAGTGGTTCGCATCATTGATCGGCACGGACGCGAGGCTTGGAACATGCCCGATCACGGAAGTGGGCTTCGTCCGAGTCAGCATCCAGGCCGGGTTTGAAAATAATGCACCTGATGCGGTGGAAACCTTACGAGTGATCAAAGAAAGCAGCCGCATCCCCTTCGTTTTCATCCACGACACTCTCGGCGCAGACCGATTGCCCGCCTACGTGATAGGAGCCAAACAAGTCACAGATGGCCACCTGCTGGAGCTGGCGGCGGAATTTTCCATGCTCTTGGCTACCTTGGATAAGGGGATTCCCGGGGCGTCCCTCATTCCCTGAGAAATCCATGGGATTATCATCACGCATTCACCACTAGATGAATGCTCCCAATATTGCTAAGGTCCCTCCATGGCAGCGGTATCCGTGGCGGAGATGAGGGCAATCGAAAGAAAGGCGATGGATGCCGGGGTGACGGAGCGAGAGCTGATGGCGCGGGCGGGTGCGGCCTTGGGAAGTGCGCTGGGCTTGGCGTTTCAGGAGGTGGGGACGGCGGTGGCCCACATCGGCAAGGGTCACAACGGCGGCGACGCACTGATCGCCCTGCGTGTTCTCGCCGAATCGTTTGGATGGCGGGTCGCCGTCCGCGCGGCGTATCCGGTGGAGGAGTGGGCGGAGCTGACGAAAGCGCAGCTCAGCGGGCTCGTGCTGGTGGAAAGTTTGGAAACGGAGCCGGAGCCGCTGCTGCTGTTAGATGGATTGCTCGGCATCGGCGCGAAAGGCGCGCCGCGCGGAGCCATCGCTGGTCTGATCGCCGAGATGGAATTACTCCGTAGCACGCGCGGGGCGATCGTGGCGGCGGTCGATCTGCCGAGCGGTGTCGACCCCGACAGTGGCGAGATTTTTCCTGGAGCCGTCACGGCGGACGCGACGTTCATGATCGGCGCCGCGAAGCGCGGGTTGTTGCTCGGCAAGGCGGCCAACGCGACGGGCGCGCTGCACCTCGTGCCGGTCGCGGGGCTGGAGGCGGAGGGCACCGGGGAAATGGAACTCATCTCACCGCAGACGATGCACTTCGGGAAAATGCCGCGTCCTTTCGATTTCCACAAAGGCATGGCGGGGCGCGTGGCCATCGTTGCGGGTTCGCCGCGTTTCACCGGCGCGGCTTTGCTATGCGCCCTCGGAGCGATCCGTGGCGGCGCGGGCCTCGTCACACTCCACGCGCCATCTGCTGCCTGCGAAGCAATCCGCTCCCGCCTGCCACTGGAGGCGATGCTCTCGCCCTGCGATGATCCCTCCTTCCTGCTCTCCGTGAAATGCGATGCCGTAGTCGTCGGCCCCGGCCTCGGGGAAATGGATGCCGCTTATGCCGATGGGCTCGCGGAACTCATCGCGAACGCCCGTGTCCCCACGGTCATCGACGCCGATGCGCTCTCCGTCATGGCAGAGCGCGGTATCAATCCCGGCGCACTCCATCTCCTCACCCCGCATCCCGGCGAGTTCGCGCGACTGGCTCCGGAGCTCGCCGCCCTGCCGCGCGAAGAGGCGGCGCGGGCTTTCGTTTCCGAAACGGAAGCCACCCTGCTCCTGAAAGGCGCGCGCAGCATCATCGCGAATGACGCGCGGGCGCTTCGCGTCAATTCAACTGGCACCCCCGCGATGTCGAACGGCGGCCAGGGCGATCTGCTTTCCGGTGTCCTCGGCGCGCTACTCGCGGTAGGCATGGAACCCTTCGACGCCGCCTCCCTCGGTGCATGGCTCTGCGGACGCGCTGCGGAGATTTCCTTTTCGGAAAACGGCAGCCCGGTGACGGCATCGGATACCGCAGATGATCTCGGGCTGGCGCTGAGGGATTGGCAACGGGGTGGGAGGTGAATTGGAGTGGCTGACGCCTGTCTGCCATGATAATCCCTTCGTCGTGGCAGACAGGCGTCAGCCACTCCAAAAGCCATGAGATTCTTCAACGAACTGGAGGAGATCCGAAAGACCCGCAACCGCCTGCCTCATTGGCAGCAAGACGGCGCCACCTATTTCATCACCTACCGACTGGATGATTCTATCCCCAAGGAACTCATGGATCGCTGGCGTGCAGAGCGAGAGGTATGGATGGCTTCCAATCCCCAGCCATGGGACACCGACACGGAATATGAATACCACAGGCGCTTTTCGAGCGAACTGGATCGGATCATGGATCGCGGTCTAGGTTCATGCGTCCTGAGAAATCCTGCCATACAGGAATTGCTGGCGGGGAATTTCGCGAACTTCGACGGGAAGAGATACCTCCTCCACGCGTGGGTGATCATGCCGAACCATGTCCATCTCTTGCTCACGATGGCGGAGGGAAGTTGGTTGGAAAAGGCGGTGACGAGCTGGAAAAACTACACGGCGCGGAGGATCAACAGGATCTCGGGAAAAAGCGGCGCACTCTGGCAACAGGACTACTTCGACCGGATCATCCGTGACTGGGATCATTTCGCGAACGTGGCCCGTTATATCAGAAGAAATCCGGTGAAGGCGAAACTGGCGGACGGAGATTTCAGGATCTTCGAGGATGAGACGGTGAAAAGGGTGCTGGGGTAATCGGAGTGGCTGACGCCTGTCTGCCACGGCCGTGGATGATCGTGGCAGACAGGCGTCAGCCACTCCAATTCACAAGCCGCCCCTTGCCATGGGCGTTCAAACCGTGTGGAGTTGCCGCGCATGGGTTTTGATTATCCGGAAAGTTTCCTGCTGCTGCCGATCCTGGCGCTGCTGGGCTGGTTTTGGCCGCGGCTGGGCTTGTTCCGTCCGCTGCGGGCGATCATCGCGATACTGGCGGTTACAATGATCGCGGGACCGCGGCTCCAGATGCAGGAGAACGCGCTGGATCTGATCGTTCTGTTAGACCGGTCGGAATCGACGGAAGACCTGATCGACAAGGGCCTGCCGGAATGGACGCGGCTGCTGGAGAACGCGAAGTCCGGCCGCAAGGACACTCTGCGCTTTGTAAACTACGCGGCGGAGGTGGCGGATGCGGGGATCGACGGCTCCTCTTTCACCGGCTCCCGGAATCTTACGAAAACAGGGCTCGCCGTCTCCAACGTGATGGCGCAGGTGGACGGGAAACGCCCGACGCGTGTGCTGCTTTTCACCGACGGCTACTCCACCGAGCCACTCACCGAAGCAGCGGCGCAACTCGGAAAACGCGGTGTGCCGCTCGACTTCCGGCTGGTGCGCGACGAGACCACGAGCGATCTCCGGGTGGCGCGGCTTTCCTTTCCCGAGCGCGTGCAAGTGGGCGAGCCTTTCCTGATCTCCGTGCTGCTGCGCGGCAACGAGGACGGCAAGGTGCCGCTGATCCTGCGCCGCAACGGCCAGACCCTTGTCGAGACCGAGGTGGAGGTGAAAGACGGCACGGCCACGGCGGAGTTCACGGACAGGATCGCGAGGGTGGGTTCCTACGAATACGATGCGGAGATCCGCCCGGAAAAGGACGCGCATCCGGGCAACAACCGGATGAAACGCTGGATCGAGATCACCGGCGGGCCGCGGTTGCTGCTGGTTACGAAATACACCGACGACCCGGTGGCCAAAGCGATGGCCGACATGGACTTCGACGTGCAGATCGTCAGTGATTTCTCCCAGCTCAAGGCCGGGATGCTCGGCGGCACGAAGGCGGTGATTTTCAACAACGTCCCCGCGCATGAGATCCCGACCGGCTTCCTGAAATCGCTCGATTTCTTCGTGAAGGAGCAGGGCGGCGGATTCCTGATGGCAGGCGGGGAACGCTCTTTCGGCAGCGGCGGCTATTTCCAATCCGACATCGATGATCTGCTGCCGGTCTCCATGGAACTGAAATCCGAGCACCGCAAACTGGCCGTGGCGATGGCCATCGTGATGGATCGCTCCGGCTCGATGGCGGTGAGCGTGGCCGGCGGAAAAACGAAGATGGATCTCGCGAACTCCGGCGCCATCGCCGCCGTGAACCTGCTCGGGCAGATGGATCAGATCACGGTCTTCGCGGTGGACAGCGAGCCGACGAAGGTGGTGCCGCTCACGGCGGTGGGCGGAAAACAGAAGGAAATTTCTGGACGAGTCGCGAAAATCACTTCGAGCGGCGGCGGGATCTACGCCTATACCGGACTGAAAGCGGGCTGGGAGGAGTTGCGGAAATCGCAGGCGGGCACGCGGCACATGATCCTTTTCACCGACACCCAGGACACCGAGGAGCCGGGCGATTACCGGAAGCTGCTTGAGGAGATGACCCGTGAGGGCGCGACCGTCTCCGTGATCGGGCTGGGCACGAAATCCGACGTCGATTCATCGCTCTGCGAAGACATCGCGAAGCTGGGCAAGGGGCGTATGTTCTTCTCCGACCAGCCGATGGACATCCCGCAGATCTTCGCGCAGGAGACGGTGACGATCGCGCGCTCGGCGTTCATCGAGGAACCGGTGGGCACGCTGGCATCGGGGCGTTGGAGCGAGATTTCGCCGAAGCCTCTGGAGTGGATGGGAAAAGTCGGCGGCTACAACCTTTCCTACGCGAGGAAGGACGCGACGGTTTCCCTGATCTCGAAGGATGAATACGCCGCACCGCTCGTCGCCCACGCGCGGCGCGGACTCGGGCGCACGATGGCGGTTTCGTTTCCGCTCGGTGGCGAGTTCTCCAAGGAGGTGCGCGAGTGGGCGGGATACGGCGACTTCATGCAAACGGTCGGGCGTTTCCTGATGGGTCAGGATCTGCCGCCCGGCATCGCGCTGCGACACAAGGTGCAGGGCACGCGGCTTGAACTGGATCTTCTTTACGACAACGAGGAATGGGGCGGGCGCCTCAGCAAGGATCCGCCGACCGTGAAACTCCAGGACGATGCGGGCGGTGCGATCTACGAGCTGCCGTGGCGGCGCATCGAGCCGGGCCGTTTCTCGCTGAGCCGCGATCTCGACGAGGGCAGCGTGGTGAAAGGCGCGATCCGCGTGGGCGACAACGCCATCGGCTTCGGCCCGGTGAGCGTGGGCGCGAGCGTGGAATGGGCCTTCGAGCCGGAGCGTCTCGCGGAGCTGCGCGCCGTTTCCCATCAGACGAACGGGCGTGAGCTGCTCAACCTAAGGGAAGCCTGGCTCCGACCGCCCTACGTGGCCGCGACCTCGCTGAATCTGCCCGTCGGCATCTCCCTCCTCCTGCTGATCCTGCTCGACGCACTGATCACCCGCACCGGCTGGAAACTGCCGGAATTCGGAAACCGCGTGAAGGCTGCGAAGACGCCTAAGCCGATCAAGGTGCGCGCGCCGAAGGCTGTCGTGAAGGCTCCGGTCGTGGCCGAGGAAAAGCCAGTGGTCAATCCAGAGACAGAGCTAGCCCCCTCGGAGCGCCGCTCCCGTTTCCAGAAAGCGAAGGAGAAGAAATGAGGGGAGCACACGCGCCCTCGCGTGTCGCGGAGTGCGCCCTCGCTCTCCGCAGGCTGGAAAGATATTGCGCACCGATCACCCGAATCAACGCCCGCCATATCACCAGCCGGATTTCCGGCGAGGGCGCCGGAAACAGCACGCGGGGGCGCGTGCGCTCCCCCCTCGGAGCGCCGCTCCCGCTTCCAAAAGGCGAAGGAGAAGAAGCGATAAGGCTGTTGTCGTTCAAAATGAATCATGATGGTGCAATGAATCCGCACAACCAACCCCAACCGGGGTTGCGTAATTGAGCCCGGGGTTGCCGGAGAGCAACGGAGGCTACCCCGGGAAACAAGCCCGTAATTATTTCCCAACGCCGAAGGTGTTGCGTCCAAGCCGGACCTTCCCCGCACATGGACGCAACACCTTCGGCGTTGGATGAACATTTGCATTAACCCAGGGTAGGCTCCGCGAAGCTGCGCCAACCCTGGGCTGAGATACGCAAGCCCGTTGGGCTAGTGGTCGCGAACCCGGAGGGTCATATGTCTATTTTTATGCTAAGGAACACAAGGGCGCGCCCGACACCAAAAGCGAATCGTCGGTTCATCACTCCGGCTTCGGGCGGTGCTTGGCGTATCCGGCGAGGATTTGTTCGCCCACAGATATACTGGGTGGTAGGTTAGCGCCCGTGAAGATTATTCTCACTGCTCTAGGGATAGGTGTCTTGCTGGCGGCGATGGTGGCGAGTTCTCACGGCTACAAGCTCTATGGCAGAGCGACTGTAATCGACAACCGTACTTTGACGAAAAAGACGAGTATCATAGCGATGTTTGAAAAGCCGAATCTGGTTATCACGGAGGGCGGTGATCGAATTGCCATCGAGGATTTCGAGCTATCTGATCATGCGTTGCAATTGTCGTTCAAGGAGATCAGCTCGTCACTCTCCCAGCCTGATTATGTGCACGTGGTCGCGAATGCCTCGTTCCCCAGCGGATATGCAATCGAAGTGAGGAACAGGTATGCTGCGGAAATACTTTTTTTCCGAGGTGGCTGCCTCAGCGTCATCCCGGATATCGGATGGAGGATTTGGGTGAGGTGTTGAGGCGTTCTTACCTTTCGGCGGATTCTCCAGCGTGGTCGAAAATAAACGTCGAGTAATCGCCGAATAGCAGTGGGAGGTAGTAGCCAAAGATTCGCCATACCTGTGAAATGAATGGGCGGGGCGACCGAAGATCGCCGCCACGCGCCGCCACGTTCACCCGCCCGCGAGCTCTTGGCACGCCTTGATGTCGAGCTTGCCGGAGGCGAGGAGGGGGATTTCCTGGACGGGGACGATGATGCGGGGGCACCAGAGGGAGGTGAGTCCGTGGTCGAGGAGCTTGTAGCGGAGGTCGATGCATTCCTGCTCCAACGCGGGGCCGGCGATGGTGGAGAGGAGGACGATGGCCTCGCCCTTGGCCTCGTCCGGGATGCCGACGATGGCGATCTTGCGCTCGGTCTCGGCGTCGAGGCCTAGCACCTGGTTGATGGCGGACTCGATGGTCTCGTGCGGCACCATTTCGCCGGCGATCTTGGAGAAACGTGAGATGCGGCCCTGGATGTGGAGGAAGCCGTCGGCATCAAGGAAGCCGACATCGCCGGTGCGGAACCAACCATCGGCGGAGAGGACTTCCTTGGTGCGTGTCTCGTCGCGGAGGTAGCCGGGAAAAATGTTAGGTCCCTTGAGAACGATGATGCCGGGTTGGTCGAGGGGCACCGGTTTTTCAGTAACAGCATCCACGAGGCGGATCGCGATGCCGGGAAGGAGCTGGCCAACGGATCCGCCGAGCTGTGCGGCAAGGGAATGGGCGCCGGACGTTTCCTGCGGGGAAGGCAGGTTCACGTTGGTGGCCGGGGATGTTTCTGTTAGACCATAGCCCTCCATGGGACGGATGCCGAATTTCTCCTCGAACGCGTCGGCCAGGTTCTGCGGAAGTTTTTCCGCACCGGTGACGATGAGCTTGAGCGACTGGAGCTGGGCGGGGTCGATGCGCTTCATGTAACCGCGCAGGAAGGTGGGCGTGGCGAGCAGGACATCGACCTGATGGAGTGAGATCAGTTCGGCGAGGCGTTTCGTTTCCAGCGGCGAGGGGTAGGTGACGAGGTTGATGCCCTCGATCACGGGATACCAGAGGGTGACGGTGCAGCCGAAGGAGTGAAACAGCGGCAGGCAGCCGAGGAGGGAGGCATTGCGCCCCATGTTCAGGCGCGTGGCGAACTGGGTGACGTTGGCGAGGACGTTGCGATGGGTGAGGGGCACGCCTTTCGGCTCGCCGGAGGAGCCGGAGGTAAAAAGGAGGATGGCCTCATCGTCGCCGTGGCGTTTGTTGAGGCCGAGGATGGCGGCGAGGACGGATGCGGGGAGGAGCTTGGAAATGACGCCCCATTTCACGATCTCCTTCTTGATCTCCGGGATGACGCGCTCGATGAAAATGAGATCTCGGTTCGGTGGCCAGGGGAAGGCGGGGACTTTGCGGACGAAGGGATCGGCGGTGATAAAACGATCCACATCGGCTTGGCGGATCGAGGAGCGGATCGCGTTGTGGGAGGCGGTGAAATTCAGGTTCACCGGGATTTTCCCCGCGAAGAGAACGGCGAGGTTGGCGATGAGGCCGCCCTTGCCGGGAGGCAGCACGATGGCGACGCGGGGCTTGTCGGTCTCGGCGCGGATGTGCTTCGAGAGCGCGATGGCGACAGGCAGGATTTTCGAGTAAGGCAGGACGACGTCATCCGCGCCATCGACGATGCGGTCGTTGGAATTATTCTTGAGGCCGTGAAGCAGGGCGGTGGCGAGCGAGCCTTTGAGGATCTCGCGGGTGGCGTAGGCCTCGGCGAATGCTTCGAAGAGATTCGCTTGCAGCGCGGGCAGGCTGGAATCCTTGGCGGGGATCGGCTTTCCGAAGGCGATCACAGCAGCGGGGAGGCTGGAAATGCGCTCGATGCCGAGGCAGGATTCGCGCGGGCAATCGATGGCGATGGGCAGCATCGGCAGGCCGAAGGCGGTGAGCGTTTTCAAATGGCCGGAGGGCGCATGGATGGGCGTGGCGGGTCGAGTGGTCGCGCGGCCCGGGACGAAGAGGAGGATGCCGTTGCCTTCGAGAAACGCCGCGAATTCCTTCCCGGCAGAGGCCGCGTTCTTATCGGTGCAGGAGAACATGGCTCCGTTGCCGGACTTTTCCATGTGGCCGCGCAGGGCGGGATCGTGCTGGTCGCTTTCCTCAATGAGATAGGTGATCTTGCGCCCCGAAAACTGTTTTTCCAGATGCAGGAGTTGATGAAAATCGAGGCGACCGGGCACGGCGAGAAAACCGGTGGCGGGGATACGGTCGGGATGGAGGACTTGGATGGCTGACATTTTGAAAGGCTTCTGCGGGATATATGCCGTTATTTACGTGGGGAGGCACGGATTTTCTCGCCAAAACTCCCGGAGCCGCGCGAATCACTCCAGGGTTCCTGCACTGGGGAACAAGCAACAAAACCGTGACGGAAAAAGAGTTTTGGAACCGCGAAGGCGCAAAGTCGCGAAGGGAATTCATTTCATCGGGTCAAGACAATCCATGAAACTTTGCGTCTTTGCGCCTTCGCGGTTCAATATTTCCTTATTCCATGGAGCGGATACCCATCTCGCTCCCTATTGTAGGAACCTTGGGGCATCCCCCCTCCCCCACCCCATTTTGCGGCTTCTACCTTCCGCTTTCCGGCGCTAGCCTCTCGCCATGAACGAAATGGAAGCCACACCGAAGAACATTGTTCTGATCGGCTTCATGGGATGCGGGAAATCCACCGTGGGGCGAGAGCTGTACCAACGACTCGGCTACCGCCTCATGGACATCGACCAGATCATCGAGGAAACCATGGGGAAAAGAATCAGCGAGATTTTCCGAGAGGAGGGCGAGGCCGCCTTCCGCGATTTCGAAACCATACAGCTCCAGGAAATTTCAAAGCAAACCGACGTGCGACACATCATTTCCACCGGCGGCGGCATCGTGATCCGCCCGGAAAACCGCGCCCTGCTGCGGAGGCTCGGATACGTCGTCTGGCTGCGCGCCCCAGAGGATATCATCTACGAGCGCACTTCCCGCAATCGCGACCGCCCGCTCCTCAACGCCCCGGACGCCCGTGAAAAAATTTCCACCCTCCTCACCGAGCGCGAGCCGTGGTATCGCGAGACGGCCCATCTCCGAGTGGACACCGCCGGGCTGAAGTCGCACGAAGTCGCCACCGGCATCCTGGAGAGCGCCCGATATTTTTTCGCCCATCCCGCATGAGCGAGAACGTCGATACGATCAAGCGCTGGGCGGCCGAGCTGGGCTTTGACGACTGCCGCATCGCCTCCGCGAAGCGCGCCACCCATGCCGACGGGTTCATGGAATGGATCGCCGACGACCGCCACGGCGAGATGGCGTGGCTGGAAAAAACGCCCCACCGCCGCTGCGATCCACGCGAGGTTCTGCCCGGCTGCCGCGCCGTCATCTGCCTCGCGCTGAACTACCACACCGGCGCGAGCCCTTTTCCGGAAGGCCACCCCGCGGACTACCGCATCGCCCGCTACTCATGGAACGAGGACTACCACGATCTCATCGAAAAACGCCTCGCCCTCCTCGACGCGAAGCTCAAGGAACTCGGCGGCACCCAGCGCTACTACGTCGATACCGGCCCGGTGTTGGAGCGGGATTTCGCCACCGATTCCGGCATCGGTTGGAGCGGGAAATCCACCGTTCAGATCCACCGCCGCCTCGGTGCGTGGTTCTTCCTCGCCGAACTGCTCACCACCCTGGACCTCCCGCCCGATCCCCCTTTCGGCGACCATTGCGGGAAATGCACGCGCTGCATCACCGCCTGTCCCACCCAAGCCATCACCGCGCCCCACCAACTCGACGCCCGCCGCTGCATCTCCTACCTCACCATCGAGAACAAAGGCCCCATCCCCATGGAATTCCGCCGCGCCATCGGCGACCGCATCTACGGCTGCGACGACTGCCTCGAAGCCTGCCCGTGGAACCGCTTCGCCCAACAATCCCGCGAAATCACCTTCCAAGCCCGCCCGGAAATCTTCGCCCACCGCCTCCGCGACTTCCTCGCCATGGACGATGAAGCCTTCCGCCGCACCTTCGCGAAATCCCCCGTCAAGCGCATCAAGCGCCCCCGCTTCCTCCGCAATGTCTGCATCGCTCTAGGCAACACCGGAACAACGGAAGACCTCCACGCGCTAAAAGAAGCAGCCCAAAACCCTGACCCACTCATCGCGGAACACGCGGCGTGGGCTGTCGGGGAAATTGAGGCGAGGGCGCGGGGCGGGACGACGACTTCTTGGTAATGTTAAATGTGGTGGAACGGCGGGGAGAAGCCCGAATTCAAGGATGGATGTTGCCCGCCGTTGGATGAAGCGCCTTCTCCCGTGGTTGTGGATGGATTCGGCTCATGCTTGTTGGGGCGCTTCTGTGCTGACTACGTGATCCGGATGGTCTGTAGCTGGTTGGAATAGCCGCCAATACTCCCGATCTGGATAATCGGAGGAGAAGTTTGGAAACACCGCAAAATACAGGTCTGAATCAAGATGCAGGGTTATGCTGCCAACCTCATCGCAGGCCAATTCTTTTACTCGGATGTCTTCATCTCGAAACAACTGGTTCAGGGAAGCGGCTATACGATCAAATCGGCTCTCCCCATCACGATCCCAATCGAACTCTGAACCGTCTTCTGCGTAGGCGTATAGATCCAGCACACCCAACAGTATCCGGTCTCTTCGGCTAAAGCGCCAAGATGTCTGAACATGCAAAGCCCACTCTCCTACCTGTCTCGTGCCGCCTCGCCTGGATGGAACCTCCCTCCAGTCCCCGAAATGCATCCACAACATGTCTGCGGCACGGCCAATCTCGCGAACTCGGAGTCCGCTGAGCACCGAAAGGGCTTCTTGGTGGCTTGGCATCGCGTTTAGCATGTTGGGTTGGGCGTTTAGTCCACCTAAGGCTGACCGGGGGCGAGGGAGAAACACGGGGCTGAGGTTATTGCTGTCAGGGCGGCTGATAGGGATTGCTGTGTCTCGTCTTCGATTCATTATTCTTCCATCTCTGCAGTGTATATGTCGAAATCAATCTCAATGCCACGCTCTCCCAAAGCTTGCAATGTAGACGGAGATAAATTGAAACCCTCATTAGCCGTCTTCAACCAAATCCCACAAAAACAATCTATATGTAGATTCGCTGATAGTTTCATCCAAATACTCACATCGGGATTCAGATCATCAAGAATACTCATGATCTGTCTATCCAAATCACATGGACTGCTCTCGGAAGATGATATATTCCACATGCCGTAATTCGGAACTCGCCCGCCGGGAAGCGTCTCACCTTTGGCGTAGGAAAAAGTGGGGGTGCCTTGCAAGGAGCGGGAAACCTCATCTGGTATGAGGTCATCTCCCACTAATCGAATGGACGCTTTTGATCTACTTACAACTGACATATTATTTATCGAACATTGTTACTAATTTTACCCCCGGACGATATCCGGTCAATCTCCGAAAAAGGAGCGGTGGGAGTGATGAGAAGAGAGGGGATGGGAGGTTTGCTACGGAGGCTAGACTATTGGGATCGTAGAATGAAGCATCCAAATCTCTCAGCCGCCCTACGCAAAAAACTCCCGCACGTTCTTCCTCAGGCAAATGACGAGGCCGGGGATGGCGAAGGGGTTGAGATGCAGGATGCCGAGTATCGAAAGAACCCAAGCGAACAGGTAACCCCATCGCCTGCCGCGAAGCAATCCGACCGCCCCCACCGCGTGGGCTGAGGCGTAGAGCAGCATTCCGCCGAACATCAGGATCTTCACGCCCGTCAGGAAACCCCGGTCCCGTTCCAGGTGCTCGGGGTGGTTCGACAGATCCTCAACGGGAATCGTGAACCCGAAGAGTGCGAACAGAATGAACGGAACGGCGACCACCGCGTATTACCATCCCAGAAACTTCACACTTCCCGGAAGGCCGCTGGAATAATCACCGGCAACCGCAGGGGAATCGACCGGACCTGAAGCCTCCGGATGCGGAATCGCCAACATCGTCTTACAAACGGGGCAAGGAGCCTGAAGGCCGAAGTCCTCGGGGCCGACGGACAGGCGCTGCTGGCATTGGGGGCATTCGATCTTGATCACGGTCATCGTGGTTTCCATTTTTATGCGAAAAGCGGAATTCGTTCCGTCCTGTGATTACCCATAGCTTCGGCTTTTGGCGAGGGGATTTTTGCCAGGGATGGGTGTGTCCATCAGGCGGGCGGAGCGCGCTTCGCGCCAAGGAGGGGCTGCCTCCGGCTGCCCGGCAAGCCGAGCCTTTTCCCCTGCCAGTCCGGCAGCCGAAGGCAGCCGCTCCTTGAGCATTTATTTCCCCACCGCCACGCGCCAGATCGCGAAGAGGGTCACCAGCGCCCCGATGAGTTCGTGGGTTTCGAATGTTTCACCGAAGAACAGGAAGGCGCCGAAAGCGGTGACCACCGGCAGGCCCATTTGCAGCGAGGAGCCGTGGGCGATAGAGAGCCGCTGGTAGGCGCTGGTCATGTAGAGCTGGCCGAAGGTGACCACGAAAGCCGCCGCTCCGAGAAAGCCCCAGCTTGCCGGGGAAAGCTCCGCCACATTTCCAAGCGAGGGCAAGCCCATCAGCAGCGAGAAAACCACCAGCGAGCCGTAGATCTGCGCCGGATGCTCGTCGTGGCGGAGCCTGCGGACGATGACCACCACCCAGCCCGCCGCGACGGCGCCGAGCAGCGCGAGGAGATCATACATCGAAGGCGCGAGCGAGGATCTGCCATCGCTTAGGAACATCACCAGGCCCGCCAAGGCGACCGCCAGCCAGACCCGTTTCGCCATGCTCACTTTTTCCTTCAGCCAGAAGGCGGCGATCACCGTCGCGAACATCGGGTAGGTGAGGTTGATCACCGTCGCCCGCGCGGCGCCGAGTTCCACGATGGTGATGTAGAAACAGATGATCGCCACCCCGCCGATCAGGCCGCGCATGAGCACGAAGCGGTTCGCAAACATCCGCCGCCAATCCAGCACCCCTCCCTTCCGGTAAATCGCCTGGAGGAGGATGACCCCGAGCACTCCGCGAAACAACAGCGCCATCCACCCGTCCGCCGCCCCGGAAACATCCGCGGCCGCGCGGATCAGCAGCGTGTTCGCCGCGAAAAGCACGACCGAGGCGAGCATCCATAGCACACCCTTCAGGTCGGGTCTTTCATCCTGGCGCTCCATATCCACCGCCGCTTCTCACCCGCCGCCGGGGACAAAGCAAGCGTGGCGGCGGATTGCATCCGCCCTGCCTTCCTCGGGTTTAGTTAGCCCGACTTTCGCTGTTAGATTGGAAAATCACCTAATTTCACCTCTTTTAGGCGCTGGAACCCTTGATTTTACAACATCCGGTTTCCAAAAAGGGCTGTGGTGGAGACCTCGCCCGTAGACACACCCGGCGACTCGGCGGTATGCTCCACGCCAAGTCATGTTTTTGCGCGCCAACAAACGATTCAAGGACGGCAAGGAGCACCGTTACTGGAGCGTCGTGGAAAACCGCCGCGTTGCAGGTGGCCGATCCGATCAGAAAACCCTGCTCTATCTCGGCGAAATCAATGACAGCGACCGCGCCGCCTGGGCCCGTGCCATCGAAGCCGTCGATGAACGCGACGGCACCCGCCAGATTCACCTCTTCCCCGAGCTCTGGCGCAACTACATCAACCTCGTTCGCATCGAAGAAAGCTTCCGCACCCTCAAAGGCGACCTTGGTTTACGCCCCGTCT
>JAYTOE010000175.1:0-5691 GCA_043747935.1 Akkermansiaceae bacterium
CGAACCCTCCGATCCGGCACGCTCCCCCATACCCAAAAACCAACATCTCAAAAAACCAAAAAAAACCACTTGATCCTCTCTGATACTCCTGACCCCAAAAAAAACAAAAAGACAAAAAAACGCGATGTGGGACTGGGCGGGGACAGGATGTTCCTGCGACGGACTGGGACTGCATGTCCCAGCCACGACCCAATCATTTATTTTCCACCGATAAAAAACGGCACCCAAGGTAAAAAATCCGGGACATGCTAACCATTCTTGTGGAAAGAAGAAATTTCGTGAACGGCCTTTCCGTCCCGCTCAATCCTTCCTCGTGAGTTCCACGAACACGTCCTCGAGTGTGGCCTCGTGGCGGAATAGGGAGCGCAGCGGCCAGTGCTTCTGGGCGGCAACGGCATAGAGGGCTTCGCGGGTGTCGGCGCCGGAATCGACCCACACCATGAAACGCACCCACCCGTCCTCCAGTTCCTCGGAGGAAACTTTTTTCACATGCGTCAGCTCCGCGAGAAGGGGCGTCGCCACATCCGCCGGGGCTTGCATTTCCACCTGCACGCGGCCGGCGGCGCGCATTTCGGAAATCAGGTTCTGCGGGGTGTCGGCGGCCTTGATTTTCCCGCCGTCGATGATGACCACGCGGCTCGCGATCATTTCCACCTCGGAGAGAATGTGCGTAGAGATGAGCACCGTGTGGTTGAGCGCGAGGTGCTTGATCAGTTCGCGGATCTGGCGGATCTGGATCGGGTCGAGGCCGTTTGTCGGCTCGTCGAGGATCAGCAAATCCGGCTGGTGAACCAGAGCGTCCGCGAGGCCGACGCGCTGGCGGTATCCTTTGGAGAGGGTCTTGATCATTTTTCGCCGCACACTCTCCAGGCCGCAGGTATCGATGACATGGGAGACGCGGCGGCGGGCATCGCCGTTCGAGAGTCCTTTGATGCGGGCGCGGAAAATTAGGTATTCGCGGACGCGCATGTCGTCGTAGAGCGGGACGTTCTCCGGCATGTAGCCGATTCGTTTCCGCGCCTCGATGGACTGCCGGAAAACATCGAACCCCGCGACCGTGGCGGAGCCGGACGAGGGCGGCAGGTATCCGGTGAGCATCCGCAGGGTGGTGGTCTTGCCTGCGCCGTTCGGTCCGAGGAAACCGATGATTTCGCCCTTCGCGACGGAAAAGGATACATCGCGGACGGCGAGGTGGCGTCCGTAGCGTTTGGAGAGGTTGTTGACTTCGATCATCAGTGCCGGGGCGGGGGTATATTTTCAGGCGGCGAAGGTTGACGCAAGCCCGCTCGCCCTTTAACTAACTCCCCGCGCGTTGCCGGAAAGGTCATTTTTTCCCTCTCTAAGCAGCCCGCCACACAAGCATTCCCATGAACTCTTCGGTTTCGGCGCGCCTCAATTCGGATCTATTGGAAGAAAAATACGCCCTATGGTGCGAGGATCCGCGCTCGGTCGAGGGCACGTGGTCGGCGTTTTTCGAAGGCTTTGAACTAGGCGTAGCGCAGGCGAAAGCCAAAGGCGGGCAGGCGGCGGAAGCGGGTGCGGAGGTTATTCCCGGCGCAGATCTCGAGTTCAACGGCAAGGTCGTCGGCCTCATTTACAACTACCGCACGCTCGGCCACACCCAGGCGCAGATCAATCCGCTCGACGAGAATCCGGAGGTGAACCCACGCCTCTCAATCAGCGAATTCAATTTCACCGAGGGCGAAATGGAGCGCGAGGCCTCGAACCCGTTCTTCCTGCGCGGCGCGAAAATGAAACTGCGCAACATGGTCGCGGCGCTCAAGACGACCTACTCCGGGAAAATCGGCTTCGAGTTCATGCACATCCACAACACGACCGTGCGCCACTGGGTGCGCGAGCGCATCGAGCAGCATGGCTCACGCGGTGTGGAGAAAACCATGGAGATGCAGGTGAAATCCCTGCGCTGGCTGCTTGAGGCGGAGTCGTTCGAGAATTTCCTGGCGAAAAAATTCCTCGGCGAGAAGCGCTTTTCCCTGGAAGGCGGCGAGGGCGCGATGGTCGTGCTCAACGCCCTTCTGGAGAGCTGCCCGAAGCAGGGAGTGCTGGAAATCGAAATGGGCATGGCTCATCGCGGCCGCCTGAACATCCTCGCGAACTTCGTCCGCAAATCCCTCACCACCCTGCTTTACGAGTTCACGCCCGAATACGAGCCCGGCCTCGTCGCCGGCGATGGCGATGTGAAATACCACCTCGGCTACGAGAGTGTGCGCGAGTTTCCGGATGGCAATGTCCGCGTCAGCCTCGCGGCGAATCCGAGCCACCTTGAGGCGGTGAACCCCGTGGTCGAGGGCAAGGCCCGCGCCCGCCAGCGTGTCATCGGCGACGACGGTGTCACCACCGACCGCAAGCGCGTCCTGCCCATCCTGATCCACGGCGATGCGGCCTTCGCCGGCCAGGGCTCCGTCGCGGAGGTGCTGAACCTTTCCCAACTCCCCGGCTACCGCACCGGCGGCACGATCCACCTGATCATCAACAACCAGATCGGTTTCACCACGATGCCGGCCGACGCCCGCTCCTCGGCCTACGCCACGGATGTCGCGAAAATGATCGAGGCTCCCATCCTCCACGTAAACGGCGAGGACCCGATGGAGCTTTACTGGGCGGCGACCTTCGCCCTCGAGTTCCGCCAGAAGTTCGGGCGCGACATCGTGATCGACATGTATTGCTACCGCCGCCAAGGCCACAACGAGGCGGATCAGGCAGCTTTCACCCAGCCGCTCGTATCCAAGCAGATCGCCGCGCGCGAGACTTTCGGCCAAGTTTACAAACGCAACCTCGTCACCGATGGCGTGCTCTCCCAGGCCGATGCTGACGCGCTGGAGCAGGCCATCTGGGATCGCCTTGAGGCGGGTCACAAGAAAATGATCGAGATGTCCGAAGCGGGCGACCGCACGGTCTTCAGCGGATCGACCGCGATCATCCAGCCGCCCTATTCGCACGCTCCCGTGCCGACCGGGATTTCCCGCGACATGCTGCAGAGCATCGGGAAAACCCTCACCTCGGTGCCAGAAGGTTTTACCCTGAACCCCACGCTGGAGAAACGTTTCCTGCCCCGCCGCACCGAAGCCTTGGCCGGCGGCGGCCCCTTCGACTGGGCTTTCGCGGAATCCCTCGCCTTCGGCGCGCTGCTTCTGGAAGGCTCGCCCATCCGCCTTTCCGGCCAGGATTGCCGCCGCGGCACTTTCTCCCAGCGCCATGCCGTTTTCTACGATTACGAAACCCGCGACCGCCACATCCCGCTACAGCACCTTTCCACCGATCAGGCGAAATTCTGCGTTTACAACTCGCTGCTCTCGGAGTTCGCGGTGCTTGGTTTCGACTACGGATACTCGCTGAGCTACCCGGAAATGCTGATCCTCTGGGAAGCGCAGTTCGGCGATTTCTCGAACGGTGCGCAGGTCATCATCGACCAGTTCATCACCTCGGCGGAGTCGAAATGGCAGACACCGAGCGATCTCGTGATGCTGCTGCCGCACGGCTACGAAGGCATGGGGCCGGAGCATTCCAGCGCGCGCCTTGAGCGTTTCCTCCAGCTCTGCGCGGAGGAAAACCTGATCGTCGGGAATTTCACCACGCCCGCCCAATACTTCCACGCCCTGCGCCGCCAGAAGCGCCGCGGTTTCCGCAAGCCGCTCATCCTGATGACCCCGAAAAGTCTGCTCGGCCGCCCGGAGGCGATCTCCTCGGAAGCCGATTTCCTCGAAGGCACCTGCTTCCAGGAAGTCCTGCCGGATCCGATGGCGTTCGAGAACCCGGCGGATGTGAAACGCATCGTTTTCTGCACCGGCAAGGTCTTCTACGATCTCGCCGCGCACCGCAAGGAAGCGGGCATCACCGACACCGCGATCATCCGCATCGAGCAGCTCTATCCTTTCCACGGTGAAATGGTCGCCGCCCTCTCCGCGCAGTTCCCGCAGGTCAATCGCTTCGTCTGGTGTCAGGAGGAGCCGCGCAACATGGGCGCATGGTCTTATATCGAACCGCGCATCGAGGGTGCCCTCGGCGTCCGCCCGCTCTACTCTGGACGGAAGCCCGGTTCCAGCCCCGCCGCTGGCTCCAAGGCCATCCATTACCGCGAGCAGAAAGCCCTGCTCACCAAAGCCTTCGAAATCTAATCACTCACACAACTTCCCATCATGGCCATCGATATCAAAGTGCCCGCCGCCGGCGAATCCATCACCTCCGCGAACATCGCGAAATGGTATAAAAGCAACGGCGACTCCGTCAAAAAAGGCGAGCCGCTCGTGAGCCTTGAAACCGACAAAGTTTCCAACGAACTCGAAGCCGAAGCCGACGGCATCCTCACCATCACGGTCGGCGAGGGCGAGGAAGTCGCCATCGGCACGGTGATCGGGAAACTCGAAACCGGTGCCGCGCAACCCGCGTCCGCACCTGCGCCCGCTGCCGAAACTCCCGCCGCTCCGGCTCCGTCCGCGCCGCCAGTCGCGTCCGGCGAGCCCGTCGAAATCAAGGTGCCCGCCGCCGGTGAATCCATCACCTCCGCCAACATCGCCGCGTGGCGCAAGAAGGACGGCGACCGCGTCGAGAAAGGCGATATCCTCGTTTCCCTGGAAACCGACAAGGTCTCCAACGAACTCGAAGCCCCCGTTTCCGGCACGCTCAACATCCTAGTCCCCGAAGGCGAGGAAGTCCCCATCGGCAAGGTGATTGCGAAAATCACCTCCGGAGGCACCGCGCCACAAGCCGCCGCGCCACATGCCGCCGCACTCGCTCCTGCCGCAACTCCAACTCCAACTCCCGCGCCCCGACCCATGCCCGATCTCGCTGTCATTTCCGCCCCCGCCGCTCCGGAAAAACCCGTCGCGCCCGTCGCCGAAGGTCGCACCACCCGGAAAAAGATGTCGATGCTGCGCCGCAAGATCGCGACGCATCTCGTCAACGCCCAGCAGACCGCCGCGATCCTCACCACCTTCAACGAGGTCGATATGACCGCCGTCATGGAACTCCGCAAAAGCGTGCAGGAAGACTTCCTGAAAAAGCACGGCGTGAAGCTCGGCTTCATGTCCTTTTTCGTGAAAGCCGTCACCCAAGCGCTCAAGGACGTGCCTTCCATGAACGGCCGCATCGATGGCACCGACATCATCGAGAACCATTACTACGATATCGGCGTCGCCATCGGCACCGAGAAAGGCCTCATCGTCCCCGTCCTTCGCGATTGCGATGGGAAATCCTTCGCCCGCATCGAGCAGGACATCCTCGACTACGCCAAAAAAGGTAAGGATGGCAAAATCACCATCGAGGATCTGTCCGGCGGTGTCTTCACCATTTCCAACGGTGGCACTTACGGTTCGCTCCTCAGCACGCCCATCCTCAACCCGCCCCAAAGCGGCATCCTCGGCATGCACACCATCCAGCAGCGCCCCGTCGCCCTCAACGGCCAGGTCGTCATCCGCCCGATGATGTATCTCGCCCTGAGCTATGATCACCGCCTCGTGGACGGCCGCGAAGCCGTCACCTTCCTCGTGAAGGTGAAGCAAGCCATCGAGGATCCCGCGCGGCTCGTGATCGGAATCTGAAGCCATCGTTCTCTTTCTCGTTCTCATAATCGTTCTCTCGTCAGCACGAAGAATCCCAAGCCCAGAGAACGAGAAAGATTACGAGAACGAGGAACGATTAACCCATGAACTCCTTCGATCTCATCGTCATTGG
>JAYTOE010000176.1:0-12768 GCA_043747935.1 Akkermansiaceae bacterium
TCCTTGCAAAGATCCCTCTTCGCTACTTCCTCCGCCGCGCGGATCTCCGCCCTTGGCTTTACGTGTTTCAGGTAGGTGACATCCGCCTGCTTTTGCCAATCCACACCGAGCGAGTTCAGAAGTGACTCGTCATCAGGATCCTCCCGCAGTGAAACGTCATGTTGACTTGCTTCCAGCAACTCTGCCCCCTCCAGCACCTTCCGGCACTCGCCGGATTTACGGATAGCATCCAGCCGCGTGGCGTAGATCCGCTCGAAGATATCCCGTCCCTCCCCGTGGCGCGGCTCCCTGCCGTTCTCCTTGGTGAAACGGACAATCTCCTCGAAGCCCGCGATGATGCGCTGCTCCCGTGCCGACCGCTCGACCTTCTTCACCGGCGCGATATCCACGCCGAGGCTGGCCAAAAGATCCTCGTCCGATTGCTCCCTAGACATTTTTGCCCTCCCTCACCATGCGTTGCAGATAGGCGATCCCCTCCGCCATTCTTTTCTCCCATGGGTCGGCTGCAGTGAGCGAAGGTAGGCGTCCTTTTTCCTCCTTGAAACGGGCGGCGCGTCTCACCAGTTCCCGCGCATCCTCCAAGGACATGCTGACCTTTCGCGCGGCGATGACCTCCGCGACCTGCTTCAGCCTTTCCTCGCTCATACTCTTGGAAAGGATGGAGTATGCCTCCTCGAAGGGGTTGATCCGGTCGATCAGATCGATGTCCAGCTCCGTCACATCCATGCAGAATTTCCGCACCCCTTGGATCAGGGAAAGGTTCAGCGTCGGCTCGTTGTTCTCCCCCGTCGTGGCCTTCTTTTTCGCCTGCTGGATGATGTTCAGCGCGGCGATGGCGTGCTGCCTCACCGCTTCCTGATCTTCCCCGTCCAGATCCGGGAAACGCTGTTGGACGATCTTGCCCATCTTCACCTGCGTGAGTTCCTCCGGCACCATCTCACTGTTGAACATCCCGTTTTCCATTGTCTGCTTGTCCTGCACGAAGGAAGTAATGAGTTCGTTGAGATCCTCGCGGCAGATGCGCTTCGCCGTTTCGCTCTGCGGCATGGCGAGTCCCTTGATCTCAAGCTGGATCTGGCCGGTGTCCTTGTTCACGCCCACATTGCACTTGTTGGGATCGTAGCCGCCCTCCCCGTAGTCATAGCCCTCCTCCGGGCTGCCGATGTTAGGTGTCTTAGCGCGGAAGTCGAAACGCGGCGCAAGCACCTGCTCCATCAACAGGCTGGCGGCGATGGCTTTGAGCGTGTCGTTCACCGCATGGGTGACGTTTTCCTCGCTGGCATCCGGCTCCGCGATGAGGTTGGTGAAACGGGTCTTCGTTTTCCCCGGCGCATCCCGCGTCGCCCGCCCGATGATCTGCACAATCTCCGTGAGGCTGGAGCGGTAGCCGACGGTCAGCGCGTGCTCGCACCAGATCCAGTCGAAGCCCTCCTTCGCCATCCCGAGGGCGATGATCATGTCCACATGATCCCGGTTGAATTTTTGCTCAGGATCTTTCAGCGCGTTGGAAACCTTGTCCCTCTTCGCTGGTTCGTCATCCACCAGATCGGCGATCTTCAGCGTCCTGCCATCCGCCGTCTTCACGAGGTAGAAGCCGGTCTTCTCGTCCGTCTTGTCCCAGCTTCCCAGCCCGTCGATGATGTGCTCCACCTCGCGGATCTTGTCCTTAGTGCTTTCCCGGGCGTTCACGTTCGGGATGTGGATGATCGTCTTCTCATTGGCATCAAGCACCTTCATGATGCTTTCGGTGTAACTGCCGTTGTAGAAAAAGTAGCCCATGTCGAGCTGCTTGAGGTGCGTGTAGCTGCTAAGCTGCTCGTAATAAGTGTAGGTTGCCGTCTCGAACTTCGCCTCGTCATCCGGGTGCAGCACCGCCTCCGCATCCCCGCGGAAGTAGGAGCCGGTCATCGCCACGATGTGGCACTTGTCCCGCGCCATGAACTCCGCGAGATACCCACCCAGCCGGTTGTCCGGATTCGCGGAAACATGGTGGAACTCATCAATGGCGATCAGCCGCTCATCGAAAGCCGCCACCCCGTACCTCTCCACCGCGAAGCGGAAACTCGCGTGCGTACAGACCAGAACCTCGTCCCCGCTTTCAAGGAATTTCCCGATGGCATCCACCTTCCCTCCGTCCGTACCGGCGGTGTTGCAGAGATTCCACTGCGGCTTCACCTTCCAATCCTCGAAGAACCCAAACTTGCTCAGCGGCTCGTCGTTGAAACTGGAGCCGATGCTCTTCTCCGGCACGCAGATGATCGCCTGTTTCAGCTTCTGGTTCCGGAGCTTGTCCAGCGCGATAAACATCAGCGCCCGGCTCTTACCCGAGGCCGGCGGCGATTTGATCAGAAGATACTGCTCCCCGCGCTTCTGGTAGGCGCGCTCCTGCATCGGGCGCATGCCCAGCTCATTCGGCTCGCAGGCGTGGTGGGTGTAGGTGACGGAGATGGAGGGGGCGTGGATCATGGTATGGGGAAGGAAAATTAGACGCGGACTAGTTCCATCAGTGGCTCGAAACGGTAGATGGCGGGAGTTCTCCCCGAGGCTTCCCGCACGGTTTGCAGCAATCCCGCATCCAGCAACATCCGGCTGAAGCGGGCCGCGGTGTTCGCAGGGATGCCTGCATTGCCCGTGAAGCGGTTATTGTAAAACACCGGCGAGGTGAACACGAAATCCAAGGCCTGGACCGACCATTTCGATGCCAATACCTCGGCGAAACGCAGTTTCATCCGTTCATAGAGGCTGCGGATGCTGGTCGCCACTTCCAGATTGTGGATCGCCTGCGCTTTCACCGCAGTGAGGAAAAACACGCACCATTCATCCCACGCTTCATGTGCCGAGACCTCGCGCATCCTTTCGATATACTCCGCCTTGTGATCGGCAAAGTAGCGACTGATGTAGAAATGAGGGGCGGAGATCGCGCCATCAGACCAGAGCATTAGCGTGATGAGCATCCGCCCCACGCGCCCATTGCCATCTTGGAATGGATGCAGAGCCTCAAACTCCACATGCGCCAAGGCGGTGCGCAAGAGAATCGGTTGTGATTTGTCGGCGACGAAATCAAACAACGCATCTATCCCGCTGATTAGCTTTTCTGGGGCGATCGGCACGTAGCTCACTTGTCGATTGCCGCGCTCGCCGATGTAGTTCTGCTCCGTCTTGAACGCTCCGGGGGATTTGTTCGCACCGCGACCGTAGCTCAGCAACTGTTGGTGCATGCTACGCAGTAACGAAGGCGTGAGTGGCCGCCCCTCCGCCATTTGCTGTTGTGCGGTGGCCAAGGCGCGCTGGTATAGGTAGGTCTCGATCGCATCGGAGCGCTTGTCGCCGGTTTGCCCCTCACCAAGCTCTCCATATTCGGCCTCCAACTGCATGATTTCATCCATGGTGCTGAAGGTGCCTTCCATCCGTGAGGACAATACCGCCTCTTGGTTGCGCAGCGGAGCCAAGAGAATCCCGCTATTGTGCATCCCACGCAATGCCTGATCGTAACGGGCTAAAGCATCGGTCGCATCCAAAAGCGCGGAAAGCACCCGCGCATAGTCGATGCACTTTGGGGGAAATTTCCCCTCATGGTAAAAGACCGCATGGGTGGTTTCGATTTGCATGGTTTGGCGAAGGATATGCCTCAAATGCCTTTGATTGCAACATTTTTGTGAATTTGAGGGACAAATTGCTTCGTCTATCACGGATGAGGGTCAATTCACGTTGATTTTCATATTTTTGATTTCGTGAACGACAACGGATATTGCCTGTCATCCGTGAACACCAAACGTCGTTGCTTTTCAAAAATCGGGAAACATGAGCGTCAAATTAATGAGGGGAAGGGATTCTAAATCTCTTTGCATCGCTTTTGAAGCGGTAGCCGAGGCAGATGCGCCCCAGCATCTCGTCGTTGCACTCATTCCTGCTCTTCGGAATCGTTTGGAGTATCGCCCGCCAGTTCGCGTTCGATCTGTTCGATGCTTGGCAGGCTGGTTTGCAGCTCGGCGGGCAGGGATTCCACAAGCTGATATTCCGCGACACCCAGCGGCTGGTCTTTGCCGCGCAGCGCGTATTCCGCCACCACCTTGTTTTTGGTTTTGCACAGCAGTGGCCGATGGTCGGGCTATCGTCCGGGTGCTTGACCTGGGCATCCACCGCCGTGAGGTAGAAGCCCAGTTGCCCGAGGTGCTCCGGCTTGAACTTCCCGGACTTCAGCTCGATCACCACGTAGCAGCGCAGCTTGAGGTGGTAGAACAGCAGATCGATGAAAAACTCCTCGCCTCCCACGTCAAGCAGTACCTGCCGCCCCACGAAGGCGAATCCAGCGCCGAGTTCCAGGAGGAAATCGGTGACGTGTTTCACCAGCGCGTTCTCGATCTCCCGCTCCTGCGCCTCCTCGCCCAACCCGAGGAAATCGAAGCGATACGGGTCTTTGAGCGATTCCCGCGCCAGATCGGATTGCGGCTTGGGCAGGGTGAGAGCGAAATTCGTGACCGCCCCGCCGCTGCGTTCCTTCAGCCGGGACTCGATCTGCATCACCAGGATGTTGCGCGACCAATTGTGTTCGATCGCTTTCGTGGCATACCACAGTCTTTCTTCTCTAGTCTTGAGCTTTTCCAGGAGCACGCAGTGATGGAACCAGGGCAATTTGTGCAGCAGTTGCTGCACAAATTCTCCCGCTCCCAATTTGTGCAGCGGCTGCTGCACAAATGCCCCGCTCTCCGATTGTCCAAGCCCACCTTGGACTATTTCCAATTCCTGCCACGCCGCCGCAAAAGCCCGCATGTATTTCAGGTTGCGGGAGGAGAATCCTTTCATCTCCGGAAAGTTCGTCCGCAGGTCATGCGCCAGCCGGTCGATTACCTTCGCCCCCCAGCCCTGTTGATCCTGCTGATCCAAGATCGCCCTGCCGATTCTCCAATAGAGCGAAACCAACTCAAGGTTCAGCGCTTGCGCAGCACGCTGCTGGGCCTCGTGAATCTGCGTTTTGATGTCGCCCAGCCAGTCGGCATAGCCGGCGGGTGACGGTGTCAGGCTTACCGGATTGTCTTCATTCATCCTTTGCTCCTTCCTGTGAATTTTTAAAATCTGCGCTCGTCGCCGGGAAATGCGACTCCCGCGAAACTAGCCCAACGGGCTTGCGTAACTCAGCCCAGGGTTGGCGGAGCTTTGCGGAGCCTACCCTGGGTTTCCGGGGGTGGAATCTCCCAACGCCGAAGGTGTTGCGTCCATGCGCGGGGGTAGTGACGGCTTGGACACAACCCCGATTGGGGTTGGATGGAATGCGGGTGCGCTTTCCCGGGATAGCCTCCGTTGCTCTACGGCAACCCCGGGCTGAAATACACAACCCCGATTGGGGTTGGCCTGATATCCATCAATTTAAACTTTAAGCGACACTAGCTGGAGACGATTTGATCGACTACCAGCGTGACCAACAAGAAAGCTCGCTTGGGCTGGTGAAGCTGCTCCAGTCGATGACCGGGCTACCGCTTACGTAGGCATGATTGGGTGAGGTGCTTCCGTCGATTTCGTCGGTGTTCGCGAATTGGTTCCTCAGTTCCCGAGGACAATGACCTTGGGCAAATTCTTCGCAGCCTTCTCGAAAGTCACCAATGTCTGGCCTCCTTCATTTCATCGAGATCATGGCTCATGCCGGGCTTGATGTAGGGGCGGATAATTCCACGCCAAGGAGCATTATCGAAGCGGGTCGGTGCGTCCTGATTCGTCGCACGCTTTGCGGCAAGCTCAGTAGGCTGCTGATTTCCCTGCAGCCAATTTTGAAAAAGCTCCACGGCCACTGAACGCAGCGCACGCCCTTCCATCGCGCTCCGAGCTTTCACCTACCGGTAAAGTTCGTCGGGAATCTCGAAGGTGGCTTTCATGTTTTATAGCTTACCGGCTTTGGTGGAGCGGTCAAGCTGCCCCATATTCTTTCTCGTCTTCCGCAACCCAGCATTTCTGGTTCCCTCTCCACTCCTCCACATCCGATGCCCCTTTGAGAACCTTCATCAATTCGGCGGCCACGGCGGCGCCAAGTGCGGGTGGCACCGAGTTGCCGATCTGCCGGAATTTGGTACATTGGCTTCCGGAAAAAAACATTCCGGGAGGAAACCCTTGAAGGCACGCAGCTTCCTCAACAGTAAGTCTCCTCAATCTGAGTGGCACTTCGGAAATCGGCTTACCGTCCGCAGCGAGGTGCGCGTGATAGCCGACGATCCATGGCTCGGCCTCCTTCTCCAAGGCAAGTTGGTCGATGATCGGAGTTCTGTTCCCACCCATCGATGCGGGAAGGGTCAAGGCGGGTCCCTCAAGGTCAACCGGCCTGCCCTGCCCATTGAAGAGCATACCGGCGTAGGGGCTTTTCCGCATCACTGGAAATTTGGCGGCGGTCACCTTTGCCTTGCAGATGGAGTCGTTACCCAGCTCTCCAAACGTCGGCAGGCTGCGCAGTGCCTCCCGCACCGTGGTGCGCTTCGCAAGACTGATTGGCTTTGGCATTGTCCGCTCCCTGATGCCTACAAGGAACATCCGTTCGCGTAATTGCGGAACACCATAGTCCGCCGCGTTGAGCACCATCACCCGACATTTGTATCCGAGTTTCTCACCCTTAGCCTCAAGTGCTTCGATCGTTCCTGCCCACCTGCTGTTCGTCGCCAGTGCTTTCACATTTTCCATCACGAAAGCGGATGGAGCCAGTTCCTCCACCACTCGGAAAAACTCCCACACCTGACGGCTGCGGGGATCGCCCGGATCCATTTTTCCCGCTACGGAGAAGCCTTGGCAAGGTGGGCCGCCGATGACCACATCCGAACTACCTCTGGGAGGCAGCACGGCTTTTGAAATGTCGCCGCAGAATATTTCGGGCATGGAATGCCCACGCCGGATAAGCTCTTTCCGATATGTTTCGAGCGCGAAGGGATCGATGTCATTCGCCCAGATCGTTTCGAAACCCGCCTCACCGAATCCGAGATCAAGACCGCCGCAACCAGTGTAGAGTGACATGCATTTCATTATGCTGATTTGGCATGAGCTCGTTTTTTGTCAACCCAAATTCCCTCATTTCTGGAATACATCCTTTCGTGTCACAGGAAACTTTCGACGGCGAACTCGGTCGCACCCTGGCGGAATACCGCCGAGATCTTAGGATTTCCCAGGATTACCTCTCATCGATCCTGAGGAGAGACCAGACATTCGTGTCGAAAATGGAAAACGGAAAGCGTGCGATCACGCTCTTCGATTTCTTACGCTGGGGCAAAGCCCTGAACCTCGGGCATTCCGAAATGATGGAACTCTTTTCCAAACTTGAAAGCCATGTCGAATAGCCTGCCCCTACTGCCCCTTACAGTAGAGGAATTATCAGCAAGTACCTGCGCCGCGATTAACGCGCTGAAAACCGCAGGGTTGAGTGAGGATGAAGCCACCTTGAAACTGGAAGCCACCTTCGCCGCTTGGCTGGATGCAGATAGCACAAGCGATACGCTACCAAGAGAACTTCACCCTTTGCTGGCAGCAGCAGGTTGGGCGGAGATTTTGCCGCTTTCAGCGTATTCCGCTTACACTGCCCTCATCCGCAAAATCGAAGGAAAATACGTGGCGACGAGACGCGATGCCGCCATTCTCCTCTCACAACTGCCTCTAATCCTCTTGCTGGCAAAAAGATTCACCGCCTCTCCCGCGCGGATCGCCCACCTGTTGGGTTCGGCGGACGGACGTAATCCCGTGAGCTGGCGTGCCATCCAAACTATTCTGGTTCATTTCAAAATCCGCAACGAACTAGATGCCGTCATGGTGGCGGAATTGATCTCAAGCGATGAGGAACTGGCCACCTTCGAGTTCGGCGACGCCGATGTGGCGACGATAGTCGAACTCCTCGCGGAGCAATCAGCCACCTTCGGATTGGATGCCGGGTTCAGGGAATCGCTTTCCTCATTGCTCGCTCCTGCCCATGGGCAGCCATTCATACCCTATCTCCAGATTCTCCTTTATGTCTCGGTCGTGGATCATTTCTACGACCACCCGCCGGAGTTCATCTACACCTTCAAGCCTAGGGGCTTGGTCGCGAATCTCGTTTTCTCGAAATTCCCAGGGCAGCTCGCTCCAAGAGGAAATCCGATGCTTAACAACTTCAAAGCGGTGGATCGGCTGACCTACGACTGGGCCGAATCGCGTGAAGACAACAGGATACAAGCCGCCGCCCTTGTCACGGTGGTGCTTGGTTTATCCTCCCTATCGTTCCCGGCAAGAAAACAGCTTTCAGGTAATATTCGCCGTGGGATCTTCCGCTTCATCGAAGTCAGAACCCCTGCGGAGATTATCATTCCAAATGCGAGAGACCTCGATGGAATCCGGACATTCCTCGGAAATGTCGCCGTCGCGCCGACCGGCACCCGTGGCATCATCGAGCAGCGCGTCACGGATTTCCTCAGCGCCATGTCGCACCCAGACTCGGCTTGGCGGGCGAGGGGCTTGGGTGATCCTGTCAATGCCAGCAATACGTCTTCCCGCAAACTCGGCGACTGCGATTTCCAGAACGCCATCACCCACAAGTGCCACGCCGTCGAAGCCCACGCCGGGCGACTCACCGATGTCTATCTCGAAGAGCACCTCAGGACACTGCGCCTTAACCTTCCGAAGCGCATGGTCGAGTGGAGTGGCATATCTGAAATCGGCGAATGGAGCATCGAAGTTCTTTTCATTGCCCATGAAGATGCCCGCTCCACCCGTTCGGATACCCTGGACTTGGAAATCCCCTGCGGCCTCAAAGTAGATACCTTCAATAATGCATCCGAAGCTGTCCTCGCTAATACTGAAAATGATCAAGATATCTTCCTCGACACTTTCAACAAGCTGATCATAGCTCCTCTCAACGCCCCCAACACCCCGCTTTTTGCAAAGAGGAAAGCGTTAGAGCTTTTTCAATCTTAGGCATTTTCCACATCCAAGAAGCCGGCCAGAGGCGCGGCTCTCCCTATCCAAAAACCAAGCTCGTCCGCGAAGTGGTGTAAACTTTCATCTGCCCGTTTTCATCGACGGGGTAGTCGAAGGCGTGGTCGATGCGGGCGTGGCCGCCGTATTTCGCTTCGTCGGAGTCGAGGAGGAGTCGGTGGGTTTCCTTGCGGTAAGGGGTGATGGGGTAGCCGAAGTGGGATTTGTCCGGGGAGAGGTTGATGACGAAAATCAGGTTGGCGCGCTCGGCGACGAGGATCTTGTTTTCATGATCCACATGGAGGAGCTGGGCGGGGGCGGCTTGGAGGACGTTGCGGTCTTTCAGCAGGGCGACGAGATCACGATCCCACTCGGCGAGCCATTGGTATTTCAGGGTGGGATTATCTAACAGAGACCATTGGCGGCGGCAGTAGTGGTAAGACCAACCGTTGCCTTCACGGGGGAAATCGAGCCACTCGGGGTGGCCGAATTCGTTGCCCATGAAGCTGAGCCAACCCTCGCCGCCGAAGGCCGCAGTGAG
The DNA here is from genome assembly GCA_043747935.1 of Akkermansiaceae bacterium. Taxonomy (GTDB): domain Bacteria; phylum Verrucomicrobiota; class Verrucomicrobiia; order Verrucomicrobiales; family Akkermansiaceae; genus Luteolibacter. Next base: position 9,452 of record JAYTOE010000176.1, read on the forward strand.
GAGGCGGATGGTCTTGTGGAGGGCGATGCCGCGCTCGATGACGGGGCTGCGGTTTTCCAGATCCATGTGCCAGTACATCTCCTTGTCCATGAGGCGGAAGGCGATGGTCTTGTCGCCGACGAGCGCCTGGTCATGGCTTTCGGCGTAGGCGATGGTGGCCTCGCCGTGGCGGCGGTTGGTGAGGACGCCCCAGAGTTCGTCGAGGTTCCAGTCCTCGTCGCGCTGCTCTTTGAGGAGCTTGATCCAGTGGTCGGGGATGCCCATGGCGAGGCGGTGGGTGAAGCCGACGCCTCCCTCGGAGTTCGGCCGGCACAGGCCGGGCATGCCGGACATGTCCTCGGCGACGACGATGGCGCCGGGCTTGATTTCGGAAATGAGTTCGTTGGCGAGCTTCAGATAAAGGATGGCCTCCTCGTCCGCGTCGGGGCCGAAGTAGTCGTCGTAGGCACCGAAGGCGCGGTCGCCGTGGGAGTGGTAGAGCATCGAGGTAATGCCATCGAAGCGGAAACCGTCGAAGCGATATTCCTCCAGCCAGAAGCGGACATTGGAGAGCAGGAACTGCCGCACCTCGGGCCGTGCGTAATCGAAGCATTTCGAGTCCCACTGCGGGTGGTCTCCCTTTGCGCCGGAGTGGAAATACTGGTGGCCGGAGCCGTCGAAGTCGTTGAGCCCCTCTGCCATATTTTTCACGGCGTGGGAGTGGACAATATCTAACAGAACCGCGATGCCCATGCCGTGGGCGGTGTCGATGAGGTATTTCAGATCCTCCGGCGTTCCGAAGCGCGAGCAGGGGGCGAAAAAGGAGGAGACATGGTAGCCAAAGGAGCCGTAGTATGGATGCTCCTGCACGGCCATGAGCTGGACGGTGTTGTAGCCGGCCTTTTTCACACGGGGCATCACCTCGTCGGCGAACTCGCGGTAGGTGTGGACGCGCGGCTCCTCGCCCGCCATGCCGGTATGGCTCTCGTAGATGAACGGGATGGTGATATGCGAAGGATCGAATTTGTGTTTCCAAACATAAGGTTCCGGCGGGTTCCAGATCTGGCCGGAGTAATCGTGCGTGGTGGGATCCTGCACCGCGCGGGTGATGGTGGCGGGGAGGCGGTCGCGGCGGGAATCGTCCGCGCCGTGGATGTGGAGTTTCACCTTCTGGCCGTGGGCGAGGGTGGCCGGCGGGAGTTTCAGCTCCCAGATACCGCCGTCCTTTTTCGCGAGCGGATGGGAGTCGCGGTTCCAGCCGTTGAAATCGCCGATCAGCGAGACAGCCTTCGCCTCGGGCGCCCACTCGCGGACAGTCCACTCGTTGGCGGCGGCGTTGAAATGGATCCCGCTGTATTTGTGGCCGCGGGCGTGAGCCGCGAGCGAGCCGGACTTCGCACGGATCGCGGCGAGCGCCTCCTCGAATTTCCGTGTGCGGCGGTTGATCGCCTCGGTCTGCGGCTCAAGCCAGGGATCGTTTTTCACGAGGATTGGGATCTCTTCTTCCATGCCGAGATCAAACACCGACCGGCGGATCATGGGAAACGAAAAGGAACGCGGGCTGAGGTCAAAATTGACTGAGTGCTCCTGATTTGCTAAATTCTCGCCATGAAGACACTTGTCGAGGTCATGCGGGTTGCGGATCAGCTCTCTTCGGAAGACCAAGCCGGACTTGCCGCCCATTTGCTGGCGGGTATTCGCGCCTGCCCGCTCGGCCCCGACGATGCGGAGCTTGAACGGCGGGAAGCGGAAATGGATAACTGCTCCGCCACGCTCCTGACGCACGAACAACTCAGGCAGGCCGTCGGGAGATGATCCGTGGTCTCCGCTATCACGAACGGGTGCAGGACGAGATCAGCGAGATTCTCAGTTTCTATTCCGCGATTTCTGGAACGAATTTTCCGAAGCCGCCGACTACGCCCGCATACATCCCGGAAGACACCACTTCGATGCCAGCGGCAGGCGTAGAAGCAATCTGCCGCGTTTCCCTTATCATTTTCTGTTCCGGGTTTCCCCATCACTGATCAAAGTTACCGTGGTCAGGTACAACTCCCGCAATCCTAGATATGGAAGCGGTCGAGAGTAAAGAAAAGCAGCCTCAAGTGAGCGTCCCCCCGAAAACTTAAGGCTTGGATCGTTTTGGGCGCTCCTTAGGTTTCCCGGCATGACCGCACTCGCAATGGATCTCGTCGTCATCGGGCTGTATTTCGGAATCATCATCGCGATCGGCGTGTATTTCAGCCGCAGAAACAAGGATGTGTCGGAATTCACGCTCGGCGGTCGCTCGATCCCGTGGTGGGCGGTGCTGGCCTCGATCCTCGCCTCGGAGATCAGCGCGGGGACTTTTTTAGGAACTCCGGGGGAAGGCTTCGAGCAGCGGAACTTTCTCTATGCCCAATTGATGATCGGCTACCTGCTGGCGCGGCTTGTGGTCAGCGCGGTGTTCGTGCCCGCCTTCTACAAGCACAACGTGGTGAGCATCTACGAGTTCCTTGAAATCCGCTTCGGCCCGCGCACCCGCCGATTCTCCAGCTTCATTTTCCTCATCACGCGCTCGCTGGCCAGCGGGACGCGCCTATGGGCTCCCACGCTGCTACTCATCGTCATCTGGAACCACCTGAATCCCGGCGATCCGCTGGACAAATGGCAGCAGTTCTGGCTCACCGGCGGCGCGCTGCTGCTCATCACCTTGCTCACCGCCGCCTACACCGCGATCGGCGGCATCAAGGCGGTGATCTGGACGGATGTGCTGCAGATCGCCGTGCTGTTCGGCGCGCTCGGGTTCTCCGTCTGGTATCTGCTCGGCCACATCCCCGGCGGCTGGGAGGGAGCGAAGGCTCATCTCGACCGGCCGAACGACCTGCTGCTCTGGAAATGGCGCGGCGATGTCCCGCCCACCGCGGATTTCGTGGCGAAATACGGGGGCTTCTGGGGCGAGGTGAAAAGCGTGTTGGAAAGTTCTTACAACCTGTGGGCGGCGTTTCTCGGCTCTCTCTTTGTCACGCTCGCCACGCACGGCACGGATCAGGACATGGTGCAGCGCATGCTCACGGCCAAAAACAAACGCCAGAGCGCCGTGGCCACCATCCTCTCCGGCATCGCCGATGTGCCGATCACCATGGTCGTGCTCGGCATCGGTATTTTACTTTACGTTTTTTATCAGCAGAACCCAGACGCCTTGCTGCCTAAAACAGACGCCGGCGTGGTCTCCTCCAACAAAGTCTTCCCCTACTTCGTCCTCACCGTCATGCCCGCCGGGCTTCGCGGCTTGGTCATTGCTGGCGTCCTCGCTACTACCATGGGCTCCCTCAGCACCGCTCTGAACTCCCTCGCTACCA
>JAYTOE010000177.1:0-1505 GCA_043747935.1 Akkermansiaceae bacterium
CTCCAGCCATGCGGTGTCGCTGATGAAATCGGTGACTGGCTTGCCCTTGATTTTCGCGTTGGTGAAATCGGGATACTGCGTGGCGGAGTGGTTGCCCCAGATGCAGAGATTCGTCACATCCGAGCAATGCACGCCAGCCTTCGCCGCGAGCTGGCTCTTGGCGCGATTTTCATCGAGGCGTGTCATCGCGAAAAAGCGGTCGTTCGGCACTCCTTCGGCGTTGTTCATCGCGATGAGGGCGTTCGTGTTGCAGGGATTCCCAACAACCAGGACGCGCACATTCTTCGCCGCCGAGCGGGCGATGGCCTGACCCTGGCCGGTGAAAATCTTGCCGTTGATGCCGAGCAGATCCGCGCGCTCCATCCCCGCCTTGCGCGGCACGGAGCCGATCAGCAGCGCCCAGTTTGCGCCCGCGAAACCCTCGTCGAGATCCGTGGTGGCAACCACCTCCCGCAGCAGCGGGAAGGCACAGTCATCCAGTTCCATCACGACGCCATTCAGCGCAGGCAGACCCGGCTCGATCTCGATCAGACGGAGGTTGACGGGTTGGTCTTCGCCGAAGACGAAACCGGAGGCGATGCGGAAAAGGATGGCGTAGCCGATCTGGCCGGCCGCTCCCGTGATGGATACGGTGATAGGTGCTTTCATATGGATTGGTCTGACGCCGCGAACCCTAAGCCCCGCACCCTGCGGCTGGCCAGAGGAAATTGGCGGTTCATCCCCTCCTGATCTTCGATCCGCTGATATCGCTAAAAAGCCCGGCTTCATGTTGTGTTCACAGATAGGCGCAGCTTTTGATCCGAATGCACTGTCACGACCGTTGCAACAAGCGCATACTTTCACCTTCTTTTCCGCCTCTCGAATTTCTGCGGCCTCCGGTGAGTTAGCAGACGCCTTTTTTCTCCGGAAAGTACACTGCCCGCCTTGGCTACCGTGAGATTCTCGTAATGTGCGAGCACGCTCCATGTTCCGCCAGGCTCCCTTGTGCGCTCGTTGCGGTATTTTCCGGCGAGGACTTCGCTGATCCACCGCAGCCGCAAGACCCTCATGTATGCCTCTGGCAACCTCCTCGCTTTCGTTTCCCTCTGGAAATCCGTACCGCTGCGCGGCGCACCATTCTCGTGCCACCAGCTAAATACCAAACCCTCTTTTTTTGCGTCTTATGTCTCCAATCTAGCCCTTCGTAGCCTTGGTGAAGTAGGGTCTTGTGTATTTTACACACCGACCCGCAGATCCCGCATGCTCCACAGCGTCCCCGCAGCGGCAGCACCGCTGCCCCGCATCCGCCGCGCCCCGTCCTTCCTCCTTTCCGAAAATCTCTCCCGCGCCCCGGCGAACGCCTCGTTCACAAATTCCCTGCTGCCAATCACCGCCCCGTCCGTGAAATACCTCACCCGGCAACGCAACATCTTCGCCATCGATAGCTCCGGGAGGGGCTGACGCCTGTCTGCCCCACCCTCCAAATACTCCGCATCATTCATCCCCGCCGACCTACCTTCTTTTCT
>JAYTOE010000178.1:0-29947 GCA_043747935.1 Akkermansiaceae bacterium
CCGTTGCCGCGCGGGGGATTTTTGCGGCGGTAATTCACCGTCCACAGGATGCCGATGCCACCGACGATCCACGCGAAGATGACGGGCCAGAGGCCGAAGAGTTTTTGCTCGATGATGTCGTTGAGGAGCATGCCAAGGACGGCGGCGGGTAGGAAACCGATGAGGATGGCGATGGCGAGCTTGAGACCTTCGGGATCACGCCCGAGGACGCCCATGAGCATTTTCAGGACGTGTTTGTAGTAGAGGCCGAGCACGGCGAGGATGGCTCCGCCCTGGATGCAGATGGCGAAGGCATCGGCGGCGATCTTGTCGATTTCCGTGGCGGTGCCGAGACCCATGAGGCGCTGGGCGACGATGAGGTGGCCGGTCGAGCTGACCGGCAGGTATTCGGTGATGCCTTCGATGAGGCCGAGGAGGATGGCTTGCCAGATTTCCATGGGGATTGATTTTCCGGGCGGATGCTGGAGGCGGGGGCGGCTGAGGGCAAGACAAGGAATGGGATCCGGAAGATTCAACCGCGAATGGACGCGAATGGACGCAAATCCAGTCCTATGAAACGGGTTTCATTTCAGGACTGAAACTTTCACCACATTCATCCTCCTCTTCATTCGTGTCCATTCGCGTCCATTCGCGGTTGAAGTCTTCAAATCGGGGTCGCCGTGTGGGGATTGGCGGTTGATAGATCGGAAAGGGGTGCGAGTATCGCTAGGGGAGAAAGATGAAGGAACGGTATTTGAAAATGGTGAGGCAGTCTTTCCGGATGCTGCGTCACAAGCGGATGCGGGACAGGCCGTGGTGGAAGAAGCTGACGAAGCCGTTGATGGACAGGCATCTCTGGGTGCCTTGCCGGGACACGGTGGCCGCCGGGCTGGCGATCGGGATGTTTTTCTCCATGATCCTCGTGCTGCCCTTCCAGATGTTTTTCGCGGCGGTGATGGCGATGCGGTTCAAGGTGAACGTGCCCTTCGCGATGGCGGCTTGCTGGGTCTCCAACATTTTCACGAACGTGCCGATCGGCGTGGCCCAGGTTTGGCTCGGGGCGTGGATGCGCAATACGCTGGGTTTCCCGATGCCCGGCTTCCTGGTGAAGGTGCATTTCCGGATTCCGGACATCGGCGAGGTGAACGCGGCCAGCTTCCTGCTCGGGATGATGGTGTCTGCGGTGATCGTGGCCCTGCTGGCGTTTCCCATCGTGCATCTTTTTTCCGCCATCATGCCGCACCACCTGCCGGTGAGGAAAATACTCCCCTTGCGGCGGAGCAAAGGTGAAGTGTGAGGGTTTTTTGTTCGACAGCGGGCGGGTGGTGGGCGCTCCATTCGGGCGGTTATGATTCCGAACGTATTGGCAGAGAGATATTCGTCCGCGGCAATGAATGGCATCTGGTCCGCGGAGGGGCGGATCGTGCTGGAGAGGGAGTATTGGATCGCGGTGATGAAAGCGCAGCGCGATCTGGGGCTGGGGATTTCGGAGGAGGCGATCGCGGCCTATGAGTCTGTGAAAGATCAGGTCGATGTCGGGTCGATCATGGCGCGGGAGCGGGTGACAAGGCACGATGTGAAGGCGCGGATCGAGGAGTTCAACGGGTTGGCAGGTTTCGAGGAAATCCACAAGGGGCTGACCTCGCGGGATCTCACGGAGAACGTGGAGCAGTTGCAGGTTTTCCGGGGACTTCTGGTCATCCGGGACAAAGCTATCGCCGCGCTGCGCGGGATGCGGGAGCGGGCGGAGCAGTGGGATGATGTGGTGCTGACAGCACGGACGCACAATGTGGCTGCGCAGCCAACGACTTTGGGGAAACGGATCGCGATGTTCGGCGAGGAGCTGCTTTCCGGTTTCCTGATGCTGGAGGATGTGATCGCGGGATACGCGGTGCGGGGGCTTAAGGGGGCGGTGGGGACGCAGATGGATCAGCTTTCCCTTTTCGAAGGAGACGCGGCGAAAGTGGCTGAGCTTGAGGGCAGGATCGTGGCGCATCTCGGTATCCCGCAACAGTGGCGGAATGTGGGGCAGGTCTATCCGCGCTCGCTGGATCTGCGGGTGGTTTCGGTTTTGACGGAGCTTGCCAGCGGGCCTTCGTCGTTCTGCAAGACCCTGCGGCTGATGGCGGGTAATGAGACGGCGAGCGAAGGATTTGCCCCGGGGCAGACGGGATCGAGCGCGATGCCGCACAAGATGAACTCGCGCTCGTGCGAGCGGGTCAACGGTTTCCATGTGATTCTCAAGGGCTATCTCGCGATGGCTGCTGGTCTGGCCGGCGACCAATGGAACGAGGGCGACGTGAGTTGCTCGGTGGTGCGGCGGGTGATGCTGCCCGATGCGTTCTATGCGATCGACGGAATGTTCGAGACCTACCTAACGATCCTTGGCCAGATGGACGCCTACGAGGCGGTGATCGCGGCGGAGACATCGCGCTATCTGCCTTTCCTGATGACCACCACCGTGATGATGGAGGCGGTGAAACGCGGGGTGGGCCGGGAGACGGCGCACAAGGTGATCAAGGAACACGCCGTGGCCACCGTCGCCGACATGCGCACGGGCGAGGTGGAAAAGAACAACCTTTTGGATCGGCTCGCCGAGGACGGACGGCTCGGGCTTTCCCGCGAAGAGCTGGGTGAGATCCTGCGGAAAGGCGACCAGGAGGTCGGCGCGGCGAAGGCTCAGGTGGCGTTTTTCTCCGGCGAGGTGAAAAAGCTGGAGGCGAAATGGCCGGAAGCGGCGGGGTATTTGCCGGGTGGGATTTTGTGAGGCGTGGCTGCGGGATTCATCCCATACCGGTAGGGCTGATCCGGCTCGGTCGGCCCTGATCAAAAACGGAAGAGCTGTAATCCCGTAATTGTCGTGAAACCGCGCGAGGCTGGCTGGCTGTTTCGAGATTTCACTCCCGCCAGAGTGTGAGCTGCGTTAGATTTTGGATATGGGCCGACCGAGCCGGATCAGCCCTACCGGAGTCGCTGGAATCAGCCTCCCGTGCGGGGCGAACCCTTTTTCTTGGGGGCTTCCGGGGTGACGTTTCTCATGCCGCCGGATTTGCCGCGCTCTTTCTGGAGCTTCTGCATCTCCGACTGTTTGTCGGCCATGCGCTGCACCCATGATTTCTTGCCGCCGTCCTTGCGGGCGACGAGTTCGGGTTCGGGGATCTTGTTCATTAGCCATGTCTGGCCGATGGAGAAGATGTTCTGGGTGGTCCAGTAGAGGGCTAGGGCGGAGGCGTAGTTGTAGCAGAAGAAGAAGAACATCAGCGGCATCATCATCATGATGCGCTGCTGCATCTTGTCGCCGGTTTTGGGCATCATCGCCATCTGGATCACGCTGGTGCCGGCCATGATCATGGGGAGGAGGTTGATGGGGATGCCGAGGAGCTGTCCCACGTTGTCGGGCTGGGAAAGGTCGTCCACCCAGAGGAAGGGTTGGTTGCGGAGTTCGACGGCGTAATCGAGCATCCGGAAGAAGCCGAAGAAAATGGGGATCTGGATGAGCATCGGCAGGCAGCCGCCGAGAGGGTTGATTCCGTATTTCCGGTACAGGCCCATCATCTCGGTGTTGAGCTTGGTGGGGTCGTCTGCGTATTTCTCCTTCAGCTCCGCCATCTTCGGCTGGAGCTTCGACATGCGCTTCATCGTGTGGGTCGATTTCGCGTGAAGCGGCCAGATGAAGATACGGACGATGAGGGTCAGGCAAATGATGGACAGTCCCCAGGATTGCTCGGTGGAAAGCTTGTTGAGGCCGGTGTGCAGGAAGTTGAGCAGCCAGTTGAGCGTGCGGGAAACGAGGCCGAACCAGCCGTATTGCATCATATCACCCCAGCCGTCGCCGGCGGCCTTGGTGTTCTCCAGCTTGCGCAGCATGGTGTTCGCCTTCGGGCCGGTGAAGATGCGGTATTTCAGGGTCAGCGGGGTGCCCGGGGTGAGGTTGACGGACGGAAGAGCAAGGGCGGCGCGGACGGCGGAGACCGCCTTATCGTCGGTCTTTAGCGTAACCTGATGGGGTTTTCCCCAGACACGGGTGGCGGCGGGTTTCTCTGGGCGGATCACCGTGGAGAAGAACTGGTCGGTCACACCGGCGTATTTTACCTCTTCGCCCTGTTCGCTTCGGATGACTGATTTCTCGGAGGAGAACCAGCCACCTTTGAAAGCCGTGGCTGCCTCGAAGTGCATTTTGCCGCCCTCATACCAGAAAAAGCCGGTGTGGGTGGGGCGCTCGGCCTGGTAGAGCGGCGCTGCGGAACCGAGGAAGAGTCCGTATTCCGAAAGATCGAAATCGGCCGGCGTGGTATTCTGGAATTCGAGGGTGAGATTCAGGAAGTAGGGAGCGCCGGGAATATTTTCCGTCTCGAGGGCATAGGTCTTTTTAACGACGACGCCGCTAGGGAGTTTTGCGATATAGACGACGGTCTTGCCGGGAACGGATAGATCCTGTTTGTAGGCGAAAGGCGTGCTGTCGAGGGCTTCCTTGGAATTCACAAATCCCGCGATGGGGCCGGCTCCGTGGAGATTGATGCGAACCCGGGATGTTTCCCCGACGTTTTTCTGATCCTTGAATTCCGTGTGCTTGATGCCGCCGCCGATATTGGTGAGCGTGAAGACGACTTTTTCGTTCTGAAGGGTGATGAACTCCTCTTCGGTGGGCGGTGGCGGGGTCTCGACAGTGAGTGCCGCCGGGGCTTCGCCTTCGACGAGGGCGGGGGTCTCGATGGCCGGAGGCTTCGCAGTCGGTTCCGGGCGGTTTTTCGAGGATAAATAGAAATTAAGGGCGAGCAGGAGTCCGCAGGTCGCGAGGACTATCCATGTTTTACGGTCGTACATTGTGTCGGAAAGGGATGTGTGTGGGGCGCTTGGAAAAGCGAAGCAGGAGGCGCTGCTTAGGCTCTTGAGAGGCGGCGGTCAATGGCCAAGAGACGCGGAGGCAGACTCATTGCATCAGCTTCAGGCGTTGGCATTGGCGGAGCCAGTCGGCCTCAAGGTCGGCGTTGGATGCTCCCGCCGCGCCGGGGCGGGCGATGGTGATGATGTAGCGTTTCGGATCGGAGAAGACCGAGGCGTGTGCCTGGAGGTAAGAACGGAGGCGGCGGCGGATGAGATTCCGGTCGTGCGCTTTTTTCGCGGCGCGCTTGCTGGTGACGAAGGCGGCGCGCAGCGAGGGGAGGGCGGGATCGGCCAAGGTGCTGACAATGACAAACCGGCCTGCTTTCGCTTGGCCGGTTTTTCGTATACGGATAAAATCCGCATGGCTGGTGACGCTGCACTTTCTCGGGAACCTCATGAGGAATCCTCGTCTGGAGTGAGCGAGCGGTGCTACGGGCGGAAAGCCCGCGCTCCGGATCAGGTGCCGTGCTGCGTGATGTGGCGCTTGAAGTGAAGCTCGGCTCCCTTAGGAATCAGGCGTTTGCGGCCTTTCTGGCGGCGGCGCTTGATGCAGTCGCGGCCGGCTTTCGTGGCCATGCGGGCGCGGAAACCGTGCTGCTGCTTGCGGGTGCGTTTGGTCGGCTGATAGGTGCGGAAGCTCATGGCGTATCGTGGTTAAAGGTCGCGGCCTACATGGGCGCGGGGGCGGGACTTTAGGAATCCGGGCGGGCTTGTCAATGCGGCAGTGCGCCGATTTTGGAAAAAATTGCGCCTTGTCGGTGGGTGTTGGGCTTGGTTGCCTCTCCCCACCTATGGCCGCCCCGCAAAATACGATCGCACTGGTATATGACTACGACCAGACGCTGAGCCCGAGATATATGCAGGACGACGTGCTGTTCCCGAAGTTCGGGATCGATCCGGCGCAGTTTTGGAAAAAATGCAACGGTCTCGTGCAGGATCAGAAATGGGACGGCGAGCTGGCCTACATGAAGTGCCTGCTCGATTACCTCGGGATGGATCGGGTGACCAACGCGATGCTTTCCGAACTCGGTGCGGGGCTGAGCTTTTTCCCGGGGCTGCCCGAGCTTTTCGAAGCCCTGCCCAAGGCGGCGCTGCGGCCGGAGCACGAGATGGCGGGGATCAAGGTCGAGCACTACATCATTTCCTCGGGGCTCAAGGCGCTGCTCGACGGATCAAGGCTCAAGCCCTACGTGAAGGAAATGTTCGGCTGCGAGTTCGGCGAGGACGCGGAGGGGCTCATCAGTTTCCCGAAACGGGTGATCTCGCACACCTCGAAGACCCAGTTCCTTTTCCGCATCAACAAAGGTATGCTCCGCTACGACCAGGATGTGAACGACCACATGCCGGCCGAGCAGCGCCCTATCCCCTTCGAGAATATGGTCTATGTGGGCGACGGACCGACGGATGTGCCGTGCTTCACGGTGGTGAACCGCAACGGCGGCCACGGCATCGCGGTTTACAACCCGGAGGACAAGACCGGCCGGTCGTTCCGGAAATGCTTCGATCTCTGCACCCATGCGGGCCGGGTGAAGCACATCGCACCGGCCGATTACCGCGAGGGTTCCCACCTTTGGCTGCTGCTTTCCCAGATGGTCACCGAAACGGCGGACCGCATCATGCGCCGCCGTACCGAGGAAAGGGACAACGCCACCGTGGCGGCGCCGACATTTTAGTCGGTCACTTGATTTTCTTCGCGATCTGTTTGCGGAAAATCGGCAGAAACTCCGTTTCGATGTAGGCATGCGCAGCGGCAAGGCCTTCGGCGCGGTAAACTTCACCGATCTTCGCTTCGACGCTTGTCGGGTTTCCGAAGGCGCTGAGAAACTCGTTGGAAGTGAGGTGGGTGAACCAAACGCCGTCCATGCAGCCGCGCTCCCGGAGCACGAACTCCCGGGCGAATAGCGCAAGCACGGCATCGCCGATCCATGCGGCTTCACGTTCGATTTTGAGGGCTTCGTTGCGGGTCACGCGCGGATTCTGTTCTTACTGATAAGGATGGGCGAGCCTTTCCAAGCGCTCGCGGCTAATTCGTTCCCGCAGGCGATCCTCCGATTCCGCGTCCCAATAACCGGGCTGCAACTCAAGGAAAACCGAGGTGTAGGGAAGCGCGGTGGGCGTGCGGATGACAAGCACGTCGTAGCTTTGGTTCGCGGCTTCCAAAAGCGTGATGAGCGATTGCTGGTCGAGTTCGGTCGGTTCATGGCCGTGCAGTGACGCCCGTATTCTCTCACGCATGGAGTCGATGCCGGGGGCGAAGTCGTTCTCCACGGAGCGCATCTCGCGGGTAAGGAAAATCTGGGGACGGACATGCTGGGTTTGCTCGAGGGCGTTGAGCACGTAATCCACCACCTCGGGCACTTCGGCATCGGAAATCACCTGCCGCATTCCCGGACGGCTGTGGGCGGGGAAGGAAGCCTCGGAAATCACGATCCAGTTCCGGTATCCGAGTTGGTTCACCTGCTGGTTTACGGATCCTTTCCAATCCCTAGAGTTTTGAAGCGATCCGCAGCCTACACAAGCCATGAGGGCGAGGAGATTAAGGCTGTATGGGACGAAACTCATGCGCGCGTAGACTACTTTCCCATTGTCCCGGTGTCAACGGGGAGCACAGCGCCAAGGTGTATAAACCTTACAGATCGCGGTGAGAGCCGTCGCAAAACGGAGGGTTTTTCGTCGCCTTGCACTGGCAGAGGCTGACGCTGGATTTCTCGGAAATTTCCAGTTTCTTGGGCTGGAGTCCGGTGCCCTTGTGTGAGCCGTCGCAAAAAGGGCTGTGGCTCGTGCGTCCGCAGGAACACCACCAGTAAGTGCCGGGTTCCAGCTCGATTTTGAATGACTTCTTCTCGGTGGGGATGGGCTCTTCGGGCATGGCTTTTTCAGCGTTTGGTTGAACCTAGATTTGCGATATTTTGATCGACTGGATGCACTGTGTCGGCAGACGCCGAAGTGCGATCCTGCTTCGGATAACGTTCCGGTGGAATCTCGTGGAAATAGGTCGCGCCGAGCCAGGCGAGGAGTAGGGCGGAGGATGCGCCAACAAAGCTGCGGATGTTCATCAAAATGAATGGTTTAGGGAAACACGGAGCGCAGAGCTTGTGCCAAATTTGTCACGATTTGCCAAATAAAATCGGAAAAATTGATAATTTTGCAATGTGAACCATTTGAAACTTGCCGGAACGGCTCCCTTCGATGATCGAGAGGGCATGATGCCTTCCGCAGTGCTGTTCGATTTCGATGGGATTCTGGTCGATACCGAATGGGCGATCTATCAGGCATGGCTGCGGACATTTCAACGCCATGGGCAGGATCTGCCGCTTTCCCTATACACCCGCTGCATCGGTTCGGACTTTGATGCATGGTCGCCGAAGGTGCATCTGGAAGATCTGACGAAAATCGGGTTCGATTGGGTGGAACTGGATGCGGCCCGGCAGGTGGAGATCCGTGCGGAGTTGGAGAAAGAGGGGCCGATCGACGGGGTGTTGGAGTTGTTGGATGCGATCAAGGGGCGGGGGATTCCGCAGGCGGTGGTCTCCAGTTCCTCCCATGGCTGGGTGGACGGTTGGTTGGAAAAGCTGGGGCTGCGGGATTTTTTTGCGGACGTCATCTGCAAGGGGGATGCACCGCGGATCAAGCCGGCTCCCGACCTTTATCTGGCCGCCGCCCGGAGACTGGGGGTTGCGCCGGGCGAGTGCCTGGTGATTGAGGATTCGTTGAACGGACTGCTCGCCGCCCAAGCCGCAGGGATGCGGACATGGATCGTGCCGAACCGTGTGACGGCGAACCTGGATTTTTCCCTCGCGGAAAAGGTCATCGGTGATTTCCACAAACTCCGCGAAGAGCTGCTAGGAAACTAAAGTCCGCTCGGATGGCGCATCACATGCCCTACGCCGGGGCGCGTCCGGGTATGCCAGCGCGGACCAGAGCGGTCGGATCCCCAGCCGGTGTCAAGACGCAGCCCCGCGACGGTCATAAAGACATGGCCGCTGCGGACATAAACGGTGATCCAGTCGCCCTCGCCCTTTTTGCCGTAGTTGAAATAGCCACTGGAGGGCATGGAGCCCTTGAGCAAGCCCGCCTCGCGCAGGACGTAGGAAACCGTCCCCGAACAATCGTATCCGCTGTCATGGTGATGGGCATGGCCGCCGCCCCATTTGTAGGGCTTGGATTGCAGGCGGTTGCCGGCTGCGATGGCTTTTTTTACGGCGGCGGGCGCGCCTCTGGGCGCGATAGCGATCCCGTTCTTGAGCATGGCCGTGCGACCGTGCTCAAACCGGTAGGAAACCGGATGCTTGGCTTTCACCTGATTCGAGCAGGAGGGAAGGCACGCAATGAGCGGCAGGATCATCGCGGAGATCAGAAGTGGACGTTTCATGGGTGTGATCCTACAAAATTTCATTAAGAACTCCAAATTATTTTTATAAATTAACCAATTTTCCTTTCTCGACTGCGGCGACGAACGCACGGATCGCTTCGGCGCGGTGGCTGAGTGTTGATTTCACAGCGGCTCCCAGATCGGCCATTGTCTGGGAATGTCCTTCAGGGATGAAAAGGGGATCGTATCCGAAGCCGCCGTTGCCGGAGGGTGATTCCGAGATCCGCCCCTCGACGGTTCCGGTGAATACAGCTTTTTCCTCGCCGTATTTCGCAAGGACGAGCGTGCATCGGAAACGGGCGGAGCGATCAGTGATTCCGGCCATTTCCCGCATCAGCCGTGCGTTGTTTTTCGCGTGGTTCCCTTCCTCGCCGCCATAGCTGGAAGACCATACGCCGGGAGTGCCACCGAGCGCGTCGACCTCCAGTCCGGAATCGTCGGCGAGCACCCAGCCATCGATCCTGCGGCTGATGCCGAGCGCCTTGAGCCGGGCGTTTTCAAGAAACGTGGTTCCGGTTTCATCGATCTCCGGCAGTTCGGGAAATGAGGTTACATCGAGCACCTCGAAGCGGTCGCCCAGGATGTGCCGGATCTCCTCCGTCTTGTGTGAGTTCCTCGTGGCGAGGATCAGGAGCGGCTGTTTCGGCATGGGGATGGATTTCCCTGTTTTTCCCGCTTTGCCAAGAAATTTAGAATAAATGTCTCTCACGGCGCGTTTACAGCATGATGAAAGCAATCACGCACCTAGCCCTTGTGACATGTAGTGTCGCCGCCCTCGTTTCCACCGCATTCGCGAAAGCCCCCGAAGGCTGGCAGACCGATGTGGATGCCGCGATCGCCCTCGCCAAAAAGGACGGCAAGTCCGTGATGCTCGAGTTCACCGGCTCCGATTGGTGCCCGCCCTGCATCATGATGGGCAAGAAGGTTTTCTCGAAAGAGGAGTTCGTGAAAGCGGCATCCAAGGATTTCGTCCTGGTTCATCTCGATTTCCCGAAGGCCGACGAGGAACTCGCCAAGAAAAACCAACCCTACGCCGACAAGTATGAGATCGAGGGTTTCCCGACCGTGATCCTTCTCGACGGGGAAGGTAAGGAGTTCGACCGCTTCTTTGCCTCAGAATATCCCGACGTGGAGCCTTTCCTCGCGCATCTCAAGGAAGCGCTGGAGAAAAAGGATCTCGATTAATCCCTAAATCCCGCAAATCGAACAACCATGAAACGTTTCCTCATCACCGTCGCCTCCCTCGTGGCGTTTTCCGCCGCATCCATGGCTGCCGAGTCCGGCTGGCTCACCGATTACGAAGCCGCCAAGAAGCAGGCCAAGGAAGAAAACAAGCCGATCCTAATCAATTTCACCGGCACGGATTGGTGCGGATGGTGCATCAAGATCGAAAAGGAGATCTTCTCCAAGGATGAGTTCAAGGCCTACGCCAAGGAGAACCTGATCCTCATGGAGGTCGATTTCCCGAAGAAAAAGGAGCAGAGCGATGAGGTGAAAGCCCAGAACAAGAAGCTCGACAAGGAGTTTAAGATCGAAGGCTACCCGACCATTTTCCTGATCGACTCCGAGGGCAAGAAACTCTCCGAAGACATCGGATACCGCGAGGGCGGCGCCCAGGCCTACGTGGATCACCTCAAGGAATTGCTCGCCAAGAAAAAGGAATAGTCCTTGTCCGAAGTTTCCCAAACCCTGCCCCGCAAAGCGCGCGGCAGGGTTTTTCTTTTCATCCGCGCGGGCACCCGCCACGTTTCCCGCCCACCTCCGACCATGTCCGAAACACGCAAACCGTTCCCCTTCGATGAGTTCGAGCCCAAGTGGCAATCCCGCTGGGACTCCGAAAAGACCTTCCGCACGCCAAATCCGGGCGAGGAGGGATTCGATGAATCCAAGCCGAAGTATTACGTGCTCGATATGTTCCCTTACCCCAGCGGCGCGGGTCTGCACGTCGGCCACCCGGAGGGCTACACGGCCACCGACATCATCGGGCGCTACAAGCGGATGAAGGGCTTCAACGTCCTCCACCCGATGGGCTACGACTCCTTCGGCCTGCCCGCCGAGCAATACGCGATCAAGACCGGCCAGCATCCCGCGATCACCACCGCCGCGAACATCGAGACCTTCCGCCGCCAGTTGAAATCGCTCGGTTTCGGCTACGACTGGGATCGCGAGATCGCCACCACCGATCCCGGATACGTGCGCTGGACGCAGTGGATTTTCCTCCAGATCTACAACTCGTATTTCTGCGAGGAAACGAACAAGGCGCACCCTGTTTCCGAACTGGAGGCGAAAGGCTGGAGCCGCGACGAAATCGACAACGTTCGCCTCGCCTTCGTGGCCGATACGCCCGTCTGGTGGTCGCCGGATCTCGGCACCGTGCTCGCGAACGAGGAAGTCGAGGAATGGAAATCCAAAGGCCACACCGTCGAGCGCCGCCCGCTGCGCCAGTGGATGCTGCGCATCACGAAATACGCGCAGCGCCTCATCGATGAACTCGACACGCTGGACTGGCCGGAGGGGATCAAGTTGCTACAGAAGAATTGGATAGGGCGCAGCGAAGGGGCATCCGTTAAATTTCAAATTTCAAATTTCAAATCTCAAGTGGAAGTGTTCACCACGCGGCCTGATACGCTCTACGGTGCGACTTACATGGTCTTGGCTCCCGAGCATCCACTTGTTGCGGAAATCACCACGGCGGATCACAGGGAAGCGGTGGAGGCCTACCGGAAAGCCATCTCCTCAAAATCCGACCTGGATCGCGGGGATTTGAACAAGGACAAGTCCGGGGTTTTCACTGGCGCGTTCGCCATCAATCCCGTGAACGAGGAGCAGATCCCGATCTGGATCGCGGACTACGTGATGATGGGTTACGGCACCGGCGCGATCATGGCGGTGCCGGCGCATGATGAGCGGGATTTCGAGTTTGCCGAGAAGTTCGGGCTGCCTGTGGTGCAGGTTGTCCAGCCGACGAACGATGCCGATTGGAAAGGCTACACCGATCCCGGCATCGCTGTGAACTCCGGTTTCTTCGACGGACTGCCCACCGCTGAAGCGAAGGCGAAGATGATCGATTGGCTGGAGTCGAACGGCCAAGGCAAGCGCCGCGTCCAGTTCAAGCTCCGCGACTGGCTGTTCTCCCGTCAACGTTACTGGGGCGAGCCGTTTCCTATCGTTTGGAAGGACGGCAAGCACCAGGCGATCCCCGATTCAGAGCTTCCGCTGCTCGCGCCGCCGCTTGAAGATTACAAGCCTTCCGGTTCGCCCGAGCCGATCCTTTCGAAAGCCCGCGAATGGGTGGAACTGCCCGACGGTTCCGTCCGCGAGACGAACACGATGCCGCAGTGGGCCGGCTCCTGCTGGTATTATCTCCGCTACTGCGATCCTAGTAATTCTGAAAGGTTCATTTCCCGCGAGACGGAGGAGTATTGGTCTTCCAATCAACAATCCTCAATCAACAATCCTCAATCAGGAATGGTGGATCTCTACGTCGGCGGCACCGAGCACGCCGTCCTCCACCTGCTTTACGCCCGCTTCTGGCACAAGGTTCTCTTCGATCTCGGCCATGTCCGCACGCCGGAGCCGTTCCAGAAACTCGTGAACCAAGGCCTTATCATGGGTGAGGACGGCCAGAAGATGTCGAAATCCCGTGGCAACGTGGTGAATCCCGACGATGTCGTCGCGGGATACGGAGCCGATTCCCTGCGCCTCTACGAAATGTTCATGGGGCCGCTGGAGCAGGTGAAGCCGTGGCAGATGAAGGGGGTCGAAGGTGTTTCGCGTTTCCTCGCGAAGGTCTGGCGTGTCGCCTTTGACGAGCAAGCGGACGGATCGCTTGTTGTTTCGCCGAAGATCCAAGATGTGCCTTGCACCGACAAGGAGCTGCTACGCGTCCTAAACGACACGATCAAGAAAGTCGGCGAGGAGATTGAATCACTGAAGTTCAATACGGCGATCTCCTTCATGATGACATGCACAAAAGCATTCACGTTGACGGAAACAGTGAACTTAAAGGAGTTCATTCAGTTTCTGACCATATTGAATCCCTTCGCCCCGCACATCACCGAGGAGATCCACGAGCGGCTCGGCGGGCGTGAGTTGCTTTCCGAAATGGAGTGGCCAATCTACGACGAGCAGGCGCTGATCCGCACCGAGTGCGAGCTCGTCGTGCAGATCAACGGCAAGCTCCGCGACCGGATCTGGATGGCGATGGATGCGCCGGAGGATGCAGCAAAGGAACTCGCTTTCGCCTCACCGAAAATTAAGGAGCACATCGACGGGAAGACTTTGCGGAAGGTAATTTATGTTCCGGGGAAAATCCTGAATCTCGTCGTTTCCTGATGACGCATACTGACTATTCATTTCTTCTCGCGGACAAGGAACTTCGCGAATGGCTGGTGAGCGCTGGCTGGAAGGAGAGGTATGACACGGCGACGATCAATCGCAGCAAGCCATACACTTCTTCCCGGCTGATCAGCGGGATCAATATCGTGAAACCCGCGAAGACGGAACTGACGATGATCCAGGCAGTGATCGCTGGGACGTCGGATGTTCCTTACCGGCTGGTGTTGGCGGTTTCCAAGGCCGGGAAGCGATGGGATTTGCATACGGAGTGCTCCTGTCCGGTCGGGCGATTCTGCAAGCATTCCGCAGCGACACTGGCTTTGATGGCGCAGGAACTGTCCGGGGAGGCGGCGTCGGTGGCGGATTTCGTGCCGCCGGAGATCACGAAGTGGCTGAATGAGGTCAAGGAGGCGGCGCTGAAACAGGGGAAGGCCGGGGAGACGAAAATTGCGAAACCGGAAAACCGGTTCCTAGCGTATTGCATCGAATGGGATGTGTATAGCAAGTCGCTCGTGTTCCACCTGCGTGTCGGGACGCGGCGCAAGGACGGCGGGATCAGCATATCGGATACGAAGGCGGGAGGGGATCTGTCGCGGCCGCCGAAGTATTTCGTGCCGGAGGATTTCGCGGTGGTGGCGATCCATCACCAGTTATTGAAGAGCAATTATCGCTGGGGTGATCTGGTGCTCAAGGGCAGCGGGTTCGAGGAACTCCTGCGCCTTGCGGCTGATACCGACCGTTTGTTTTACGGAAGTGAGATCAAAAGTGCGAGAGCGGCGAGGGGCTATCAGGTTCCGATGAGGTATGAGCTGATCCAGCAAGGCGGCGATGAGAGAGTGGAGCCGGATTGGAAGATGACGGAGCAGGGCGGGATGCGTCCGGTTTTGAAATTCGCGGAGGAGGGGCTGGTGTTAGTCCCGACCATCCCGCTGCGCTACATCAGGGAGGACGGTGCGGCGATGGGTTTAGTGAGGAGCGAGTATCCCTCCGAAATGCTGTTCGCGTGGTATTCGGGGCCGGTGATCGGGGAGAAGTGCCTGAAAACGGTTTCCGAGAGCTTGATGGTCGGGGAGACAGCGGTCTTGCCGACGCCGGCGCCGGTGGAGACGGAGAGGCGGACAGGTCTGAAGCCGGTTGCGCATTTCCTGATCGGGAAGGCGGGAAAGAATGTGGCGGAGCATGCGGGGGCGCAGGTGACCGGAAGGCTGCGCGTGAGATACGGGGACAGCGGCATGTTGCTCCCGACCGATGGGAAAGGGGTGCCCGTGCATGTGGAGCTTCGGGGGAAAACGAGGATCGTATGGGACAGGGATACGAAAGCGGAAGGGCAGATGGTGAAAGCGTTGGCCAAGGAAGGGATGATTCCCGTCGGCGGGTGCCTGCCATTCGATTCTGTGCGACCGGAGACGGAGCACGAATACATGATCGATGTATTCAGGGAGGATGATGGTTTAGAGGATGACTTCGGAGACGTATTTGGGGACGATTCCGAAGACGACTTTGATGAAGATTTTGAGGACGATAATCTGTCGGAAAAGGAAATTTGGATCCGCTTTCTGGAGGGGGAGGCTTGCGCGGCTCTGAGGAAGAAGGGATGGGTGATCGAGGTGGAGGCCGATGCGGGTTTGACGATCCATGACGTGAAGGATTTTTTCCCGGCGATTGAGGGGGATGCGGATCATGGGATCGACTGGTTCAGCTTTGACATACCGCATGAAATCAACGGGCGAAAGGTGAGCCTGATCCCGATCATCGCGCAGGCGATCCGGCAGGGCTTGCCGTCGGCAGACGATCCGAATTTGCCGGAGACGATCCTAGTGGAGTGTGATGATCCGGCGGACGGGATGCTGCGTTTTCCGACACGGCGCTTGATTGAGATCGTGGATCAGGTGAGGCATCTGTTTCACGGGAAAGAGGATTTCGACGGGCCGATCCGCCTGGATCGCCTGGCGGCGGCGGGGGTCGCGGACGGGCTTTCGATCGACAGCACGGCCACGCTGCGGGCGCTCGCGAAGCTCGGGAAAAATCTCCGCACCCTGACATCGCTGCCCGAAGTGAAGGTGCCGCGGAAGCTCAAGGCGGAGCTGCGCGAGTATCAAATCGAGGGCTTCCGCTGGCTCCAGTTTCTCGCGGAAAACGGACTGCACGGAATCCTCGCGGATGATATGGGGCTGGGAAAAACCGTGCAGACCCTCGCGCATCTTGCGGCGGAGCATGAGAAAAAACCGGGGAACCCCTCGCTTGTCATCGCGCCGACATCGGTCGCTCCGAACTGGGCGGCGGAGGCGGAGAGATTTACGCCTCACTTGAAGACCGTTCTGTGGCAGGGGAAAGACCGCGCGGCGCTGACGGCCAAGTTGGCGAAGGCGGATCTCGTGATCACATCCTATCCTTTGCTCGCGCAGGACTTCGATATGCTCTCCGCACAAAACTGGCATGTGCTGGCGCTCGACGAGGCGCAATACATCAAGAACCCCAAAGCCCTGACTGCGAAAAACGCCTGCAAGCTGAATGCCGCGCACCGGATTTGCCTTTCCGGTACACCCATGGAAAACCACCTCGGCGAGCTTTGGAGCCTGATGCGTTTCCTGATGCCCGGATTCCTCGCGGATGAGAAAACCTTCAACACGAACCTGCGCAAACCCATCGAGCGCGACCGCTCGACGGACGCGCAGCTGGCCCTGAACCGGCGGGTCGCCCCGCTGATCCTCCGCCGCACGAAGGACGCGGTGGCGAAGGATCTGCCTGAGAAAACGGAAATCATTCATGGCATCGACCTAAACGGCAAGCAGACGGATCTTTACGAATCGGTGCGCGCGGCGATGGACAAGCGGGTGCGTGATGCGATCAGCGAGAAAGGCCTGGCGAAATCCCACATCATCGTCCTCGATGCCCTACTCAAGCTGCGTCAGATCTGCTGCCATCCGAAGCTGCTGAAAACGCCCGCCGCGCAAAAAGTCGAGGAATCCGCCAAGCTCGATTTCCTGACCGGGGAGCTGCTGCCGACGCTGATCGAAGAAGGGCGGCGCATCCTGCTTTTCTCCACCTTCACCTCGATGCTGGCGATCATCGAAGAGCACCTTATCCTTCAGAAAATACCTTATCTGAAGATCACTGGGCAGACGACGGAGCGTGCTTCACTGGTAAAAAAATTCCAAGAGGGCGAAGTGCCGGTATTTTTGATCTCCCTCAAAGCCGGCGGAACCGGGCTGAATCTAACAGCGGCGGATACCGTGATCCATTTCGATCCGTGGTGGAATCCTGCGGCGGAAAACCAGGCGACGGATCGCGCCCACCGGATCGGACAGACTAAGCCGGTGTTCGTCCACAAGCTGGTGTGCCGGGGCAGCATCGAGGAGCGGATGCTGGAGTTGCAGAAACACAAGTCCGGGCTGGTGGAGGCTCTGCTTTCCGAGGAAACAAGCAAACTCAGGATCGATCCCGAGACACTGGGGCACTTGTTGGCTCCGTTACAGTGAGGCGTTCCGGAGCAGGCGCGTCACCGTGCCTTGGGGATCAGGGCGGCGTCTCCGCCGCTATTGCCAGAGCACATTCCGTTGCGGGTGGAGACACCCGCTTGAAACTCAAGGCGCGGAGACGCACCTCCTCCGCTATCCGTGGTGCAGTAGGATCGAGTTCGCCGCGAAGTGATCGGAGAGGATATCCGAGACGATCACGATGGGTGTCCCGGTGCGGACGAGATCGAGTTCGCGCAGCTGCTCGGTGAGCCGGTGCACGGTTTCCTCGATGTTCGAGGCGAAGGCCATGCGGAACGGGCGGATGCCGCGTGTAAGGGCAAGCTGGCGGCAGACGAGTTCCTTCGGAGTGAACGCGTAGAAGCCTGAGGTGCGGGGGCGCATCAGTGCGACTTGGTTTGCCAGAACACCGCGCCGGGTGAGGACGACGAGCCGGGCGTCCGCCAGCGAATCGGCAAGGGTGACGGCGGCACGCGCGATTTTCTGCCGCTCTTCGCGGAGGATGACATTTTGCCCGAAGCCATGGCCTCCGGAGCGCTCGATGCGCGAGGCGATACGGTCGATGGCCTCCACGCAGCGTTCCGGATAGCGGCCTACGGAGGTTTCCCCGGAAAGCATCAGGCTATCGGCTTCTTCGTAGGAAGCGTTCATTACATCGGTGACCTCCGCCCGGGTGGGTGTGGGGTTGGTGATCATCGACTCCAGCAGCTGTGTTGCGACGATGACGCGTTTGCCCAGTTCGTGGCAGCGTTTCACGATGCGGCGCTGAAGGATGGGCAGATCCTCGAAATCAACCTCGATACCTAGGTCGCCGCGCGCGATCATGATCACATCCGCCTCTGTGATGATCGCGTCGATGTTGCGCACCGCTTCCTGATCCTCGATCTTGGCGACGATCTGCGCCTCGCCTTCCAGGGCTTCCATCGCCGCGCGCAGTTCCTTCACATGCGCGGCGTCCCGGACAAAGGAACCTGCGATGTAGTCCGCTCCGCATTCGACAGCGAGGGCGAGATCCTTGTGATCTTTTTCGGTAAGGGCGGGAAGGTTGAGCCGCACTCCGGGAAGATTGATGTGCCGCCGCGAGCCCATCGAGCCGGGGGTGCGGACGTCGCAGATGATGCGATCCTGCTCCACCTTTTCGATCCGCATTAACAGAACTCCGTTGTCCACCACGAGAGTGTTGCCGGCTTTCACATCGGCCATCAGTCCCGGATAGTTCACGGTGGTGGAGAGGGGGATGGACGGCTTGGAATCGGCGCTGCGGAACTCGACGCGGTCGCCCTCCTTCAGATCGTAGGCTTTCTCAAGATCGCCGGTGCGAATCGAGGGGCCGGTGAGGTCGAAAAGGACGGCGATGTGCGCGCCCCTCGCATCCGCTTCCGCGCGGACAAGCTTGGTCATCTCCGCCGCCCATTCGTGCTTGGCATGGCTCATGTTGAGCCGGAAGACGTTCACTCCGCCATCGATGAGGCGACCTATCATTTCCCGCTCCTGCGTGGCCGGGCCGAGGGTGACGATGAGTTTTGTTTTGCGTGACATGGGGAATTGGAGATTGGAGTAGCAGCAGCGTTTGTGCCGCATGGAAATCAGAAGGAATGGAGGCGGAGGCCGAAGGGGATGAAGCGTTCGAAATCCTTCGTGTTTAGGGTGGATAGCGGAGCGTCGGAAATGATGGCCGTGGCGGCGATCATGCAATCCGCATGGGAGCCGCGGCGACGGCCGGTAGCGTTGAATAAAACCGATGCGGTTTCGGCCATGGGCTTGGTGAAAACCATAATGCGATCATCAAGTGCAGCCTCTATGACCTTCTTTTGTTTTTCCTCAACAGGGCCGTTGCAGAATTCAGACCAAGCGATTGTGGAGGCTGCCAAGTAGTTTCCTTCCTCTAGCCATGCAATGAGAGAGGTTCTCATTGCGGATCCACTCAATCCAACTTCGACAAGCAGGTTCGTGTCCAAATGAATGGTCATTCCCACCAATATTTTCTCGCTTCCCTTTCAAGGCGGATTTCCTCCCTCATGGTGTCGGCTTGCTCTTGGGTGATACCGTTTTTTTGCAACCAACGCAGTGCCTCAACGGGAGTCATGCGGGAAGAATTTATCGCGTCATCTTCTTTAACTTTACGAACCGCTCGGCGGATCACTTCTGATTTTGAGGTATTCCATTTCGTCGCGAGCAATTCAAGCGCACCTAGAGTTTCCTGATCCAGCGACATGCTGGTACGCTTCATTGTGGCTGACTGACTCATGTGGTAACTGGATACCACATGAGCGATTTCGTCAAGTTCGGAAAGCCTTCTCAGCCTTGCTCGATGGTTTTCTCGGTGGCGGCGTCGAGGATGGCGAAGCGTTCGCGGTTGAGGGCTGGATCCGAGCGGAAAATGAGGCGGCCGGAGTGGGAGCGCTCGAGTTCCACGAGGACTTTAGCGTCCTCCCGCTTGAAGCGATTGAGGACATCGGAGTTCACGATCACGATGATGTCGCCGACCTGGTCGCGATGGCTCTGGATGACCGTGTTGAGGCGGCGCTGGATCTCGATGGACATGGTCATCGGGGTTTTCACGCGGCCACGGCCCTGGCAATAGGGGCAGGGCTCATACATCGAATCGCGCAAGGATTCGTTGAGGCGCTGGCGGGTCATTTCCATCAAACCGATGGCGGAAATCTGGAGGATCTGGGTCTTGGCCTTGTCCTTTTTGACGCGGTCTTTCATCGCTTTGTAAACGGCCATCTGATCGCGGCGGTGGCGCATGTCGATGAAGTCCACGACCACGAGGCCACCGATGTTGCGGAGGCGGAGTTGGCGGGCGACCTCCTCGGCGGCCTCGACGTTGGTTTGGAGGATCATCTTGTCGACGTCCTTGGAGCCGCGGTTGCGGCCGGTGTTCACGTCCACGGAGATAAGGGCTTCCGTTTCATCGATGACGATGTAGCCGCCGCACTTGAGCCAGACCTGGCGGGAGAACGCTTCGTCGATCTGCTTCTGAATGTTCACGCGCTCGAAGATGGGCTGCGAGGCGGTGGGCAGGTGGTGGATGCGGCGCTTTGCACGCCGGGAGATTTTCCCAGCGATCTCGCGGATGAGTTCGGTGGTTTCCGCGTCGTCGCAGAGCACCTGATCCACTTCTTCGGTGAGGAAATCACGGGCGGTGCGCTCGATGAGGTTGGGTTCTTGGAAGATGCAGCAGGGGGCGGGGTTGTTCGCGCGGCGCTGGTCGATGTTGTCCCACTGCTCAAGGAGCATCGCGAGATCGCGGACGAAATGCCGGGCGCGGGTGCCCTGCGCGACGGTGCGCATGATGATGCCCATGCCTTCCGGGACGGAGAGTTTCTGGACGATTTGGCGGAGGCGCTGGCGCTCCTTCGGATCCTCGATCTTCCGGGAAATCCCGAACTGCTCGGTGAAGGGCATGAGGACGAGGTAACGACCGGCCAGGGAAATATTCGTGGTGACGCGGGGTCCCTTGGTTCCGATGGGCCCCTTGGAAACCTGGATCACGATTTCCGATCCGATCGGATAGATGTCCGGGATGTCCTTCGAGCTGATTTTCTTCTGTGGCTTTTTCTTCCCTTCGCGCTCGATCTCCTCGAGGCCGCCATCGAGGGCGGCGGGGATGGCGTCCCAGAAGTGGAGGAACGCGTTCTTGTCGAGGCCGATGTCCACGAACATGGCTTTGAGACCCTGCTCGATGTTCTTCACGCGGCCCTTGAAGATGCCGCCGACGATGTTCTGGTCGCCTTCGCGCTCGACGGTGTATTCTTCGAGGACGCCGTCCTCAAGGAGTGCGACGCGGCGTTCGAGTTTCTCGACGTTGACGATGATGGTATTGCCTTGCGATGGATCGGCGGCGCCGATGCCTAACATTCTTTTGATTTTCTGAATCACTTTATTTGTGTGTGGGGTGGAAGTTGTATTTTTTTGGTTCTGTATTTCCGGAAACGCGGGTCACTCCCTGATTGGGGTGGCGCGCGGGATGACTTGTCCCTCGCGGTCGGCTTCCGGTGTGATGGTAGGTTGTGGAGAGGTGTTGGTGGGAGTGACGCCGATGGGGGTTTCGGGAAGGACTTCGCCGACTTCGTCACCGGTCTCGCCGACTTCGTCATCGGGGTTGGCGGCGGTCGTTTCGCCATCGGTGATGGCAGAAGCCTCGATGGCGGCGAGGACGTCCTTGAGCGGTTCGATGGCTTCGATGCGGTTGAGGTGACCCTTGTATTCGGTCTGCGGCTTGAGTGGCAGGCGCATACCGTTTTCCTTGGCGAAAAGCCCGGTGTAAACCGTGTTCACGAGCGGGCCGCAGACACCGCCACCCGAGCCGCCGGCTTGAACGAGAATCACCACCGAGTAGCGCGGCTTGTCGAAGGGGGCGAAAGAGATGATCCAAGAGTTGTTCGATTTCTTGCCGTTGTCGGTGGTCTGTGAAGTTCCTGTTTTCGCGGCGACGACGATATCCTCCATGCGAACTTTTCCTGCGGTGCCGCCCGCCTCGTTGACGGCTTTCCGCATCCCCTCGCGGATCAGGGCGAGGTCGGACTCTTTGACGCCGGATTGCATGAGATCGACCTCAAGTTTCGGGAAATCGGGAACGAGGACTTTGCCGTCGTCGGAGGTCACCTGTTTGACGACGCGCGGTTGGAAAAATTTCCCCCCGTTGGCGATGGCGGAAACCATGGCCGCCATCTGAATCGGCGTTGCGAGCATGTCACCCTGCCCGATGGACATCATGGCGGTGAGCGCGGGGGTCATCACCGCACCGGGGCGTGCGGAGCGCCATGAGCGGGAGCCGGGGAGGATGCCGGGATCCTCGTTGGGCAGCTCCACTCCGGTCTTCTTTCCGAAGCCGACGAGCGAGCAGCCGTCCACCATGGCCTTCCAGCCCATGGTGTTTGCCATCTTGTTGAAATAGGGGTTGCAGGATTGCTGGATCGCCTCGGGCAGGCGGAGAGAGCCGTGCCGCCCGCCGTTCTTGTTGTAGAGCCAGCATCCGATCTTGTGGTTGCCGAAGGGAACGTAGCCATCGCAGGTGAACGTGCGGGTGGCGAGGCCATGAATCGCTCCGGCGATGGCGGTGGCGATCTTCATGGTCGATCCCGGCTCGAAGGGGGCGATGGTGCGGTTGGTGAAGGGCGAGAGCTGCGGGTTCGAGCTATACTCGACCAATTTCTCGCGGGAAATCGATGGGAAGAAGGCGTTCGGATCATAATCCGGGACGGAGGCCATAGCCAGCACCTCGCCGGTGTTGACGTCCATCACGACCCCTGCCGCCCGTCCCGCGCGGCGCAGGGTGTTTTCCAACAGGAACTGGATGCGGGCGTCGATGGCGAGCTGGACGCGCGCCCCGGTGCCCGGCTTCGTGTAATCGAGCATGCCGATGGTGCGGCCTTTCTCATCTTTCAGCACTGTCTTGCGGCCTTCGGGGCCGCGCAGGTATTCGTCCATCGTCGCTTCGACGCCGGCGATACCCTTTTCATCACCGATGTAGTGATCGAAGGCGCGTTTGTCGGCGGAGGAGATGTCACCTTTCTCCCACTGCTTGAGATATCCGAGAACGTGGGAGGCAAGCGTGCCGTAGGCGTATTGGCGCTGGGGGCGTATGCCGAGCGTAACGCCGGGGAACTCCAGGTTGCGCTCCGCGAGGCGGGCGAAATCCTCGTAGGTGAGATCCGCGCGGTAGGTGAAAGGGACGAGGCCGCCGTGGGTGAGGTAGTGCGTGCGCAGGGCAGAGGCGTTGTAGTTTTTCGCGAGGCCGAGCTCCTGCAGCGGCTTGATCGTCCATTCGTTGACGATCGCGACGATGTCCTTCTCCTTTTTCGCACGCGGCAGCCCGCCCTGCATGGTGAGGCGGTCGAGTGTGGGGGTATCCTCGTTCTGGAGGCGGTAAGCCTGGGCGATCTCGTCGAGGTTGAAGGAGACGACGTAGTTGCGGAGGTTGCGGGCGAGGGGGATGCCGTTGCGATCGGTGATCTCGCCGCGGATGCCGGGCTCACGAACGGTCACGGTGCGGTTGCCGGGAACGAGTGCCTGGAACTCGTCCTGCCGCACGATCTGGAACTCATGAAGCCGCGACAAAAGAGTGCCGAAGCCCACAAGAATGAGGGCTGTCAGCAGGTAGAGTCGCAGTCGGAAGCGGGGTTCCACGGTTCAGAAGGATCGGCGTTTATTTTTCCCGGCTTCGGGATAGAGGGAGTGGTCGAAGAGCAAGGCGAGGCGGTAGAGCAGCCAGAAGACGAGAGGGGAAAAAAGCATGGTAAGCAGCGAGGTGTAGGACATGAGGCGCAGGATGGAGGGGCTCATGACGAAATCGCCGCGGACAAATGATATGAGCGCGTAGTCGGCGGCGAGGTACAGAAAAGTGGCTACACCGGTGAGGAGCGCCGAGAAATGCCATTTTCCTTCCCTGAAAAGAGGGCTCAAGCCCTGCATCAGGAAGCCCATGCCCGCAAAGAGCAGGATCGAGTATCCGAAGCGCAGCGACTCGGTGGGCTGCGTGTAAACTTCGGGGTCGATCAGCATGGGTGCGAGCGAACAGTGAGCGTCCCACAGCATGCCGCCGATGAATGCGAGCAGCAGCATGGTCGGGGTTGCGACCGAGACGGCGGCGCAGAGGAACACCAGATGGACGATCAGGATGCGCGCGTGGCTCAGGCCCGTGAACGCGGGCACGAACTGCTGAACCAGGAAGGCGGCGAGCAGAAGGAAAACAGCGCTGAGGTTGAAGCGTAGCAAGGTGGCGGGTTTCAGTGGTTTTCGGAAAGCACTACGAACACCGTACCCAGGTCGCTCAGATCCACGGCGGGTCTGACCAGGGCTTCGGAGTCCAGCGAGCCTCTCTCAACCGAGATGATGGTTCCAACGAGGATGTTGGGTTGAAAGATCCCGCCGCGGCCGGTGGTGAATACGCGTTGGCCGGGTTGCAGAGAGGCGTTCTTGGAAAGGAAGCGGAGGCGGAGGGTGGGGTTGTTTTCGAACTCGCCACGCTGGCCGCTGAGGATGCCCACCTCCGGAGATCCCTCCACTCGGACAGAGACCTGGCATTTCTCATCGGTGATGAGCAGGACGGAGGAACGGTCTTTGAAAGGGCGGTCGATGAGCCCGACGAGGCCGTCATTGGAAAGGACGGAGAGTTGGATGCCGATGCCGCGATCTTCGCCCGCATCGATCTCCGCCGTCTGCCACCAGGTGGTGGGATGGCGGCGGATGATGTTTGCGGCGACGACATCGAAGTCCGTGGCTTTTTTGAAATCCAGGGCGTGGCGCAATTCGGCGCTCTCGCGCTCCAGTTCCTTGAAGCGGGACTCGATGATGCGCAGCCTGCCGATCTCGCTGCGGATGGTGGAAAGCTCCGCTTCCAGCTCCTTGGAATGCTTGGTCTCGTGCAGGAGGTTCCGGGTCTTGGTTTCCATTGCCGAGCCGGATTTCAGGGTCGGTGAGATGGCCTTGAAATAGGCGACCTGGATCTCCCGCACGACCGACTCACTGCGCGTGAGTGCCCATGTCGCCCCCGCGAGGAAGAGAAGCAATGAGATGAGATTGAGCGGTTTCATGGCCGTTGGAGTCTCCGGTCAGCGGAGTTCCGGGGCTCAACGGTCGGTGTTCGTTACGCGCTTGAGGAGGGCGAGCTCCTGAAGCGCCTTGCCGGTGCCTTCCGCGACTGCGCTGAGGGGATCCTCGGCGACATGAACGGGCAGGCCGGTTTCCTCACGGAGCAGGCGGTCGAGCCCCTTGAGGAGCGCTCCGCCGCCGGCGAGAACGATGCCGCGATCGACGAGGTCGGCGGCGAGTTCGGGAGGGCAGCGCTCAAGGGTGGTGCGGACGGCATCCACGATGGTGCCGAGCGGATCAGCCATCGCCTCGCGGATTTCCTGAGAAGTGATGGTGATCGTCTTCGGCAGGCCGGCGACGAGGTCGCGGCCTTTCACCTCCATGGTCAGTTCCTTGGGAAGGGGTGCTGCGGAGCCGAGGCGGATCTTGATATCCTCGGAAGTGCGCTCTCCGATCATCAGGTTGTAGGCGCGCTTCATGTATTGGATGATCGCCTCGTCCAGTTCGTCGCCGGCGGTGCGGACGGAGCGGGCGTAGACGATGCCCGAAAGGGAGATGAGCGCGACCTCGGTGGTGCCGCCGCCGATATCGACGATCATGTTTCCGGAAGCCTCCTGCACCGGCAGGCCGACACCGATCGCGGCGGCCATGGGTTCCTCGATGAGATAAACTTCGCGGGCTCCCGCTTGCTCTGCGGATTCGCGGACGGCGCGGCGCTCCACTTCGGTGATGCCGGAGGGGATGGCGATGAGGACGCGCGGGTTGTTGCGGCGCCCCTTGTTCACCTTGCGGATGAAATGACGGAGCATCGCCTCGGTGACCTCGAAGTCGGCGATCACGCCATCCTTGAGGGGGCGGATCGCGACGATGTTGCCGGGCGTGCGTCCGAGCATCCGTTTTGCGTCATCGCCGACAGCCAGTACCTCGTTCGTGCCGGCCTTTACGGCCACCACGGAGGGCTCGCGGAGCACGATGCCGTGATCCTTGACGTTGATGAGGGTGTTCGCGGTGCCGAGATCGATCCCAATATCGTTGGAAAACATGTTTCCGAAAAATCTTTTGAACATGAAAGTTAGGAGTGGAAGTGGTTGAAAACGTTGGTCTTGAGTGGAAAAGTGACGAAAATTCCGGAAGGCCGATCCGGCCTCTCTGGTGTTCCGCAAGTGCGGTCTTCGATTAGGCCGCAAAAGAAGCCCTGCGGAAGGGCAACCAGAATTGGAGCCACTGGCCCGTCTCGTCAAGCGGGAAAGCGTGTTCCACGCAATTGGTTCGAATGTTCCACGGGCGGAGGAGCCTTTTTCAACCTGGCTGTAAAATCGCTATCGAGGGATGCCTGACGCTTTCCGAATCACCTGCCCTCCGCAAGCCGCTCCGCGAGCATTTCCGGAAGCCCGGCTTCGATAATCTTGGCCTGGGTTTTGGCGATGTCGTATTCGACGCGGCGGAAGACGACGACCCTGTTGTCGTGGTCGTAGATGGCATAGCAGGCGCGGGGATCTCCGTCGCGGGGTTGGCCTACGGAGCCTATGTTGATGAAATATTTCGCACCGGGCTCGATGGCAACGGACTCGGCGGGAACTTCGCGCACCTTGTCGGATTTCATGTAAACCCGGGGCACGTGGGTGTGTCCATGGAAGCAGAGCTGGGTGAACTGGTAAGAGAAGTTCGACATCGCGTCGAAACGGTTCGTCACATAGTTCCAGTGCACGGGTTGGTCGAGGGTGCTGTGGACGATGGTGTAGTCTTCGACCTGGCGCACCATGCGCAGGCGCTTGAGCCAGAGGCGCTGGTCATCGTCGAGTTGGTCGCGCGTCCATTGCAGGGCGGTCGCGGCAACAGGGTTCATGTTTTCGAGGGAATGATTCTCGGAGGCGTCTTGGTCGTGGTTTCCCTTCACGGTGGGGCAGCCCATATCGCGGACGATGTTCAGACAGGCGCCGGGATCTGCATTGTAGCCGACTACATCGCCGAGGCAGACGTAATCTGTGACACCCTGACTCGCGGCGTCGGCGAGCACGGCTTCGAGAGCCTCAAGGTTGGCATGGATATCACCGAATAAAGCAGTCCGCATGGAGGGGGTAAAGGAATGAAGGGGTAGGTTTGTCCGCTTGCAGGGACGTGTCGAGAGGAATTGGCATGCGGGTGCCCACGTAAACTGAAGTAGGTTTCACCGCCAAGTCGCCAAGAACGCCAAGGAAGATTGGAATGAAGTCGATGGTTCCCCTCCATGTGCCCGACTCCAGTAATTCATTCTGTAGTAATTAATTCTTGGCGTTCTTGGCGACTTGGCGGTTCAAATTCTTCCTATTCGCATCGACCTTGCTTATTCGCTCTTGGCGGATGAGGCGAGCCTCGCCGAGGCATTTGCGTCGAGTGCTTCGCAGAGGCGGTAGCCTTCGCCTTGGGGAGGGAGGGATAAAAGGAAGGCGTCCCGCTCGTAGGGCGAGGGGAAATCGAGGCCGATGAGGGCGCGGCCGATGCGTTCGCCGGATTGGCGGTAGTTGAAGTAGGCGAGGTTTGCGTTTCCGCTCACCCGTTTCTCCAGGAAATCGTGGAGAGCGCCGGGTCTTTCGTGGAAATCGAGGCGCAGAAAAACGGGGTTTGAGAGGAGGTCTCCGCGGAAGGCGATCGCTCGGAAATCGATATCGGTGGCTCCCGTGATGTCCTGCCATTGCAGTCCGTGGGTGTCGAGTTTCACGGATACGGAGGCAAGGGCTTCGGCCGTTTCGGAGGCGAGCGTGAAGGCGGGCCAGGCGAGGTCGTTGTCGGTTTTGCCGTATTGGAAATCGGTGATGTCGATGCCGGAGAAACAGTCGTCGAGGAGCTTGCGCATGGATCCGGGGACTTCAGGGATACGGACGCGCAGGGTGCGGCTGTGCCGGGCGGAGGCTCCTTCGGACTGGGCGATGCGACCGAGTTGGAGGAAATCGACGTTCGCTCCGCAAAGGATGACGAGCGCCTTTTTCCCGGTGAGACGATCCTTTTCCACGAGAGCGGCGGCGAGACCCATCGCGCCGGACGGCTCCGAAACGCAGCGCAGTCCTTCCCACAGGGCGCGTATCGCTGAAGTCACAGCGGCGTTACTGACCGTGGCGATGCGGTCGAGGTTGTCCTTGCAAATCGCAAAGGGCAGATCACCCGCGCGCTTCACGGCGGTGCCGTCGCAGAAAAGATCCACCTGTTTCAGAGTGACCGGCGCACCCGCCTCGATCGCGGCTTTCATGGAGGCTTGTCCCTCGCCCTCCACGCCGACGATCTCGATGTTCGGCCAATAGGTTTTCAGCCACGTGGAAACGCCCGCTGCCATGCCGCCGCCGCCGATCTGAAGATACGCGACATCGAAGGGGCCGTGTCCCGATAGGATGATCTCATCGGCGAGCGTGCCCTGGCCGGCCATGACGAGGAGGTCGTCGTAGGCATGGATGTAAATGGCCTTGGTGGCGGCCTCGTCTTCGCGTGCCGCTTGCACAGCGTCGTCATAGCTGTCGCCGGTGAGGTGGATGGAAACGTATTCCATGCCATGAAAGAGCACCGCATCCTGTTTCACCTTCGGAGTCGAGCGAGGCATGTAAACACGCGCCCGGATACCGAGTTTTTTCGCGGCGAGTGCGACCCCCTGCGCGTGGTTTCCGGCGGAGGCCGTGACGACTCCGCGTGCGGCTTCCAGTTCTGTGAGCATGGCCATGCGGTTCGCCGCGCCGCGCCATTTGTAGGCCTTGATCGCGGAGAGATCCTCGCGTTTCACCCAGATCTCCGGGCCGCTTGGGATAACTAGCTTCTCTAACGGGGTCGGCTGCCCGAAGTGATACACACGCTCCCGCGCCAGGAGGATTTCCTGCCGGAGCTTCTCACGAAGAGTGGGGTGATCGTCGCACGTCATGCGCGGATCACTAAACGGAAATCACCTCGCGGGCATTACAAAACCGCAGGAAATCCCGGATCAACCGGGATCGATGGGAACGAGCACCCACTTCGGCTGTGTGTCAGAAATGATGATCTCTACGGGCAGGCGCTGGGTCGTCGGTGTGTCCAGGCGGTCAACCGGAACCTCGTTGTTCCTGTCATGCCATGCCCACGCCGAGAGCAAGGGCGTGGCTATGATCGTCGCCGCGATGACGGACTTCAGAAGGTGGTGAGTTGCTTTGATGGGGGCGACTTTCCTTTATTTTTTAAAATAATCAAGCTTTCCTTAATAATTTTTAAAAGTGGTTTCGGGTTTGAGTCGGGCGCTGTGGCGGTTAGTTTTCTTCGTGGCCGATCAACAATCAACGGAGAGCAGGGGTAAGCAGATTTTGGTCGGCGGCGTGATTCTGGCTGTGGTTTTTGGAACGGCCATTTCCCTTTTGCTGTTCTGGCGGGAAATCCCCGGGTTGTTCGGGGAAACGGTTGGCAAGTTCGTCGGCATCATGTCCACGCCGTTTTTCATGGAGGGTTCGTTCCTGATTCTCGGTTTCCTGATTGTGGTGAGCCTGAACATTTGGCGGCGCCACAAGGACGGGGATGAATTCGTTACGATTGAGGAAAGCGACGAAGGATCGCCGCCTGTGCGCTAGGCGGCGCTTGAGCGAATAGCACCGCGAGGAAAGCGCGTAAATCCAGAAGATCATCGTTTGGGAGATTTCGCCAACAGATGGAAGCATAGTATCTCCATGCTCTGTGAAAAAAGCGGAAGTTCTCAACAACGGATTCAAGGCAATAACTCATAGACTTCACAATCCAAAGCGATTGCGATGCGGTATACGGTTGCCAACGAAGGTGTACGCCGATTCTCTTCTACAAAAGTTATAGCGCGTGGATCGAGGCCTGCTGCTTGTGCAACAGCCAGCTTGGACATCCCAAGTTCCAAGCGCCTGTTCCTGATTTTCTCTGCGACGCCGCGCACGAATTTATCTGGATCAGATTGACGAATCACATCGCCTTATCCAATTCTAGCCCCGGCCATAACAACCTCGCGACGATCCAGTCCACCTTCAAAGGCACGATGGATCGCATCCGCATCCACAGCACCGCGCTCAACCAAACCCAGATCGAGGCCATCGCCAAACAGGACACCGATTCCGATGGCGACAGCCTGACGGATCTCGTAGAGCAGTCGATAGGCACCCGCACCGACCGGACAGATACGGATGGCGACCGCCTTCCCGACGGCTGGGAAGTCCGGTTCACTCTCAACCCTCTCGATACCACCGGCGCGAACGGGCAGAACGGCGATCCCGATGGCGATGGTTTCGTGAACCTCGATGAGTATCGTTACAACTCAAAGCCCAAGCCGTTGCCAGGCGACCCCGCCGCCGGACAGCCCGGCTCCGCGTGGGACAGCGATGGCGATGGCACAAACGACAATCCCGAGTTTTTGCAA
>JAYTOE010000179.1:0-14880 GCA_043747935.1 Akkermansiaceae bacterium
GGAAAACATCTACGTTGAAATCAACCCGCGCGATGCTGCGCGCCTCGGCATTCGATCTCAGCAGATGGTCGAGGTGCGCTCGCGGCGCGGCAAGCTCATGGCCAGCGCCTTTGTCACGGGTACGGTTCAGCCCGGCCAGGTTTTCATCCCGATGCACTATGCGGAAACGAACCGGCTGACGTTCCCCTCGTTCGACCCGTATTCGCGCCAGCCGTCCTACAAGGCCTGCGCCGTCACCATTTCCCGCACGGGGAAAGCGCGTGTCGCCGCCAATGACTGACTTCCCAGTTCAACTGGGTTCCACCGCTGCCTTTTATCCAGTCCGGTGTCGGAATCTTTCCACCGCGATCGAATCAGGACGAAAGGATGGCACCTCCGGGAGGTTTGTCGCGCATTCCAGAGGATATGGAATCAACCTTCGAGTGGGGATTTTCCCGGCACAAGCCCCGCATCCACAGGGGTTGCGACGTGTGATGAATGGGATTCATCGGGACGCGAAGAATAATTCAAAACTCCGATTCACCCTCGACCGGCACGAAGGCATCCCGGCTGCTAATGGTGTGATGACTTGATGAATTGCGAATCTGACCAACGCTGATGCCTGGCATTCCCTACATCCCCAGCAGCGCGCCTTTCACGGCGGAGCAGCGCGCGTGGCTCAACGGCTACCTCGCCGGGCTGTTCGCTGATGCGAACCTCGGCGAGCCGGGTACATCTGGCCAGCCCGCTGCGGCGAAGTCATCCGAACCACTGCTTGTTCTCTACGGCAGCCAGAGCGGGACAGCCGAAGGGCTGGCGAAGAAGTTTGCCAAGGAGGCGACGACCAAGGGCTTCGCGCCGCGCGTCATGGAACTCAATGCCGCCGCGAAGCTCGATCTCACCCAGGAGGCGCGCGCCGTCATCATCACCAGCACCTGGGGCGACGGGGAGCCGCCGGACAACGCGACCGACTTCTGGTCGCACATCAGCGCCGATTCTGCGCCGAAACTGGAGAACCTGAGCTACTCCGTGCTCGCGCTGGGCGACCGGAATTACTCCGAGTTTTGTGGCGCGGGAAAACGATTTGACGAGCGCTTGGAGAAGCTCGGAGCCAAACGAATCCATCCGCGGGTTGATTGCGATCTCGACTACGACGCGCCCGCCAAAGGCTGGATGGATGGAGTGTGGCCGGCACTGCTCACGACGGCAAAGGGGAGTGAATCAGTAATCA
Source organism: Akkermansiaceae bacterium (assembly GCA_043747935.1). Taxonomy (GTDB): domain Bacteria; phylum Verrucomicrobiota; class Verrucomicrobiia; order Verrucomicrobiales; family Akkermansiaceae; genus Luteolibacter. Next base: position 1,211 of record JAYTOE010000179.1, read on the forward strand.
GTAAGCCAGTAACCAGTTCGAATGGTTCGTTGCCGCACACTGATTCACTGAATACTGACTCACTGATTACTTCCCCCCTCTACAACCGCGCCAATCCCTTCCCCGCGCGTCTCATCACCAACCGCAAGCTCAACGCCCCCGGGTCCGCCAAGGACACGCGGCACTTTGAAATTTCGCTCGAAGGCTCCGGGCTGAGCTACGAAGTCGGCGATGCGCTGGGCGTCATGCCGCAGAATTGTCCGGCCCTCGTGGACGAGGTCATTTGTGCGCTGGGTTGCGATGGAGAGGAGGGTGTCACCGAACCATCGGGCAAGGAGACATCATTACGCAGCGCGCTGCTTCGCTGTTTTCAGATCACGAAGCCGGGGAGTTCATTCCTACAATCCGTGGCCGAGAAAGCCGGCGATGCTGAGTTGAAATCGTTGCTTGAACCGGCGTGCAAGGCCGACCTCGAGAAGTTTCTCTTTGGACGCGAGGTCATCGACCTGCTGCTCCGCTGTCCGACGGCAAAGTTTGCTGCGAAGGAATTCGTCGGCCTGCTGCCCAAGCTGCAGCCGCGGCTCTACTCCATTTCCTCCAGCCCCAAGGCGCATCCGGGCGAGGTCCACCTCACCGTGGCTGCGGTGCGCTACGAGAGCCACGGGCGCGTGCGCAAGGGCATCTGCTCGACGTTCCTCGCAGACCGTGTCGATGCAGACACGCCGGTCCCGGTTTTTGTCCAGGTCTCCCACGGATTCCGTCTCCCGGCAGACACCAGCAAGCCGGTAATCATGATCGGCCCCGGCACCGGCATCGCGCCGTTCCGTGCGTTCCTTGAGGAGCGCAAGGCCACCGAGGCGAAAGGGAAAAACTGGCTTTTCTTCGGCAACCCCCACCAAGCCAGCGATTTCCTCTACGGCCCGGAACTGGAGGCTTTCCAAAATGACGGGATCCTGAACCGCATGGATCTCGCGTGGTCGCGTGACCAGAAACAGAAAATCTACGTCCAGGATCTGATGCTCACGGAAGGTGCGGAGATGTGGAAATGGTTCCAGGAAGGTGCCGCCTTCTACGTCTGCGGCGATGCCTCGCGCATGGCCAAGGACGTGGACGCCGCCCTCCACTCCATCGCCCAAGACCACGGCAAACTCTCCGCCGAAGATGCAGCCGCCTTCATCGCCCAGCTCAAAAAAGACAAGCGCTACCTGCGGGACGTGTATTGAGGTATCACGCAGTTTGTAGAGGCCGAATCTGGGTTTTGATGATCTTGCCGTGCAGGTGTTGGGCGAGTTCGAGGTCGTGCTGGAGCTGGAGCCTTAGGAAAAATCCCGGAGTCATGCCCAGGAAGCGAGAGAGGCGTAGGTCATACTCTGGAGTGATCCGTCGTTTCCCATGCTTCATTTCCGAGAGATGGCTCGGAACGATGCCTGTGGCGGCTGCAATGTCCTTCTGGCTCAGGGGCGTGTCCTCGATGATCTCGCGGAGGGTTTCGGAAAATGGATTGAGGAGCGGGATGGGGAGTCCGGTTTTCATGATTTCGCTGGGTGATGTTTATTCAATGATAGTCGGTAATCCTTACTTCGTGTGCGTTGTTGTTTTCCCACCGGAAAACGATACGCCACTGCCTGTTGACACGGATCGAGTGGAAACCTGCGAGATTTCCGGAGAGTGACTCTAGGTTATTCCCGAGCGGGTGGAGAAGATGTTGGAGTTCGGGCTGAACAAAGCCAATATCAGATTCGAAGCAGGGCAAGAAAGAGCTAGTATTCGAAGTGTTCCGGGGTATTTCAGCGAACACTCCTAAGCACTCAACGTTGTTCTGACTCAAAGCCTAACACATCAAATCATGCGCTGCCTTTCCCAATGCAAGATCATCGCTTACCGGCAGTGTTCCAAGCGCGTGTGGCTGGATATCTCGTCCAGCGCCGCGAGGCATCCGTGGGGAGCGCACGCGCCATCGCGTGCTGTTTCCGGCGCCCCGCCGGAAACTTGGCCGGAACCTTCGGGTTGGCTCGAACCAGTATCCCAACGCGATGCCGCACCTTGATTCCAGCCGCCGCGCAGCGAGGGCGCAGCCCGGAACACGCGAGGGCGCGCATGCTCCCCGTCGGCTGCGCCTACTGCGCCTACGATATGGAAGCCCTCGCCGCCGGTAACATCATAAGTTAAAGTGCGCACTCCCGAACTTGGAACTCCTTCTCTACGTAGCCATTGCATCATGAATAGCCTCCTCTGGATCACCGATGCCCACCTAGATCATCTGTCCGGCAAATTTCAGGATGCCTGGTTTGAAAAGCTCGCGGAATCCCCGGCGGACATGCTGCTGCTGGGTGGCGATACGGCCAATTCCCGCACGCTTTCCCGGATGCTTGGACGGATCAAGGAGGTGTTTTCGGGAAAGGTCGCGCTCGTCGCCGGGAACCACGATTATTACCACACGAGCATCGCCGAGTTCCGCGCGGAACTAACGTGGCTTCAGAGGGCGGGAGTGACCGTTTTCGAACCCGGCTACCAATCGGAACCGCTCCTACTTACCGAGGGCGTCCACCTTTGTGGCAGCGGTGGCTGGGGCGATGCCTCCGCCGGTTGCGCCAATGCCTCTCGCATGGAACTCAATGACGAGCATCTGATCGCGGAACTCAGAACTGGCAACCTGACAGCCATGTTGAGGGAACTCGGCAAGGAAAGCGCGGAGCATCTTCAGACACAGCTCGCAGCGGTTCCAGAGGACGCTACCTGCGTCATCGTCCTAACGCATGTCCCGCCCTGGCCGGAAGCCACATGGCACGAGAGCAGACGATCCGATGCGATGGCTCTTCCCCGCTTTTGCTGGCAAGCGGGAGGGATTGTGATCTCGCAAGCTGCCGAACGAATGCCGCAGACACGATTCATCGTCCTCTGCGGACACACCCACAGCGACGGCATCTGGAAACAAGGCAACATCAACTGCCATACGGCGGGAAGCACCTACGGACGCATCGATCATTCCGGAATGATCGCCCTCGGGGAAACGGTTTCTGTCCGGGAAATTGACCGCTGAGGTGTGATGAAAGCGAAAAGTGTCTTCAATTGATTCTTGCAGGCGGCAGCTCGTGCAAAATCGCATTTTACCCCAGAGTGCAAAAAATGCTTTTGCGGGAACCCACCCAATCAAAGGAGCAGATGAGTCATCGCGCCTGCTCTTTAACTCCAAACTTCTCTGGAGTAGTGCGCGGCATCTGGAGGAAATGTTGCGATGAGGAACCTGACCCCAAATCTCGACCCCAAATCTTGGCTGTGAGCTCCCAAATCTGATGTGATGTTGATTTGGGGAGAAGAATTGAACCGCAAAGACGCGAAGACGCCAAGGAAGAGAAGTTAAAGATCCGGGTAGCGGATGTCGGGGGCTTGGCCTTCCCAGATCGGGTTCTCAGGGGAGAGTAAGTTTTTCCCTCCAACCATCGCGTGGCCATTTTTATCGATGTTCACCGATGTGGCGGAGTTGTCCACTCGGAGGATGACGGCTTTGCCTTTGAAGGGCTTTGGATCGAAGCGGTCTGTGCCGGGGATGATGGGGCAGAAGGCGATGGGGCGAGCCGGGTTTCCCTCCGAGCTGAGTCCCGCGATGTAGCCGAATCCGACTTCGCCTGTTTTGAGAAGTTCGCGGGGGGAGATGTCTCCATCGGGCTTTTTTGTGCCGTTCACCTCTGCGTAGAACATGGCTTCCGATTGGGTGAGCCCTGCGGCGAAGAGCTGGCGGAATAGGGCATTGGAGGATTTGCCTGAGAGGTTTAGGCCGTGCTCTGGAAAGTTCTCTGTTACGGCTTTGGACGTTTTTTCATTGGGGTAGCTACCGTATTCGTCCTCAAATTCCATGAGCGCGAGACCGATCTGACGGGCGTTAGAGGTGGCTTCGGTTTGGGAGGCTTTCTTCGGGCAACGGATGACCATGGGCGCGGTGAGTCCGGCAAGAGCCAGAATCACGAGGATTAGAAACACCCAGAAAAGCCATCCCAAGGGTTTCTTTTCTTCGATGGGTTCTTCGGGTGGTGGGGTTTCGTTTTCGTTCATGGTTTTTTTTGGAGTTGTTGCTTATTCCATCAATCAGGATAGCGGATGTCGGGGGCTTTGCCTTTCCAGATGGGGTGCTTGGCGGAGAGGAGGTTGATGCCTGTGTGATCGTAGATTTGGCCGTCTTTTTCGATGTCGTAGAAGCGGACGGAGTTGTCGATGCGGAGGACCACGGCTTTGCCGTCGAAGGGCTCGAGGTCGAATTTTGTGGTGCCCGGGATGAGGGGAGTGAGGGCTATGGGGGTGCGAGGGTCGTCCTTGGAGGAGAGGCCGGAGATGTAGGAGAAGCCGACTTCTCCTTTTTTGAGGGCTTCGCCAGGGGTTATGTCGCCGTCGGGTCTGATTGTGTCGGGGATATTCGCGTAGAACATCTGCTCGGATTGGGTGAATCCCACGGCGAAGAGCTGACGGAATAGGGCGTTGGAGGAGCTGCCGGATAGGTCGTAACCGTGCGCGGGATGACTTTTGGCAACGAGGGGGACGGTGGTTTTGTTCGGGTATGAACCGTATTCGATATCGAACTCCATGAGCGCGAGTCCGATCTGGCGGGCGTTGGATACGGCTTGGGCGTATTTGTATCCCTCGCTGCGTTGGCGCATTCTCACCTCCTGCCAGATGAAGATCGCGGCGACCGATCCGAGCAGGATGAGAATGCCGAGTGTGTATTCCAGCGACTTTGATTTGTTGGGATCGGCGTCCATGAGGATTGGATGTTCTGGTGGACTGGCTCTGCGACCCTTTGCGGAGTCTGCGGCTCTGCGGTGGAAATTTTGAATGGCAGGGCTGTAGCGGCTTTCCTCTTCAGAGTGCGGCGCAGGGCTGGATCTTATCCAAGGTGGATTTCAGGGCGTCCTGGGCGAGTTGCTGGTCGTGGTGGTTTTGGAGGTTGAGCCAAACGTGGGCAGGCCAGCCGAAGTAACGCTCGAGGCGCAGCGAGGTATCGACGGTGACGGCGCGTTTGCCTTTGACGATCTCGTTGATGCGGCGCGGGGGGACGCCGATGTCTTTGGCGAGGCGGTATTCGGAGAGACCGAGGGGGATGAGGAATTCCTCGCGGAGGACTTCGCCGGGGTGGATGGGCGGATGTGCTTTCATGGGTTCAATGGTAGTCGGTGATTTCAACTTCGTGTGGAGCCTCCGCTTTCCAGCGGAAGCAGATCCGCCAATGGTCGTTGATGCGGATGGAGTGCTGGCCTTTGCGGTTTCCTTTTAGGGCTTCGAGCCTGTTGCCGGGCGGGATGGAGAGGTGATTGAGTTCGGTGACGGCATGGAGCTGGGCGAGTTTTCTCAAAGCCACACGCTGGATGTTTGGCGGAAAGCTGCGGGATTTCCGCTCGTTGAAGAAAGCTTCCGTGTTTTTACAGGAGAAGGAAGCGATCATAACGTGACGAGACATTAACGCATCGCGTTATGCTGTCAAGCGGTCTCGGAGGGGAGCACACGCGCCCTCGCTGCAAGGCGGCAGGAATCAGGGCTCGGTGGCGCTTGGGGATCTTGGTTCGGGACATCCCGCAGTTTCCGGCCATGTTTCCGGCGAGGGCGCCGGAAACAGCACGCGATGGCGCGTGCGCTCCCCGCGGCTTTCCTTATTCGGGGTAGCGGATGTCGGGGACTTTGCCTTTCCAGACGGGATGCTTCGGGGAGAGGAGATTGATGCCTTTATCGTAAACGTGGCCGTCTACGCTGATAGGGTAGGAGCGGTAGGAGCCGTCGATATGGAGAACAACGGTTTGGCCTTTGAAGGGCTCAGGATCAAACTTTGTCGTGCCGGGGATGAGGGATGCTATGACGAGGGGGGTGAGCGGGTCGTCTTTGGAGGAGAGTCCGGAAATGTAGGAGAAGCCGACTTCCCCTTTTTTGAGGGCTTCGCCGGGGGTGATGATGCTGTCCGGTCTGATTGTGCCGGGGATGTTCGCGTAAAACATCTGTTCGGATTGGGTGAATCCCACGGCGAAAAGCTGACGGAAAAGGGCGTTGGAGGAGGTGCCCGATAAGTCGTATCCGTGCGCGGGATGACTTTTCGTGACGGAGAGGACGGTGGGTTTTTCGGGGTATGAACCGTATTCGATATCGAACTCCATGAGCGCGAGTCCGATCTGGCGGGCGTTGCTCACGGCTTGGGCGTATCTGTGCCTCTCGCTGCGTTGACGCATTCTCAGCTCATACCAGATGAAGATCGCGGCGACCGATCCGAGCAGGATGAGGATCCCGAGTGTGTATTCTAGAGATTTTGATTTCTCGGGTTCGGTGTCCATGGGAATATGGAGAAGGGCTTTTTAAGCCCTTTGCGGAGGATGGGGATTTTTTCGCGCGGGTTGTGGGGAAGAAAGGGGTTTCAAACCCCTTCTCCATATTACAAGAGCTTCGCCCGCAGGAGGTCGGTGACCTGTTTCGGATTGGGCTTGGTGGGGGCGGCTTTCATGACCTGGCCGGTGAGGAAGTTGAGGAGCTTTTCGTTTCCGGCCTTGATGGCTTCGACCTCGGCGGGGTTGGCGGCGATGGCGGCGTCGATGAGGGCTTCGAGGTCGCCGGAGGAGGTGGGTTTGAAGCCCAGGTCGTCGGCGATGTCTTTGGGGGCGCGGTCGGGGGAGGTGAAGAGGACGGTGAAGACTTCCTTGGCTTGGTTCGGGGCGAGGGTTCCGTTTTCGACGAGGGTGAGGAGGGCGCGGAGTTGCTCGGGAGGGACGGGGCACTCGGAAATGGTGAGGGCTTGTTCGTTGAGGGTGCCGAGGAGGTTGTTGATGAGGAAATTCGCGGTTTTCTTGGCGGGGATCGAGGGATGGTGCGTGGCCTCGAAGTACGCGGCGAGTTTGCTGTCGGCGGTGAGGACGGCGGCATCGTAAGGGGTGAGGCCGAAGTCGCTTTCGTAGCGGCGGATTTTTTCCAAACGCGGCTCGGGGACGAGTGGTCTAACCGTCTCTAACAGGGGCGCGGTGGCGATGGGGAGGAGATCCGGGCAGGGGAAGTAGCGGTAATCGTGGGCGTCCTCCTTGGTGCGCATGAGCTGGGTTTCGCCGAGGTCGTCGTTCCAGCGGCGGGTGGATTGGATCTGGGGGATGCCCATGCCGAGCTCCTCGGTCTGGCGGGCGATCTCGAAATGGATGGCGCGGCGGATGGCGGAGAAGGAGTTGAGATTTTTCAGCTCCACCTTCGCGCCGAGCGGGTCGGATTCCTTTTCGCGGAGGGAGATGTTCACGTCGCAGCGGAGGTTGCCTTTTTCGAGATCGGCGTCGGAGGTGTTGCACTCGTGGAGGATGAGCTGGAGGGAGCGGAGGTAGGCGAAGGCCTCCTCGGCGGATTCGAGATCCGGCTCGGTGACGATCTCCATGAGCGGGGTGCCGGCGCGGTTGAAGTCGATGAGCGAGGTGTTGGCGAGGTGGGTGGATTTCGCGACATCCTCCTCAAGGTGGATGCGGTTCAGGCGGACGATCTTGTTGGGGGTCCTAATGTTTTTCCGCGCGTCGGTGGGATAGCAATCGTCGAAGAGCGGGACGCCGCCGCCGAGGCAGAGGGGGAAATCCATCTGGGTTGTCTGGTAGTTTTTCGGCATGTCCGGGTAGAAATAATTCTTCCGATCCCAGCGTGAAAACTCCGGCGAGCCGCAGCCGAGGGCGAGGCCGGTGAGGAGGGTTTTCTCGATGGCGCGCTGGTTCAGGACAGGGAGCGCGCCGGGGTAGCCGAGGCAGACGGGGCAGGTGTTCGTGTTCGGGTCGTCGCCGAAGGAGGTGCGGCAGGCGCAGAACATCTTGGTGTCGGTGTTGACCTGGGCGTGGACTTCGAGGCCGATGGTGACGAGTAGGGACATGGGAGAGAGTGGGAAGTGATCAGTTAGCAGTGATCAGTGGGAGACTGGGGTTGTGGGGAAGAGGGTTGAACCACCAAGGAGGAGAAGTGCGCCAAGGAAGACTTGGGTTTTGTGATTTTCAACCACGGAGAGCACAGAGGACACAGAGGTTTTGGTTTGGGTGTTTGGAGATTGGTTAGGACTGGCTCTGTGAACTCTGAGTCTCTGTGGTTAAAGTCTTTTTCTTACTTGGCGAACTTGGCGTTCTTGGCGGTGAAAACTCTTAGCCTAAATTTTCGATGCGGAAGACGACGGGGGTGGAGTTTACGCAGTTGAGGGTTTCGATTTCGGCGAGGGCGGCGGTGAGTTTTCCGAAGGGGCAGGAGTGGAGGAGGAAGACCATGTCGAGGAATTCGGCGTCGGGGTTTTCCGGGTTTACGGGGGAGTGGGTGCCGGAGATGCCGATGGCGTGTTTGGCGAGGACGGTGGCGATCTCGGCGATGGTGCCTGGGCGGTCGGTGACATCAAAGCGGACGTAGTAGGCGGTGGTGGTTTCCGCGATGGGGACGAGGGTACCTGTTTCCCGGTATGGCAGGAAACCGCGGTGGCGGGCGGTGTGGGCGAGATCGCGGGCGGCCTCGACGAGGTCGGCGACGACGGAGGAGGCGGTGGGGCCTTGGCCGGCGCCGCGACCGTAGAAGAGGGATTCGCCGGCGGCGTCGGCGTTGACCGAGACGGCGTTGAAGACACCGTTGACGGAGGCGAGGATGTGCTTTTGGGAAATGAAGGAGGGCTGGATGCGGAGCTCGATGGAGCCGCTTTCGTGCTCGCGGACGATGGCGAGAAGCTTGATGACGTAGCCGAGGGATTTCGCGAACTTGATGTCGGTGGGGCGGACTTGTTCGATGCCGGAGACGTGGACGGTTTTCGGGTCGATGGGGAAACCGTAAGCGAGGGTGGCGAGGAGGATGGCTTTGTGGGCGGCGTCCCAACCGTTCACGTCCAGGGCGGGATCGGCCTCCGCGTAGCCGAGATCCTGGGCTTCCTGGAGGGCGGTCGCGTAGTCGATGCCGCGCAGGGTCATCTGTTCGAGGATATAGTTCGAGGTGCCGTTGATGATGCCGGTGAAGGAGTGGATGCGGTTTCCGATGAAGGAGTCCTGGACGGTCTTGACGATGGGGATGCCGCCCGCGATGGCGGCCTCGAAGAAGATCGGGGTCTCCATTTTCCGGGAAATGGCGAAGAGCTCGATGCCGCGCTCGGCGAGGAGGGCCTTGTTGCCGGTGACGACGGGTTTTTTCGCGAGCAAGGCGGCTTCGACGATCTCGAAGGCATCCGTGGTGCCGCCGATGAGCTCGACGACGATGTCGACGGCGGGGTCGTTGACGAGTTCGCGCCAATCGGTGGTGAGGATTGCGGCGGGGACGGCGGAGGTGGTGGCGCGTGTTTTGCCGGGATCGCGGACGAGGATTTTGGTGATTCCCAGGGAAACGCCCTTGCCGGTGCGGTCGGAGATCAGCTCGCCGTTTTTCTCAAGGGTGTTCCATACGCCGGATCCGACGGTGCCGAAGCCCGCGAGGCCGATTCCCAGTTTGTTGCAGTTGCTCACGCGGGGAGGGTGAAACTTTAAACTTTAAAGCTCAAACTTCAATTTTGGGGGATGCCTAGGTCCTGTGAGGAGTGGTTTTGCTATTTTCCTGTTTTCGGGAGATTTTTAGTTGAAATCCTCCAGTTTAGTTGGATGATTTCAACCATGATTTCTCGAACATCCTACCTTGAGAAGGTGCGAACCGGATTGGGACGCGGGCCTGTGGTGGCTTTGATCGGGCCGCGGCAGTGCGGTAAAACGACCTTGGCGAGGGAGTTAATGGGGAGCGAGTCACCAAATTACTTTGATTTGGAAGATCCGGTGACGGCGGGGTTGATGGAAAATCCGATGAGTGTGCTGGAGCCAATGCGTGGGCTGGTGGTCGTGGATGAGGCGCAGCGATGTCCCGGCCTATTTCCAGTCCTCCGAGTGCTTGCGGATCGTCCCGGACAACCCGCCACTTTTTTGATTTTGGGAAGCGCGTCCCCCGAATTGTCGCGGCAAGCGTCCGAATCGTTGGCAGGTCGGGTGGAAATCGTTGAGATGGGTGGATTTCAAGGTTCTGAAATTGGCAGTGAGGATCTGGGGCAATTATGGAGCAGGGGCGGATTTCCGCGCTCGTTTTTGGCGCGGACGGAGCGGGATAGTTTTGATTGGCGGCGGAATTTCACCCGCACTTTCTTGGAGCGGGATTTGGCCGGGCTGGGATTCGGGATGGCTCCGCAGGCGATGGGTCGATTCTGGACGATGCTCTCCCACTACCACGGGCAGACATGGAATGGCAATGAAATCGCGGCATCCATGGGAATTTCGCCAACCACCGCGCGGCATTATTTGGATGCGCTGGAGCAAACGTTCATGATCCGGCGTCTGCTACCGTGGCACGTGAACGTAGGCAAACGTTTGGTGAAAACTCCGAAAATCTATTTCAGGGACAGCGGAGTGTTCCATGCGTTGCAGGGCATCGCGACTCACTCGGCGTTGCTGACGCATCCGAAACTGGGGGCTTCCTGGGAAGGCTTTGCGCTGGAGGAAATCCTGCGGGCTTGTTCGGGCGAGGATGCTTACTTTTACGCGATACACAGTGGCTCGGAGATCGACCTCTATTTCCCGAATCGCAGCCTGGGTGTGGAAGTGAAATTCCATGACGCGCCCAAACTGACACGCTCGATGCGCATCGCGATGGAGGATCTGCGGCTTAAGGAACTGCTGGTGGTTTATCCCGGCAGCCGCGAATACACGCTGGCCGAGGATGTCCGGGTGGTTCCATTGAAGAGTCTTCGGAGCGGATTCCTGGATGTGGATGACGGAAATTCGTAGGGAAATGAAAAAGCCCGGGGGTTGCCCGGGCTTTTGTGATGGTTGGGCATGGCGGATGAAATCCGCCGCCACGTTGGCTACTGCTGCTTCGAGATGGAATCGCGCATGGTGGTGTCGGCTTTGACGTTTTCCATTTTGTAGTAGTCCATGACGCCGAGGTTACCGGAGCGGAAGGCTTCGGCGAGAGCGAGCGGGACTTGGGCCTCGGCCTCGACGACCTTGGCTTTCATTTCCGCGACGCGGGCGACCATTTCCTGTTCGAGGGCGACGGCGGCGGCGCGGCGGATTTCGGCCTGGGCCTGGGCCATATTTTTGTTCGCCTCGGCCTGGGCTTCCTGGAGCTGGGCACCGATGTTTTCACCGACATCGACGTCGGCAATGTCGATGGAGAGGATTTCGAAGGCGGTGCCGACGTCGAGGCCGCGGTGGAGGACGGTTTTAGAAATGCTGTCGGGTGACTCTAACACAGACTTGTAACTCTCCGCCATGCCGATGGTGGTGACGATGCCCTCGCCGACGCGGGCGATAATGGTTTCCTCCTTCGCACCGCCGACAAAGCGGTCGAGGTTGGTGCGGACGGTGACGCGGGCGCGGACCTTCACCTGGATGCCGTCCTTGGCAACGCCGTCGATGGTGGTGCGGCCTGAGGTTGGATTCGGACAATCGATGACCTTGGGATCGACCGAGGTGCGAACGGCCTCGACGACGCTTCTTCCGGAGCCCTTGGTGGCGAGGTCGATGGCGCAGGCACGGTTCCAATCGAGCGAGATCCCGGCCTTTTGGGCGGCGATCAGCGCCTGGATGGTGGGAATGACGTTCCCGCCAGCGAGAAAGTGGGCCTCGATGTCATCAATCGGGATATCAATGCCGGCCTTCTTCGCGGTGATCCGCGCGTCCACGACCATGCCATACGGCACCTGCCGGAGACGCATGGCGATGAGATCGGTGAATCCGACATAGGCACCCGCAAGCCAGGCACGGAGCCAGACGCTGAAGAAGGAGATGATGATGCCGAAGAGGACAAGGCCGGCGACGGCGATGATGACGAGTACGATGGTGGGGAGCATGATATTGGTTTGTTGGTTAGAGATTATGAACGTTGGGTGACAATGAGGCGGAAATTGTCCGCGCCGATGATTTCAAGGGCCGAGCCGGCGGGAGCTTGGCCGGATTGGCAAAAAGCCTCGTAGCGCCGGCCATCAACGAGGATGTAGCCGCTGGGGGAAAGGAGGGTGATGGCTTCTGCGTGTTTGCCGATCAGTTCGCTTGCTTCCCCGCCAATGGCCTGGCTGACGCCGGTGACCTGGGCATTCAGGAATGCGCGCCGGCCTATTTTCGTTTTCGGCAGATAGCTGAACTCCAGGTAGAGCGCGAGACCACCGAGTGCCAAGGCCGTTAGAACGGCGATGAACCCTCCCGTGCCGCCGAAATCCATGAAAGCCAGAATGCAGCCACCAAACATCATCAATCCTCCGATGGTTCCGAGAATCCCGCCGGGCACGATGACCTCCGCGGCGATGAGCAGGATGCCGATGGCAAAAAGCAAGATGAGAAGTGTCATGATAGAACCTCCACTGCCAGGCCGAATTCCGCGAGGCCGGTGACCCTCACCGGAGTTCCCTTTTCAGCGAATCCCACCGCGAGCCGCGCTTCGTAGCGCCTGCCGGCGATCTCCACCTGGCCGCTTGGAAAAAGCGCGGTGGCGGCCGTGCCGCTTTCACCGATCAAGCTGGCCGCCGCGGGTTGAGTCGTGCCGCCGCCGGCCAGCGCACGCATCGGTCCCGGCTCGCCGCCGACCACCGCATCGAGAACCATGTGGCCCCACAGCCCTCCACGGGGAAGAAACCTCAGGATTGCCGCGAACATCACCAACGCAAGAACCACGCCGATCATCACGCTCGCGATGGGTCGGAAGAAGATGCCGCTTGAAAAGGGAATCGGCTGGCTCGGCCACAGATCGGTCATCGACCACACCAGCGAGCCGAACATCAGCGCCACTCCGGTTAGCGCCAGGACAAACACTCCGGGAAAGAAGAACAACTCGATGCCGATCAACGCCACGCCCAACATGAAGAATAGGACCGGCTCATGGCCCGAGAGTCCTGCGATATACTGGCCGAGAAAGACGATCCCCAGCAACACGAGCCCGGAAATCCCGAAAATCCCGAAGCCGGGCGTCTTGAACTCGATGAACAGGGCCAGCAGTCCAAGGCCCATCAGAACCGGCGTGATCGCCATCATGTATTGCGCGGCCGTTTCCGACCAAGTGACCTGGAGCCTCTCCATAGTGTAGTTGCCCTTGCCGTGGAGCTGGTTCAACAGATCGTCCAGATTGTCCGCGATGCCGCTGCCTAACATCGGCAGCGGCGGATCGCCGTAGGTTTTCATTGCTTCCAGCGCGGTGAGGGAAAGCAGCTTGCCGGCCGGCTTGATGACGTCGTCCCCAATCTTCAACTCGACGTCCTCATCGATCATCGCGGAGATCACCTCGCCACGGTAGCCCTTGCCTTCCGAGATCGCACGCATTCGGGCACGCAGGTAACTCACGTATTTTTCCTTCATCGTTTCGCCGATGTCGGCACCATCCGAATTTACCGGAGCCGCCGCACCGATCACCGCACCGGGAGCGAAATAAATCTCATCCGTCCCGGCGGAAATGATCGCCCCGGCGGAGATCGCCTCGCGGTTGACGTAGGTGACGGTCTTGCCGGGAAATTTCTCCAAGGCCTTGAGGATATCGAACGTCACATCGAGCTGGCCACCGGGCGTTTCCATGTCGAGGACGATGGTATCCACCTTTTGCTCGATGGCCTCCTTGAGTCCGCGCCGGACGATGTAGAGGAGCGGCGGACCGATTTGATCGCGGACCGGGATGACGACCACCTTCGCCTTTGCCGGACGTTCCGCCACAGTCTCAGCGCTCACGATTCCGAGGGAAAGGAATCCGAG
>JAYTOE010000180.1:0-33941 GCA_043747935.1 Akkermansiaceae bacterium
TGACATCCCGCCCCGCAACCAACTACCATCCAATCCCTATCCTCCGCATCACCATCCAATCTGACAGACTGACGCGCAGCGGCTTAGTTCAACAAGACGAGACACAGCAACCCCTATCAGCCGCCCTGTTTTCATGATCTTCCGTAGTTTCCACCTCAACCCCGGGATCGACGTCCGCCCCCGCTGATAGGGGTGCGTGCTCTTTGACGTTATGCAAAAAAATGCAAGACACCACCACCACACCAACCTTGTAAGCGATGCGTTTCTGGCGTATCGAACGCCCCTATGAAGACGCTCACCGTTCTAACGATTTCCCTCGTTTGCGGCCTTCCACTGCACGCGCAGGATGAGGGCGGGGCGAAGCTCGTCAGCCCCGTTGCGGATGGCACACCCGCCGAACCGGCACCACCGAAAGAGCTTCCATCGTTCACCGTGGAGAGCACGACCGTTCGCCATTTGGAGGATCGGAAGATCATCATGCAGCGCGTCAGTGATCCGGGCTTGTCTAATCCTCCACCACCGCCGCCACCTGCCACCAAGGAAGAATTGGAGGCGCTTCGCGCCTCCCCGGAGTGGCAGGAGCGCATTGCCGATCACAAAGAAAGCAAGTTGATACTGCTTTCCGCATCCGTGGTTGATGGCAAGGCGACTTTTGTTCGCTGGTATTACGAGGGCGAAGAGTTTCAGGCATGGAGCAACGTGAATTTTAATCACCTTTCCGGCTTCGCCGAATTCGAGTCTGACCATACGCGCTATAATTTCATCATGGCTGTTGGTGATATTAGCACCGACAAGGAACGCAAATCGGAATGGCCGGGCAAGCCGCCTGAACTTGGCGTGGATTATCCCGCCTTCACTCTCGTCAAGGGAGACGAGAGTAAGGGCGATGCCCTTGCGATGATGATCGCGCTGCACGACCTTTACGAGAACGAGCAAGACAAGCTTGTCGCCGCCCATAAGGGTCGGCTCCGCGCAAGCGCAGAGCGCGAAGCATGGCTTCGCGCCAATCCGCCGCAACCGAAGGATACTGTGATCCAGTTTTGGCGGCGTGAAGCACCTTCAAAGGCCGGAACCTCTAACACGGAGGATGCGCAATGAGAACTCACGCCCTTGCTCTCCTATTTGCTCTAACGGCGGTTTCTGGATTGAAGGCACAGGTTCCGCAACCAAGCCCTACTCTTTCCCCCGGTGCGAGCAACACTTGGAATCTGGATTGGGAAGGTGTTTATGGTCGGGGATATTTCCTCCAGCACTCCGACGATCTCGTGAACTGGCAGTATTTCCCGCTCATGGAGATGGGCTGGGGCAGCTCGATTCCCTACGGCTTCGCCTCTTCCGCCGAACGGTTTTTCGTCCGGCTGCGCTACACGGACGATACGGCAAACTTCTGGAGTGGTGACTATGACGGCGACGGAATCAGCAATTGGGATGAGATTCACATCCATGGCACAGACCCGTTTAACGCCGACACTGATGGCGACGGCGTTCCCGATGGTGCTGAGATTGCTGCGGGCACCGACCCGAACGACGATCAGAGCGCACCGGATTTCTGGTGGCAGCGGACGACCCGAGACCTGCAATACGATTTCGACGACTACGAGCCGCCATACAACACGGGGACACTGGTTCGTAACGCGCTTTGGAACGCCGCCCTCAATTCGACCGAGCAGTTGTCGGCTCCGATTCCGTTCCCCGACCTCAAGGGCAGGCTGCAAGAACTCACTTTTCCTTCCACGCTCTCAGCGACAGAAGGAGCAAGCGGATTAGCCGTTTCGGAAGGCATCTCGAACCTTCTGCCGAATCCGCCATGCTACCACGCGACGCTGAACCATCAGAGACACTGGCTGAGAACGGGAACCGCTTGGCCGGAACAATACAAGAAGACGGTGATTGTACTAACCGAACGGACGATTGACGGCGTGGAGCAGACCCCGGAGGTTGATACTGAGGATGTCATCATTCCGGCCAACCAGCTTGTTTCGGAGCCATTCGACGTTGAATCGGGCTTCGTGCAGAACTTCACCGGGAACGAATCCCACTCCGAGCAGGTCACGACGACGCCGTTCACCGTTGAAATCGAGCCGGACGAGGGTCAGTCCGGCACAACGGGTGACCTGATTCCGAGCAACAAGGGTGCCGTCGGCGAGAAGCACTACGTCAGCCCGAAGAAGACGACGGAGATACCGGACGATTTCGTCATCCTCAAGGCCACTGGCGTAGTGGAGGATCGATTCGTCGAGTTGCTCGAATGGGATGGCGGCGAAGCCCACCCGACCGATCCGATGAAGCGTCGCGTCAAGCGCGACGCTGCGGCGGAGACCGTGGTGAAGATCAAGGTCAAGCAAGGCGGAGCCGAGGCAGCGAAGATGAACGTTTGGGTGGTGTGGGCGACGATGAACGGACGGATCCAAGGAGCCACTTTTTCGGCCAACAACGACTTGAGCCTAGACGACTTCGAGATGACCCAGCTTGGAAGTCATGAAGTCACATTCACGCGGGAGTTTCCGCAGCTCGATGGAACTATGGACAGGAACCATCACCACCTGTTCATAAGCGGAATCGAGTGGCGGGCAGATATTGAGCCGAAGTCCATGTTTGATCTTGATGACGATATTCCTGAGCTAACGAAGATGACACAAAAGGATCAGAATCCACCGCTTACATTTGATGGCGGAAGAGCCTACTACACGCATTGGGACGTATCGAGAGATCGGAAACTGACCCGAATACTTGATGGGGTAATCGATGTCGAAGAGCTGAATTGGGTGATTGATGACGACACCAACTACACTCGGGACGAAGACCCCTATGAACAGTCCACGGAGAAGGAGGAGAGTGGAGAGATATTCTCGGTGGACTCGCCGGGAGCTGACACCATCAAGAAAGAAGACTTCGGTGAGCCGGTCGTTTATATTCCAGACGGTAATTCCTTCGAGGTTAAGCACATCTTCAAGGAATGGTCACGTGTCCGCTTGGCCGGCAAGTGGTTCGATATCTCAGACAAAGCTGACTGGTATTCCAACGTCAAGATCAACAAAGAGAATGGGGTATGGGGTGCGGAAACACACGAAATCGGGATCGGTATTCAACAGTGATAACAAAAATATGAAAGTGATAAACTCTAGAATCTTCAAAGCATTTGCAATACTAATTCTTTGCCTTGCTGCGGCGGTTGCCGAAGAAAAGTCGCTATCGGACTACTCAACTGATGAGTTTCATGAATTGATAGAGAATGGAGGTGACAATCTGATCACGGATCACGGTGACGACCTGCTCAGCTTACTCTATTTCAGAAAGAAGCCAACAGACGCTGAACTACTGGAAGGAACGGCCAATCCGTCAGTCCTCAAAGAGAAGAAGCGCGATCTACCCGTCTTTCAAGCCCTCCGTAACGCCGAGAATGCGACGATTGAGCTGCTGCGCGATTCTCATTTTTTTGACTTCCCGCAGCATCAGACTGACTTGGAGGTCATCGCTTATCTCCTGCATGACATTCTGGGTCACGATGGAGCCGCTAGCTTCGCGCAGGACCGCATCAAGGAGGGAACAGCCTACGCTAATGAGAATTGGCGTTCGATTGCTTCTTTGCTTGAACATCCAAAGTTGGCTTCGGGACACTTCATCATCGGGAAGACCGATAAAGACAGGACAGCCATTGAGCAACTCCGCAAGGAGCGGATACAGCTAAAGAACTTACTTGCGATCATTCCGGCAGAAGACACCGTGTCTTTTTTGGGTGTCCATTGTCAGTTTCGCAAGGTGCTTGATGAGTGCTTGGAACACCGCAGTGTTAAGGGGCATTGGCCAATGTCGCTTTTAAGCCTCGTAGTTGACGGCGATCTCAGAGAGTCCGAAATCCTATTCTTAGATTCAGGTGGTTTTTTGTATGTTCCTCGGATAAGGAAAGCTGTCGATGATGACTCGAAAGAATCCGTTTTGAACCTCGTTACGCCTGATGGAAAGTTCACGTTCCGAGGGTTCTTAGATGGCACCATTGACATTGCACAAGTAGATCCAAAGTGATGAGGTGCAGGCGAGCAACAAGGAGGGAATCTAAGAGCATAACAATAAAGGGTGCTGCGAATGGGTGAGTGATAATTCATGTTCCCAGACAAAATACACCACCTCCATACAGCCAAAGGGATTGCCGGAGCGGAAAGGGGAATTTCCTGTGAGATGAAGCCGGGTTGATTTTCTCAGACAAAACACCCGGGGGAACGCATTTCCGGGCGCAAGGCGTATCTCAGCCCGCGCCTGGCTGGGGCTACTTCCGGAACATCGGATCCTCGGGATTTCCGCGGGACATGAGGTAGGCGATGAGGTCGCGGAGTTCGTCGGCGGAGAGGGAGTTGATGAGTCCCGGCGGCATCTGGGAGATGGGGGAAACCTCGATGGATTTCACGTCGGAGTGATTGATGACGACGGGCTCCGCCTTCGGATCGGCGGTGTGGATGGTGACGATGTCGCCTTCGGTGATGACGAGGCCGGCGTGGGTCTTGCCGTCGTTGAGAGTGACGGTGGAGGAGCCGTATTGGTCGGAGATGACCTTGCTTGGCTCGATGATGGCCTCGAGCAGATCGCGGGCGCCGAACTTGTTCCGCACGGTGGTGAGATCCGGGCCGATGGAACCGCCCAAGCCATCGAAGTGGTGGCAGGAAGCGCAGGCGGTGGCGTGCAGGAGGTTGCGGCCGGAATTGAAATCGCGGCCTTGCATCGCGCCGTTTTCCCCGATGGTGGCGAGGGCGCTGGCCACAGTCCATGCCTGGCCCGGGCCTTTCGGCGGGGTGATGGCGAAGTCCGGCTTGGCGGCGATCGTTTCGCCGGTGAGATCGGCGAGGGCGGCGCGCTCCGCCTCGGATGCGTTCACAAGGGCCTCGCTGCGGATGTTGGTGAGGAAGCCTGCGTAGCTGTTGCCGCCGGAGAACTTGCCGGCGTTGTTGAGGAAGGAAACGTATTCGCGGCGCTCCTTGATCGTCCAGCCGTAGCGGACGTTGCGGAGGATGAACGCGTAGCCGATTTCCTGCGCCGGGCTCGGGTTGTCGAGGAGCTTGCGGATGCTGCCGCCGTAGCCGCCGTTGCGTGCGATCAGTTCGAACCAATCGGGGACGACGGGTTTCGATGGATTGCGGATCAGTTCCATCGTGCGGGAAACGACGTCGGGCGCATCGAGATAGACGAGGATCTGCGCGAGCTCGGTGTTGAGGTGCGGGGTTTTCGCGGGGAAAAGCGAATTCAGCTCGGTGATGATCGCCGCCTTTTCCGCCGCATCCGGCGCGCCGAGACGCATGAAGATGAGGCCGTAGGCGCGGATAAGCCCGAGCAACTGGCTTTCTTCCAAACTCTCCGGGGAAAGCTCTAACAGGGAGGCGATGAGCGGCGCTTTGTATTGCTTGTCATTGCTCCGCGCGAGGGCGACGGCTCCGGTGATGCGGGCCTGGGTGTTTTTCTCCGGGAAAACTTTCGACGCCCATTCGGCGGCGGGCTGTGCCTCGATGGCGACGCGGGCGGCGTTGCGGATGAAGCGATCCGTGCTGCCCAAGTGCGGCCATGCGGCGGCGACAGCGTCGGGACTTTTCTTGCCGTGAAAGACTTCGAGCGAGCGGCGCAGGGCACGTGCTTGCGCAGCATCTGCCGGGCCGTCTCCAGTGGGCGCGGCGGTGGATTCACCTCCGGTGTAAACGACGCGGTAGAGCGCGGACTGGGTGCCTCGGCCACCGGTGGTGAAGTAGAGTGCGCCGTCATCGCCGACGATCGCATCGGAAACAGGAAGGGGCGCGCCGGAGATGAATTCCTCGGTCTTCGCCGTGTAGCTCGCGCCCTGCGGAGTGAGATGGATGGTGTAGATGGTGCCGAATGTCCAATCGAGCGCGAAGATCGCGTCCTGATATTTCGTGGGAAACTTCGCTCCCGCGCCCATGACGGTGCCGGTCGGTGAACCGGGGCCGATATCGACGACAGGCGGGAGGCTGTCCTCATAATAGGTGGGCCATACACCGCTGCCGCTGCGCCATCCGAAGTCGGCTCCGCTGGTGGCATGGCAGACGCGGGTCGGGCGATACCACGGCATGCCCATGTCCCATTCCATGTCCGAATCGTAGGTGAAAATGTCGCCAAAGCGGTTGAGCGCGATGTCATATTGGTTCCGGTAGCCCATGCTTTGGACGAAGTAGCTTTTCCCGTCCGGGGTGGCCTTGCAGATCCATCCGCCGGGCGCGAGAACGCCTTTGGCATGGCCGTTCGCGTCCCAATCGCGCGGCAGGAGGTGATCCTCGCTCCAGGTGGTGGAGGAGCCCTTGACGAGTTCTTGCGGGAGCGCGGTGTGGTTGCCGCCGACGATCAGAAGATTTTTCCCGTCCTTGTCCGGGATGACGGCGTGGTTGCCGTGCTCGCCGCCGCCGTTGGCACCGCCGAGTTCTGCCTTGGCGTCCAGCATGCCGTCGTTGTTCGTGTCGGTGGCGGTGAAAAGGCCTGCTCCGGTGACGTGGGCGTAGAGTTTGCCGTGAGCCCATGCCAGGCCTTGGGCACCGGAGATGGCGACGGGGATTTTTTCCACGTCCACATGGATCGCATCCTCGGTGTCTTTCACGGAAATCCGGAACAGCCCCTTGCCTCCCTGATCGGAGGCGATGAAGCGGCCTGCGGCGTCTTTCGTGAGCGAGACCCATGAACCCTGTTCCCCGGCGGGCACCGTGTAGAGAAGTTCGGCGCGGAAACCTGCGGCGATTTTCAGCTTGTCGGGAGTGAGCGCCGATCCGCCGCCTGCCTTGCCGCCGGGTATGCCCCATGGCGGCGCTCCGAGAGCGGCGATTTTTTCAGGCTGCTGCCATGCGCTGTCGTCGAAGCCGACGGTTTGCCAGCCGGCGGCTTCGGTCTCGGAGAGTTTCCAGCCGTCGTTTCCGGTCATGATGATTTCGCGCACGCCGCCCTTCGAGGTGAGAACCAGCTTCGCGATCAGACCCGCCGCAGCGCCTTGGTTCTCGGCCTTGATGGCGATCACGTTCTTTCCAGTTTTCGCGAGATTCGCGAGGACATTGATGTCAACCGGAGTGCTCCATTCCTTGCTTTGGGCAAGCTCTTTGCCGTTGATCCACAGCGTGAACACATTGTCACAGGTGGCGACGAGGCGCGCCGATTCGAGATTCGCGGGCGTGCCGAAAGTGGTTCTGACAAACTGGGTTTTGCCCTGATCCTTGCCCCAAACCCAAGAGGGAAGCGGCAGTTCATTGAGGATATCACCGCCGCCTGCGGACTGAACTTGCCCGCCTACGATGATTTTTTTGGGCGGAGCTTCCACCGCGCCAAGAACCGGCACGGCGAGCGAGGAGATGAGCAGGGCGGGGATGAGTTTTTGCATAGATTCTGGGGCGGTAGGGTGAATGTAGGTTCGTCGGAGAGTGGAATACTCACACAGGTGGGCAAATGTTACGGAATCGCGAAATCTGCGCCTTAAATCCACCAGCTACAAGAGCAAGGACACTTGTCTTAGCGCAAACTCTGACTTCACCATCGATCGCTTCGATCTGTATCGCAGTCCCGGAGGTGATATCCCCGGAATATCGAGCAGATAGATATTCTGGATATGGCCATCGTCAAAAACGAAATCGTGGATGTAGTCATCATGGATCTTGCGGGTCTTTTCCACGATGTTGTCGCTCGGGCGATCCAGATAGTGGTGTGGTTGATTTCCTGCCCGAAGAAGCCGTCCTCGATGATGTGGGTGTCGAAGTGTTTCTTTGCCTGGAGCAGCAAGGAGCCTGAACCTGCGGCGGGGTCGTAGATCTTATTGACGGTGTTGCCGAGGCGATTGCTGGTGGTATCGAAATCCTCGATCAAAGGCGGCCTTGAAGGTTTGGCTGACGACGCGTTGTGCGG
Source organism: Akkermansiaceae bacterium (assembly GCA_043747935.1). Classification (GTDB taxonomy): domain Bacteria; phylum Verrucomicrobiota; class Verrucomicrobiia; order Verrucomicrobiales; family Akkermansiaceae; genus Luteolibacter. Next base: position 7,873 of record JAYTOE010000180.1, read on the forward strand.
TGGACTTGTCCATGAGGAGGCTACGGTTCGAGAGGGATGGCCAGCTCAAGTCCGTGAGAGGTAAAGAGCTTGAAATCTGCGGTGTTGAGAGTGGCGAGAGGTGCCTGCTGGGAGATGGCAGTGGCGGCAATCATGGCATCCACCCGCAAGCGACGCAGGCGTTCTGTGGCATTAAAGAGTCGGGCAGCCACCTGTGCTTGATCGGCAGCGAACGGGATGATGCCCCCTTTGAGAAAAGCCAGCATCGTTTCGATCTGAGCGGGCGTGACCGGGCCGCAAAGAAATTCATACCAAGCGGGAGCCGCCGTGCAGAATGTCTCCCCCGCCGCAGCCCAGGCGAGAAGGTGACGAGATTCCGGACGAGCCTCGATCACTCCGCCGATCAGGAAGTTCGCGTCGAGGCAGATCACTCGCCCCTCCAATGTTTCCGGTCTTCATACACTTCCGCGATGTAGGCGTTTCCCTTTTCGAGATCAAGGCCACCTCCCGAGGCGAATAGTGCTCGCAGCATGGCGGTCGGGTCGGGAGTCTCGGCTGGATTAAGGTTTTCAGCTTGCGCGACGGAACGGCGCACGACTTCGGCCTGCGAAACATCCCAGCGAGCGGCTAGGCGTTTGAGGCGTTGAGCCGTTGCTTCATCCAAGGCAAAGGTGGTTCTGTGGGTCATCGTTGGCATACCATCACTACATACCATTGAAGTAGCCGTGTCAAGGCAGGTAGGAGGAAAGAAGGAGTTCCCGGACGGCGGCGGGTTCATCCGTCGCCCGCATTTGCGGAACGGCGATGAGGTATTGGCTGGCGATGTCACGCCGCAAGATGGCAAGCATTTCCACGGGATTCGTGCATGGCCGCGTGATCGACCGGAGGGCTGACGGGCGAGGGAATGCCGTGGACGCGGGCTTCGGCAGTGGTTGCACTGCCGCTGGCGACGGGTTCATCGAGGACGTATTCGTGGTGGTGATGGTGGCGCTTTTGCCGCTCGTAAAGATCGCACAAGGCATTGGGCATTGCGCGGGCGGCGTAGGGTGTGAAGTCGCCCTTTTCCGGATCGAAATGCCGCGCGGCGTGGGCAAGAGCCTCCTGCGCGGAGAGTTCGATCTCGGCGAATGTCAGCCCGGGAATGTTCACGAACTCCCGGGCGATCTTCGCCGCGAGAGGTAGGAGTTCGTTCACCCGCTCTTCCATCATGGCGCGAGACTAACCGATTTTTTCTCGGCGAGGCACGGATTAGGGGGAGGCTTGAGTTTATCAGATTCTCACTCCTGCAAGCTTGAGGACGCGGGTGAAATGCTGTTTCTCGACCGGTGTGATCGAGAGGCGGGTGCCTTTCTGGCAGACGAGCATTTCGGAAAGGGTCTTGTCGGCCTTCAGGGTTTCGAGCGGGAGGAGTTCCTTGAAAGTGGCGACGTGTTCGAAATCGACGAGATACCAGCGGGGTTTTTCCTCGGTGGCGGCGGGGTCGAAATACTCGGACTTTTTGTCGAACTGGGTGGGATCCGGATAAGGCGCGGAGGCTACCTTCGCGATGCCCGCGATGCCGGGCGGTTTCGCGTTCGAGTGGTAGAAGAGGGCGAGATCGCCGACCTTCATTTCCTTCCACATGTAGTTCCGCGCCTGGTAGTTGCGGACGCCGGACCATGGTTCCTGCTCGACCTTTTCGAGATCGTGGATGGAGAAGACATCGGGTTCGGATTTGATGAGCCAGGGCATGGGTAAATGCTGAAAAACTGAAATGCTGAGAAGCTGAAATGAATATGCGCTGCGTGGATTTCAGCGTTTCAGATTTTCAGCGTTTCAGATTTTACCGTCCGCAGGACAGGGAGGTGTTCGGGGCCGAGTTCGAGGCCGTCGGCGGCGCGGAGGTCGGTTTCGATGGCTTGGAGGACATCGAGCTCGGGGCGAAAATCGGCGGCGTGGTAGGAGGAGCGGACGAGCGGGCCGGAGGCGACGTGGCGGAAGCCTTTTTCGAGGGCGATGGATTTGTATTCCGCGAAGAGATCGGGGTGGATGTATTCGACGACCGGGAGGTGTTTCGGCGTGGGGCGGAGATATTGGCCGAGGGTGAGGACGGTGACGTCGTGCTCTAACAGGTCGTCCATCGCGGTGAGGATTTCGTCGCGGCGCTCGCCGAGGCCGAGCATAATGCCGGATTTCGTGGCGACGCTGCCGTTCACCATTTTCTTCGCCTTTTTCAGGACGGTGAGAGAGCGTTGGTATTGGGCGCGGGAACGGACGAGTGGGGTGAGGCGTTCGACGGTCTCCAAGTTGTGGTTGAAGATGTGCGGGCGGGCGTCCATGACCATCTGGAGCGCCCAGTCGCGGTCGTTGAAATCGGGGACGAGCACCTCGATGATGATTTCCGGATTCGCCTCGCGGACGGCGCGGATGGTTTCGCGGAAATGTTCTGCTCCGCCGTCGCGGAGGTCATCGCGGGCGACGGCGGTGATGACGACGTGCTTGAGGTTCATGCGCCGGGTGGCTTCGGCGACGCGGGCGGGTTCGTCGGCTTCGAGGGCATCGGGCTTCGCAGTTTTTACGGCGCAGAAACCGCAGGCGCGGGTGCATTTGTCGCCGGCGATCATAAAAGTGGCCGTGCCCTGCCCCCAGCATTCCCAACGGTTTGGGCACTGTGCTTCTTCGCAGACGGTGACGAGCTTGAGGTCGGTGATCAGCGACTTCGTGGACCAGAAGGCCGGGTTGTTCGGCAAGCGCACCTTGATCCAATCCGGTTTCCTCTCCCGGTGGAGGACGGGATCCATTTTCATTTTCGGGCCGCAGGCAGACATGGGGGGAAACCTTAAATTTTAAACTTCAAACTTCAAGGAAGAGTTGGTCACGCGCCGTAGAGCAGTCCGCTCATGGCGATATAGAGGGGGATGCCGATGACGAGGTTGAAGGGGAAAGTGATGGCGAGGGAGGTGGTGACGTAGATGGCCGGATCGGCGTGGGGGAGGGCGGCGCGGACGGCGGCGGGGGCGGCGATGTAGGAGGCGCTGGCGGCGAGCACGGCGAAGGTGACCGCGCCCCCTTGGCTGAGGCCGATGCTCCATGCGAGCAGGAGGCCAAGGCAGGCTTGGACGATGGGCGCGATGATCGCGAAGGCCACTAAGCCTTTCGAGATGCCGCCGGACTCGCGGAGTTTCGCGCCGGCGATAAGACCCATTTCCAGCAGGAAAAGCATCAGCACGCCGTAGAAGGGAGTGACGAAGAAGGGCTTGAGAAGTTCGCGCCCGTGGTCGCCGGCAGTGATGCCGCAGACCAGGCCGCAAAGCAGGAGGATGAAGGTTTTGCCGGTGATTACCTCGTGAACCGAGTCCATGAGCGGTGCCTTCGCGCGGGCGCTGAAACGTTTCGCGAGCAGCATGGCGACGAGGATGGCGGGGATTTCCATCGCGGCCATGACGGCAGGCATGAAGCCCTCGTAGGCGACATCGCGTTGATCCAGGAAAGCGAGGCAAGCCATGAAGGTGACGGCGGATACGGAGCCGTAATGCGCAGCGAGGGCGGCGGCGTTCGATGCGCTGAGGCCGAGGATTTTCCGGGTCGAAAAGAAAACGACCACCGGGATCACCGAGCCGATCAGAAGGGTTGCGCCGAGTGGCAGGGCAAGTTCCGCAATCGAGGAAGAGGCCATCGCGGAGCCGCCCTTGAAGCCGATGGCGAGCAGGAGGTAGATCGTCAGCCCCTGGTAAACCTGCTCGGGAAAGCGCAGGTCGCTGCCGACGCGGACGGCGATCACACCGGCGGCGAAGGCAATGACGGGCGGTGAGATCAAGTTCGCGAGCAGTAGGTATAAGGATTCCATGGCGGCGGGGTTATTTATAAGAAAATATAATCGCGCAACATAATTCACGAAACAACTTTCGTAATAAGGGGCTATGCCCGGGTTCTCGCGAAAAATAATTCGTGCTTTGCCGCGTTTTCTCCTAGTTTCCATGGGCATGGCTGAGGCATCGAACTGGACAATTTTTACGAACCACGCCCATGTGATGGTCTGTCTCGCTCGGAACGGGGATAGGCCGTTGCGGGAAGTCGCGCTGGACATCGGGATCACCGAACGCGCGGTGCAGGGGATCGTGGCGGATCTGGAGGAGGGCGGCTATCTGGTGCGGGAGCGGGTCGGGCGGCAGAACAGCTACTCGCTGATCCTGGACAAGGCGCTGCGGCATCCCATCGAGGCGGATCACACCATCGGTGACGTGTTGCGGGTGCTGTCGGAGCAGTGATTGGTAGTTGATGAAACGCGGCGGATCGCAAGAATCGCGCCCGTGAACGACGCGGCTTTGGGATTATTTGATTCGGGGGTGGGTGGATTGACGGTGGTGCGCGCGGTGCAGGATCTGTTGCCGGGCGAGGATGTGATCTATCTCGGCGATACGGCGCGGCTGCCGTATGGATCGAAAAGCCCGGAGACGATACGCCGGTTCGTGGCGGAGGATGTGGATTTTCTGTTAGGAAAAGGCGTGAAGGCGATCGTGGTGGCCTGCAACACGGCGACGGCGCACGCGCTTCCCGAGTTCTGGAAAAGCTGCCCGGTGCCGATCATGGGCGTGATCGAGCCGGGGGTGGAGGCAGCCCTTGCGAACGCGGATGCGGATCGCATCGGTATCATCGCGACGCGCGGGACGATCGCTTCCCACGCCTATCAGCACGCGCTGGCGACGAAGAAGCGCGGCGTCATGATCCACGGCATCGCGACTCCGCTGCTGGTGCCGCTCATCGAGGAAAACTGGATTTCCGAAGAGGTCACGAAGGAGATTCTGCGGAAATACCTGGAGCCGCTGATGGCGAAGGGGATCGATACCCTGATGCTGGCCTGCACGCATTATCCGCTGCTCATCCCGCTCTTAACCGAAATCCTGCCGGACGATGTGCGGCTGGTGGATTCCGCGACGACCTGCGCGGAGCATCTGAAGAAAATGTTAGAGGAGAAAAATCTGCTCAGCGGGAAATCGGGTGAGGGGAAACTGGAGATTTATCTAACGGATTTGTCCGAACAGTTCGAGGAACTGGCGAAGCGTTTCCTGCGTAGGCCGACGGGGAAAGTCCGGCGGGCGATTTTCAATACGGCGATCTAACGACTCACTAAAAGCTATGGGCACATTCAAACAAACCTATCAGGGCGCCACAATCGAAGTCATCTGCGAAGGGAGCCGATGCACCGTGCGGCGCATTGAGGATGGGCAAAGCGATCCGACGTGGACGAATGGACTTTCCGTTGCGTTCTTTGCGGGGGAGCGGGGTTCGAACTTTTACGACAACCCGATTTTCGACTTGGCCCAGGGAATCGTTTTTCTTCACGTCACAGCGGTCGGAGGCACCGGCCATGAGCCTTGGGAGGAGGCTTGGTCCGCCATTTCCCTGGTGGATGGTTCTGTGTTGAGCTACCGCAACGAGGGCGGTTGATTTGGGTGAAGCCTACGCTCCCTACATTTCAAGCCATGGCCGGAAGTCATCGGGCGGCGGGGCGGAGAAGTGGAGTTTTTTCCCGGAAACGGGATGGTTGAAAGTGAGCCACCTGGTGTCGCGGAGTAGGCAAGGGGTGTTTCACTCCACGCGCTGGGAGATTCCGTGGAACGCCATGTGATGATCCCGCAAGGAGGTGTAGAGGAAGAGGAAGTTGCGGAAGCGCGTATCGTGCGGCCAGTTTTCGGTGGTGACCGGTTTCCATTTCTCTCCATCCTTTTGCTGGATCACCACGGGCAGGGTAAGGGCGTTCCCCGCCGCCCGGATGGAGTGAGTGGACGGCGGATGGATCGGCTCTTCCAGCTTAAAACCGGTAGGGACGATCCCGCCGTGGTCGTCCCTGATTTTCAGCGGATGGTGGGGCGAAAACTAAGAGGAAGAATTAGCCTCCGGCGGAAGAAGGTGAAGTGGGCGGGACGCGGCGGCCCAGCCCTACCATATAAAAACAAAGCTCGGCTTTTCCGCTGCCCCCCGGATTACCGGCGGCGGCGCAGCAGGGCGAGAAGGCCGAGACCACCGAGAAGGGCGGCGGAAGGCTCGGGGATGGCATCGACATCGAGCATGGTGGTGCCGACTAGCAAATTGTCGAAACTTTGGGTGTGCTACTCAATACCGTCGTCGCGGCAGCGTCATTCATATCCAGAAACGGTTCGCACTCAATGCCACTTGCCATGTGTTGCCGATTAGCAAACGTTCAGACGCACCTTCAAAAAACGTGAGTCCGCCAAAGGAGCCGTTATCTGAAGCCTGAATAGAATTCCCCCAGTCGAAGGAGATCCAGATTGTTCCGGAAGAAGGGAAAGCGTTACCCGAGAATTCTCGTGTTGTAGTATTGTTCCCTGTGACGACACCGCCCGTGACATTGGTCGAGGAGGTCCATGCATTCCAAAGATCGTATTCCCCCCCGATAACCCGACAAAAAATGTCGTATCGGGCATTTTTTTGGAAAAGCGGCGGAATGAGCCGGAAAAGCCGGTATTTCTAAACGTGGGAAGCCGTCAAAGAGGTGGGGAAGTGCCGAGTGATCAGTGATCAGTGAGCAGAAAGAGAGGAAGCGCATGGGAAAGGGTCACGGGTCGGCAAGGCCGAGGATTTTCCGGGCATCCGGCTCGGGTATTTCGCTGGCCACCATCCGGGCGAGGGCTTGGCTCATGGCCTTTTCGATGCCGAGCCGCTCACCTTCCGTCCGGCCTTCCGCCCGGCCTTCCGCCCGGCCTTTTTCGAGGCCAATCTGCTCGCCTTCGGCCAGCGAGTCGAACAGCAGGGTGCGTTCGACGCGCACCTGATCCCAGTAGCGGTCGTAGGTTTCCAGTTCGCCTAGGGTGAAGGCGGATTCTTGCAGGCATTCCACTGCCTGGCGGATGTCGGCATCCTGGAGGATTTCCTCGGGCACCTCCGTCGATTGATCCTGGATTTCGGTCAGGAAGCGCAGCCAGAGCGCCCGCAGCTTCTTTTCGGCGATGGTTTTCGGCTGGAACTTCGGCAGCTCGACGAAAACGAATTCCAGTCCCTCGATACGGTGGCCGGTGTCGGCGACATTCACGATCTGGTAGTGATGGTAGTAGTCATCGCTGTCGGCGAGGAAGGTGTCGTCGATGAGATTGAGCGAATAGACCGGCTGGAGCAGGTGGTAGTGCTCGCCGGTCTTGAGCTGTTTGACGTAGGCTTTTGAAGCGTTGAAAAGCACGCGGTTGTAGAAGCTGTCAGTCCAGAGCACCTGCATCTCGACGATGAAGTGGCGGCCGTGGGAGTCCACGCAACGCACGTCCACGATGGAATTTTTCATCACCGGGATTTGCGGGACCAGCTCGGGGGCGAGGTATTCGAGCGAGACGATTTGCCGGTCGGGCGGCAGCGGGAGCATGGCATTGAGGAAGCTGCGCAGCAGGTGTGGGTGTTCGCCGAAGACCTTTTTGAAGGTGAGGTCGTTTTTGGGATCGAGGTAGCGCATGGTCGGTGGCGTGGTGATGGCAGGTTAGACGCAGGGCGGGCAGGCGGCAAGAGGGATCGGACGGACCAGCGCATGGGAATGGATAGAGTTTGGCACCGCCAAGCCTGTAATCCGCGGTAAAATCCCCGGCAAATGACCCCTGAAACTATGGATTTCGGATTGAATTGAGGAATCCAGGTTGATGAGAAATCCGGCTGGAGCAGCTTGGGATTTCGTAGCGATTGAGGGCGGGATGCTTCGGGGAGCACCTGCGCCCTCTGTGGGGAGGGATTGATGATTGTTGATTGCTGATTTTTGAAGTGACAGAAAAGCTCACCAAGATCCGATCAAAAATCAGCAATCGCCGGTCAGCAATCGTCAATCGAAGGCTGTTCGCCGGAAACAGCTCGATTCCCGTGCGACGCCTGTCTTTGGCGGGGGCGCCAAAGACAACACGCGAGGCGCGTGTGCTCTCCTTCCCCCCGATGCACCTTCATCCGCAGTCCGAGGATCAAGGCAGGTTTTTCGGAAAATTCACGGGGCGAATTCGACCCGTTCGTAGAGATCGGCGAGGGACAAGGACGCCTCGATTTCCGGCAGGGGGATCATGGCATCCAGTCCGGTGTGGCGCTCGATGGTGAATCCTCCTTCCGGCAGGCGGCGGTGAAGCGTGACGGCGGGGATCTCCGTTTCTACGAAAAGCATTCCGTGTAGCGCGGCCAAGCAATTCAGGGCAATGTTGTTATGCCGGATCGTCGCGCCCGCCATGGCGTGGACGGTGCCACCGAGGTATTCATGTTTCGCGCCGCTGATTTCCTCACCTGCGAGGTAGCCGCTCACCGTGATGGAATCCTGTTGTCCCAAGGCGGTCATGGCCGAAGGGTAACAGAATGATTGTGTGCTGGCAACTAGGGGAATGAATTTTGAATTTGAACTCCGAACCATGAATCCCTATCCGATCATGAGAGTCGAGAATTCGGATCAGGCTTCGAAAGCTGTGGCCATGATCTCCTGCTCAGCGCGAGCGATGCCAAGATCACTTGCCTGTTTTTTCCATGTTCTCACGGCATCCTTGACCTCGCGCAGAATGGCTTCTGCCGACGGCTGCTTGAGTCGGTAGTAGGGAGCGACTTCCAGGGCCAGATCGAAGCTCAGCGCGTTGTCGGTTTCCGAGATGTTGAGGCTCAGTCCGGTGCCGGCGGGATCGGGGTTCAGATCATAGGCGGGAGCGAGAATCCAACCGTCCTCGGTGAGCAGGAAACCGTGGTTGCGAAGATGATCGTCGGTATTGCGAACGGCAATGGAGAAGACGATCCGTCTCCACAGTTCCTCAAGATCGCGGACGGGTGCGGCTCCCTGGCGGGTGAGAAACTCGACGATCTCCAAGTAGCTTGCCCCGGCATGATGGTTGTCTCCATCGGTGTGCCCGAGCAGGGTCATCGCCGAGGCGAAATGGATCCGTTGCGTCCCGTTGGTCTCCTGCACCCGGTCGAAGCGGCGGGTCATGAATGTCCGGTGACCGCCTCCGAACTGTTGCAGGCTGGCCTCCGCGACACGCAGGCCCGCCTTGTCTGCGAGTTGGTGGGTGAGCATTTCCCACGCGGCCATGTCCCGGGTATCCGTGCGTCCGGGAAACTTCGCGATCCAAAGATCGCCTTCAAGATCCCTGACCCCGGCTTTCGGCCGTGCGCCACCGATCGACGAACCCGGCGCGATCAAGAGGTTGAGCCATTCGAGATAGTGAGGGTCGTCGTTTGCAGAAGCATCCTGGATCTTCCAACTGGCATGTTCCAGTTCCCGCAAGGATGTCCAGGGTGGAGTCCGCATCGAGGATTCGTTGTTGAGCCAGCCATCCCCTGTGTCTCGCTCCTTGAATCTCAGGGCACCGGAGCGCTGCTCGTCATACACCCCGAGAAGGTAATCGGTTTCCTGCAGGCGATGGGCGGGCCGATTGGCTTCGCGTGCGAGGGCCGCCTCCCGCCGTTGCATGAGCAGCCGTCCCCATCGGTCCGGGGACGAGTCCAGGAACAGCCCGAAGTTCGACCGTTCCCCGGAGTTCAAATATTGGGGGCCACCGAAGAGCCGCAGATCGGGATCAAGTTGTCGCGCGGCACCGCTTGCCAGCCATTCGCCCTCGTAGGAGAAGGAAAACACCTCCTTTCCCCGGGTCAGCGAGGAACGCAGGCGTCCCATCAGGATCGGCGCACCGAGCTGCTGCCAGTCGGCCCATACTTCAATTTCCCTGCTCATGCCTTGGGTTTCCTTTTCGGTGCCCGTCGCCGGGTTTCAGTGAGACGGGCGTCTTCCAGCTTGCGCCCCAGAACATCGTCGCTACCGACTGCGGAGAGATCTTGCTCCAGTCCCAGAACGGACAAAACCTGCACGAGCTTGCCCAACGAAGTGCCGGTTGCCCCATTTTCCATGAGATGGAGTGTCGAGCGGCTGACGCCCGCCCGCTCCGCGACCTGTTCGGCACTCAGTTTTCGCCGCAACCGCGCCAGTCTGAGGTTCTCTCCCAGATCGGCGAGAAGGCGCTCGTGCTTGGGTAGTAGTGTGATGGTTTCTCGTCCCATAATGTCTGATACTCTGGACAAAAGAGCGTATTTTTGTGCGGCTTGTCAAACATTATACATTGCCACATCGTCATTTGACAGGGCACTTGCCCAGCAGTGCCCTGAGCCAGGATCAACGCAAAGCCATCGGCCTCAACGCCCGCAACCCACGCTCAATCGGTAGCAGAAGCACCGATCAAGACTTCCGCTTCCTTGAGCAGCACATGGGCGCTGATCCAATCCACCCAAAAAAAATCCATCTTGTCGGCGGCGGTTTGCGGAGGGAGGGACATCATCTGATGGATGGGGGTGGCGGCCTCGGTCAGGAGTTTTGCGGCTTCCACGGCTTTTCCCTGCTGGTGGAGGGACATGGCAAGCAGCAGCCGCACACAAGCCAGCCGGGATTCCTCCTTCATGCTGCTGCGCAAGGAGGACTCGCTCCAATGGATGGCTAGCGCCGGATCGTTGCGGCGGTGATACCACAAGGCGAGGGAGTAACAATACCAGGCCTGAGTTTCCCCTTGCTGCTCCACTTCGCTTTCAGAGCGGACGGAGTCTTCGAGAAACGCACCGAGCGCGGCGATCCTTTCCAGGGTCGGCCGGGCGCAGGGTGCAGACCTTGAGGATTTGTTCCGCGACGACGGGATTTTGGGTGTTGCCGAAGCGTTCCAGAGCCACCCGGCGCACCTGTTCATAGCGCTTCCAATCGCCCACCTCGCAGGTGGCGGCGGCGGCGGGGAGGAGATCGCTGGAAATCTTGTTGAGATCGGAGCTATCCGCAGCGGAGATGGAGGCGGCGAGGGCGGTGTAGCGTTCGGCGGCTTGCCGCATGCGCCCGGCCTTGCGGTGCCAATCGCCCACGGCACGGTAAGTATTGGCGGCCTCCAGGGAGGAGGGAGCCAGCTCGGTGGGGATGGTGGCGAGCAATTGGTCGGCCTGCTCGATTCCGCCGTAGGAAAGTTTCACGGCGGCTTGGGCGCAGGTTTCCCGCGCCTCGGCGTATGCCCGCAACCTGGATTCCACGTTGCGGGCGGCCACCGCCTCGTCGCGGAGACGCACCTGTTCGCGGCGGGCCTCGGCTTCGCGGAAATAGAGCCATGTGGATGTGGTCAAGCCGGCGGTGAGTGATAGGAAAACGATGCCGCCCACGGCGAAGGCGAGGCGGTTGCGGCGGATCAGCTTTCCAAACAGGTAGGCAGGAGTGGGCGGGTGGGCGGCGACGGGCTCATCGCAAAGGTGGCGCTGGATGACGCCTTTCTGGTGGGCGTGCTGGATAGCGTGGCAGACGCGGATGAAGAGTTCTAGCCGCTGGGGGATGGAGAGGCGGTCGTTCCGCTTCAAGGCCGTTTTCCGGCGGGCGCGGTCGACCAGGATGCCGCGCATCGCCTGGGCGGCGGTTCGGAAAAAATGCGCCTTGTCGTTCCAGAAGCGGTCATGCACCTCGGACAAGCGGAGCCATGCCTCGTGAACCAAGGCGGTGGGCTGGAGCGTGGCCGCAGGGCCGTAGGCGGTCATCCGCCGCGCCGCCAGATGCCGCAGTTCGTCATAAACCAACGGCAGCAACTCCTCCGACGGTATCTTACCGGCGAGGAGGATTTTTCGGAAAATAGGGTCGGGTCGATCATGGGCATGGCGACGGGCCGGGATTTTTGCGAGCTTATGCTTCTTGCCGCTCCAGCCAAGGATTGAAATCATAAGGAGGCGGGGCGGTGAAGTGGAGTTTTTTTCCGGAAACGGGATGATTGAAAGTAAGCTGCCAGGCGTGGAGCAGCAGGCGGGGGGTGGGGAGTTCGTGCTTTTTTCCGTAGATCGGATCGCCGAGGATGGGGGTGCCGAGGTGGTGCATGTGGACGCGGATCTGGTGGGTGCGGCCGGTGTGGAGGTGGCAGAGGACGAGGGCGGTTTTCGTCGCGAGATCGGTGGCGAGGGTTTCGTAATCGGTGATCGCGGTCTTGCCGCCGGGCGGGCTTACGACGGCCATTTTCTGGCGGTTCACGGGGTGGCGGCCGATGTGGGTGAAGATCGTGCCCTTGTCCGGTTTTGGGATGCCGTGGGTGACGGCGAGGTAGAGCTTCTCCATGGTGGAGCGCTCGGAAAACTGGGTGGAGAGGGATTGGTGGGCGATGTCCGTTTTCGCGACGACGAGGCAGCCCGAGGTGTCTTTGTCGAGGCGGTGGACGATGCCGGGGCGTTCGACGCCGCCGATGCCGGAGAGCTGCCCTTTGCAATGGTGGAGCAGGGCGTTGACGAGGGTGCCGTCGGGGTTCCCGGGGGCGGGGTGGACGACGATGCCGTGCTCCTTGTGGAGGACGAGGATGTGCTCGTCCTCGTAGAGGATATCTAACGGAATATCCTGCGGGGCGGCGATGTCAGGGACGGCCTCGGGGATGACGACGGAGATGGAATCGCCGGATTTTATGGAATCGCGGGGCCTGGCGGGCTTGCCGTTGAGGAGGATGTATTGCTCGCGGATCAGCTCCTGGATGCGGGAGCGGGAGAGATCGGGCAGCGTCGCGGCGAGGTAGGCGTCGAGCCGGTCGTGGTTGCCTGAGACCTCGATCTTCACGCGGGCGAGGCGGTCTGGATGAGAACCTCCGTGATCGTTTGAATGTGCTCCGAGGGCAGGGCATCCGGCAGCAATGCGCCGAGGACGATGCGGCCGTACGGCGTTTCGCAGGGGATCACTTCAAGGATGGCGGAGGGGCCGATCTTGACATGGATGTTTCCGGATCCGCGCGAGGCGATGGCGAGGTTGCGCGCCATGAAATGGAGCCGTCCGTGGCCGCTTTCGTCGAAAATCACCTTGCCCTCGCGATCGAGGATGAAGATGTCGGTGGCTTGAAAATTTTTCGCGAGCCAATCCCGGAAGATGTGGATGCGCTGCAGGAAACGCGTCCGCGATGGGGCGGCGGGCGGCGGCTCGGGAGAGGGTGTGGAAACGGGTGGGGAAACGGGTGGGGAGGCAGGTATTTGTGGGGCGGATACGGCGGGCGGCTCAACGGGCGGAACGGCTTGTGGAATCGGCGGAACGGGCGGGGTGTGGGGCACGTGTGGCGGCGGGGATGCGCTTGGCGGAGGCATAACCGAGGCCACACCACCTGATGTGAAGCCTATGAAAGAAGCGTCGAATCCGGGATCCGCGGCGGAGAGGCGAGCGGGGGCGACGGGACGCAACAACTGCTCGGCGAGATGCCGGACTTCAGAAGGGTCAAGCCATGGGTTGACGGGATCCATCAGTGGGGCTGGTAAGTGGCAGCTGCGCGGGATCTTGCCAGCTTGGCTTGCACTTCCGCGCGAAGAGAATCGAAGACGGTTTCCGCGCCTTTCCCGTCTTCCAGCACTCCGACGGGCAGCCCTTTCGCGCTGGCGCGGATGAAGATCTCGTCGCGGGGGATGGAGGTTTGGAAAAGCATTTCCTCCGGCAGAAGCTGGCGTAAGGCGGAGGCGGCCTCGGTGCTTTCGGCGAGGCCTTGCTGGAGCATGGTGAGGCAGACGCCGAGGACGTTGAGGCGCGGGTTGATGATGCGGAGGCGGTTGAGGCCTTCGAGAAGTTTCGGCACGGATCGTATGCCGAGCGGCTCGGCCTGCTGCGGGATGATGATCGCGTCTGTGGAGGAGATGATGTCGTTGGTGACGCCGAAAAGCCCTGCCGCCGTATCGATCAGGCAGATATCGTAGCGGCGGGCGGCGGCGTTGCGGAGAAAGGCGCGGACGCGGGCGAGATGGGAGCCGGAGGAGCCGTTGCCCGCCTCGTAATCGCTGGCTTGCCCGGCGGCGACGAGTGCGAAGGTTTCCAGCCGGGTCGGGACAATCAGGCGCTCCATCGGGATGCCGGGGTCGGCGAGAAAATCGTAAAATCCGGACAGCAGGCGCGACTGGCGGGTGAGGGAGAGTCCGACGGAGCCCTGCGGGTCGGCATCCACTAATAGCGTGTTCAATCCGGCACGCGCGAAGGCATGGGCGAGGTTGATGGAAAGTGTGGTTTTTCCCACACCTCCCTTTTGACTTGAGATGGCAATGCTGATCACGCGGCGTTTGGAGAGATTCTTGGCGGAGATTACCGCCGCCGGGACGCAGCGGAAGTCTTTTCTTCTTCCCTTGGCAAGTGCGGGGTATTTATGGATGCTCACCCGGAGAAGCCATGAAACCCAGAACGCAAAAGCGACTCTTCAGCGCCGGTCTCGCCACTGCGGGCTTTGCTTTGCTGGCGGGTTGCGGTGAGAAAAAGGTGGAAGAGGAGATGCCCTTCGAGCAGGTGAACGGTGATGTCTGGGGGATCCCGGTCGGAAATTCGCTGGGCGGCTTACCAGGGTCGGTTTACGCATCGCAGGTCTCCTCCTCGATTCATTGGCAGCCTTGGACGAAAGACAGCCTTGAAATGGCGCATAACTCCCAGCGTCTCGTGCTGGCTGTGATCGCCATGCCGCAGCAGACTTCGTATGTGGAAATCCTTCACGGGCTCTCGTCGGATGCCGCCATGGTTGAGTTGATCAACTCATCTTACGTTCCCATCCTGATCGATGGCGATGCCATACGGGAAATCGGAATCCTGAGTGTCGAGCTTTGCGCGGAGATCGGTAGCGGCCTGCAACTTCCGCTGGTGGTTTGGATGACTCCGGCGGGGAATCCGGTCGCGTGGATGCCGCTGCCATCGAAAGATATTGGCTCTGCGTCCGAACTTATTTCCCAGTCGCATACGATGGTGGCGCACACGTGGGCGGACGATCCCGATTACATCAGGGCAAACAGCCGTCTCGACCAAGTAAACCGCCGGGAGAGGATGTTGGCGCGATTGAAGGAGAACGAAACCAGCGAGGAACCCGCCGCCGACGCGCAGCGTGCGCTGCGTCAGCTAACCTCCCTTTACGATCCGTTGTCCCGCACCTTCGATGAGGCCGGCGGGTTGTTTCCCGTCGGAGTGTTGGATGTTCTCGCGATGTCTTCCAGGATGGAAGGTTTGCCCGATGATCTGCGCGACAAATCGCTCAAGGTTCTTGATTCGCTGTTGGACGATATCTTGGTCAGCCCGATGTTCGACCCTCTGGACGGCGGTGTATTTAGCTCTAGGCGAGGCTCGTCATGGTCGTTTCCCGTCTACCATCGGGACTGCTCCAGCCAGGCGCGGGTGATTGTGAGCCTGCTCAACGCCTATGAGGCGACCGGTGACAAACGCGCCCTCGACAGAGCGATGGGTGTTCTCGGGTTCGTGAGGGAGAATCACATGACGGAAGCCGGGCTGTTCACGTTCGGTTCGAATGTGGCAGGTGATGTCGCTAAATGGCTTTGGATGTATGAGGATGTGAGGGATATCCTGAGTCCGGAGGAATTGCCGGTTTGGATGGCCGCATCCGGCATGAAAGAAGGCGGGAACCTGCCTTCCGAACTCGATCCGCTGCGCGAATATTTCAGGGGCAACAGCATCGCTTTCGCGAAATCCCCTGAGGAAGTGGCGACTCTGCTGGATACCGATCCCGCCCGTGTGAATGAGCTGCTGGGAAGCGCGCAGGCAAAGCTACTGGAAGCGCGGAACGGGCGGATGAAAGTGTCTTACTCAGACAAGGAGCCGAACTCTGTCGCGACTTTCAGGATGATCTCCGCTTACGCGACGGCCTACCGGATCACCGGACAAATCTCGTACCGCGATCTCGCCTCGGAAACACTGATGAAAGCGAAAGAGCATTTCACGGAGGGTCCGCGTTTGAGGGTTTACGCGGGGGATGCTCCAGAAAGCCTCCTGGCCGCGCGAGCCTTCGTTTACGGCGCCGCAATACAGGCCGCCCTCGATGTCGAGGCGGTGACCCTCAAGGGAGACTGGTTGCTATGGGCCGGCGACCTTTCCAGCACCGTATCCGAGGAATTTTCCTCTGAAGCGTATGTCAAGGAATGCCCGCTCGCCGCGGATTTGACACGGTTACCGATCACGGATTCGGCCATGCTTTTCGACGAATCCACCTTGGGGCTTCTCGCCATGTCAGAGTCCCGGCTGGCTGCGCTGGACATCCCGCTTGTTCCAGCCCTCAGCAAAAAGCTAAGCGCACTCCCTATCTCCGCCCTCCATAGTCCTATCCTTCACAGCGATGTGATTCAGGCTACTCTGATGCGTCATTTCTCCGAGACTTACGTGTTTGGCAAAGATACGCCCGAGACCGTGAAAGAAGCGCTGGCGAGAAGCCCGTTGAAAGGTGTGAACCGCCGCCTTGTGAAGCCATCCGACCCTCCGCATATGATCCCGAGACCCGGCGAGGCGATCCACCTCGCTCCCGATGGAGTGGCAAGACCGGTCACATCCGCATTGGATGTCCGTGTTCCATCCTTGCCATGAAACGAAAAATCATTCAGCCTCGCATCTACCCCAGAAACCAGACCCATCAGAAATGAGATTCCGTATCCTATCCCTTGCCGCCGCCTGTTCCTCTCTGTCGTTCTTTCCCGTCAGTGCCGATGTCCTGACTATGAAAAACGGCGAGAAGCTGGAAGGAACCATCCTGCGCGAGGAAGGCGATAATTATGTGGTCGAAGTGGAGGTTACCACCAGGATTCGCGATGAGAAACTCGTTCCCCGCGCCGAGGTTTTAAAGATCGAGAAAGTGCCCGAATATGAAAAGGCTTTCATCAAAATCGCGGATCTGAGCCCGGCGCCCGAACTCCTTTCCGAAGAGGGGTATGAGGAGCGGATCGCAAAGCTGAAGGAGTATATCGAGGCTTTTCCTAAAAGTCCCAAAAACGCGCATGTCGAGGGGATGATCAAGTCCTTGGAAGAGGAGCTGACGCTCATCAAGGGTGGCGCGGTCAAGTTCGGCGAGGGGATCATTCCCGCCGAGGATTACGAGGCGAACGCATACGAATATGACGCCAAAATCGCGGAGAAGAAGATCCGGGATGCCGTGAGCCGGAGGGATTTTCTAAGTGCGCTTAGGGGCTTCGATTCCTACGAGACGTGCTTGGGGACTCCGGAGGGTCACGCCGGTCTCGCCTCTCTGATGGTTCAGGTTTTAGGAGCATACAGCGCCAGCATCGCGGAGAGCTTGGAAAGCCTCGAAGGCCGTTTGGCGATGAGGGTATCGGGTCTCGCCCGCATGTCGCCCGATGACAGGGCGAAATCTCAGCGCGCCCTGGACACCGAGCTATCGCAACTCGAGGAACGTTTCCTGCAGGAGAAGTCCGAAAAAATGAAATGGATCACGCCGCATGCCTATCACAAGGAGTCCCTCGAAGAAGCCCAACGGCAGGTGACCGCCGAGCTGACAAGGCTTGATCAGCGCGAGCCGGATACGGAAATCGCGCTTGCGGAGATTTACCGGACGGCTTGGGCAGCGCTTCAAGCCGTGCCGGAGGAAGAAAAGACGGATGAAGAAAAGAAGCTAGTGCTTGAGGATGCGAAGGCGCTGCCGGAAACCTACCTTGCAAAATTGCGCAAACGCGCCGGCTTACCGCAAGAGTAAACGAACGGTCATGACAGGCAGGAGCGCACAGAAAAGCCGCAAGACGGCGGAGACGGAGATCGATCTTACGATCCATCTCGATGGATCGGGGATCTCGGAGATTGATACGGGCATCCCTTTTTTCGATCACATGCTCACCCTTTTTTCGAAGCACGGCCTCTTCGATCTGAAAGTCCGCGTGCAGGGCGATATCGAGGTCGATTTCCACCACACCATCGAGGATACCGGCATCGTGATCGGCGAGTGCATGCGTGAGGCGCTCGGCACGAAAGAGGGCATACGCCGCTACGGCTGCGCGTATCTGCCGATGGACGAGACGCTCGCCCGGGTCGTCGTGGATCTCAGCAACCGCCCGCACCTTGAGTTCCGCGCGCCGGCCGGCACACCCTCCGCACCGAACATGCCCTTCACCCTCGTCGAGGAATTCTGCCGCGCCGTGGCCAGCAACCTTCGGGCGAACATCCATATCGAGCTGCTCTACGGCCGCGACGGCCACCACATCGCCGAGGCCATCTTCAAAGGCCTCGCAAGGGCTCTGCGCGAGGCCTGTGAAAAGGATGCCCGCGTGAAAGGCATACCCAGCACCAAGCAAGCTTTGTGAAAGTCGGGCTTGTCGATTACGGCGGCGGGAATCTCCGCAGCGTCCACAACGCGATCCAAGCGCTTGGCCATGATCCCGTGGTCATCGCCGATCCGACCGCTTTCGTTGGCGCGACGCACCTGATCCTGCCCGGCCAAGGTGAGTTCGCGGATGTCATGGCGCGACTCACGGAGCGCGGCCTTGTCGAGCCGCTGCGCGAATGGATCACCGCCGGCCGTCCCTACTTCGGCATCTGCGTAGGCTACCAGATCCTCTTCGACGGCAGCGACGAAGCACCCGGCGTGGCCGGGCTCGGCATCGTGAAAGGTCGCTGCGTGCGTTTCGCGGAAGCCCCCGGTCGTAAAATCCCGCAGATGGGCTGGAACGGCGCAACCCCCGCCAACCCCGGCTCCCCCTTCTGGAAAGGCCTCGGCGCGGAGCCGTATTTTTACTTCGTTCATTCCTACTACCCGATGCCCGTGGACGATTCCTGGGCCATTTCCGAAACCGACTACGACGGCGAGAAATTCGCCGCCACCGTCGAAAAAGGCCGGATTCTCGGCTGCCAGTTCCACCCGGAGAAAAGCCAGGACGCCGGCCTCGCGCTGATCGCGAATTTCCTAGCCTGCTGAGGACACCCCCTTCCTCGTCTATGACGGCCTCAAGGGTCGAATCGCGGATCGGATTTTCCCTGCCACCGGCGAGCGGATCTCCGGGATCATGCACAAGGGCGGCACCGCTGGCCTGTTAGGCGATCATCCCGGCGGCGCAACCCGCGTGAACGTTTCGACCATCGGGGTGATCAGGAGATTCGTGGCCTTTCCGGACTCGCTGCCTCACCAACCGATGGTGGTTTCCGGGACATGCTTGTCGCTTCCCTGGAGGGAGCATTCCATGGCCAGTTCGCCGGGCAGGGGGATGTAGGTGATGTAGGTGTAGACGCCGCCGGACGGGCAGGAGGGTCTGGAGAAAAATTTGTCCGGGCCGATGATCTTGTCCTCCATGTCTAACGGATGCCCGGAGGAGAAGCCGTACATGTTCTGGTAGGATCGCACCGACTGCTGGGCGATGCGGTGGTTGAGGATGCAGCCCGCGCGATCCGAGCCCCGCTTCCATCCGCGCGCCCCGATGAACAGGATGCCGATGAGGGAAAGGAGGACGAGGATGACGACGGTGAGTTCCAGCAAGGTCATGCCGGCCCAGCGATGCGGAGTCTTGTTGATTTTCACGGGGGGGTGGGGGGTGCGTGCCGCCGGGGGGGGCGGTTGACTAGATTCATCTTACCCGATTCGACCCATTCCGGAATTACGGGATCGCGTAGTTTTTCGCAGCCATCAACGGAAAGATCCTGAGCCACGGATGGCACGGATTTTCACGGATGAAGGACTTGGATGGGTATGGTATGACCGCGTGCGACGCCCTTCACCCGAAACATTGCTATCCTCGCCCCAATGGGCATGCGGGGTGTTCCATCACTTCCGAGATGAATGCGTTCCGTGCGCCTCGGCAGGGCGCGGGAAACGGGTGGGGCGTGATTCCAGGGTGCCTCCCGGCACCCTTCGCTATCACCGTTGTCCCCGTTGGGGACGAATCTCCTCCGCTTGCGCCCCCGGGTTCGCCCGGTCTTGACCGGAGGTGCCACGGGGATATCAATTGTGGCACTATCGGAAGCAAGCTCATGAAGACAATCATCCTCGCATGGATCGCAGTTGCAACGCTCGCGGGTGCCGCGATCATCTCAGACGGCAAAGGATTTTTCCCGGTTATGGTTCAGGTTGTAGAAGCAGACACAGGCACCCCAATCAAGGGCGCGATTGTCCGAATCGACGGCGCGGGGACTTACGAGGAACTAGAGATCGATCCCAAGCGAAAGACCGGAATTCTTCCCGATTCGCTCGGAATGCCCGTCGCTACAAACACGGAAGGCGTGGGTGTGGTATTTTTCTTCGGAAGGTGGTCGAGTGTGACAAGGGATGGGAAGACTACATACTCGAGACCACTGGTAGGCACGGTCGTCGTTGAACATGAAGGAAAGGAGATTTATCGTTCAACGTTGGATGCCTGGGCGGAGAAGAATCAATTCAAGATGGACGGTCACTCAGTGCCATGGATCATTGCCTACTCTCCTAGACCGGTTGAATAAGCAGCCCAAAAAGAAGCTGTGCTCCATTTCCGTGTTGGCGACTGCCCGTTGCCTCACACCTTACGCAGCGGAAAAACAGTCACATCCACCGGAGTCGCGGTGAGCAGGGAAACGGGCGGCGCTTCCGGTTCGGGGAAGCCGTTGAGGGCGAAGGGAGTGGTGGAGCATTTCCCGGCGGGCATGGGCTCGATGAGGTAGGGGGTGTGGTGGACGCGGCCGGTGTGGAGGTTTCCCTGCGCGTCGGCGGAGAAGAGGAGGTAGCGCTCGACGAGGAACCATTCGAGCGTGCCGGGCGCGGCGGGCTGCGGGTTTTGCGGGAGCGGGTAGCTGAACTCGGCGGCGGGCAGCGGCGAGGCTTTGCGGCGGCTGCGGTAATGGATGATACCGTCCGCGACGGATGACGACATCGCGGCGTGCTGGTAGGGGAGATTGAAGGCGCGGCGGGCGATCTCGACGGCGAGCGGTTGGTTGCAATCGAGCGAGAAAAACCAGACGCCGGGGTTGCCCGCATCGTCGTGGACGTAGGTGCGGAGGTTCAACTCGTGGAACCAGGAGAGCCAGGGCAGCGGGGGGAGACCGGTGGGGCGGATGCGCTCCATGAAAAACGGCACGACGCCGAGGTAGGCCTTGCCCGCGAAGGTATCGACATGCAGCCCGGCAGGGAGGCGCGCGGCGATCATTTCAGGATCGGCTTCCCAATGGAAGAAGCCGAGACCGGCCCAGCGCTGTTTCATCACCGGGATGCCGGGTGGGCGGTTGCGCAGGGCTTGGCGTTGTTCTTGGGTAGGCATGATTTTTAACCGCGAATGGACGCGAATTTTCGCGAATGAAGAGGGGGATTGATGAATGATGAATGATGAATGATGATTGTTGATTGTTGATTTCCGACTCCTGACACCTGACTCCCGATTCCTGATTCCTGACCCCTAAGTTCGCGATAGCGAACAAGAATGCGCGGCGAAGCCGGCGCCGAAGGCGGTGAGCCAGAGGGATTCGGATTCGGGAAAATGGCGCAGCCTTTCCTCCAGCGCGAAGAGGAGGGAGGGGCTGGACATGTTGCCGTGGCGGCGGAGGATTTCGCGGGTTTCGGTGAGGTGGAAGCCGGGGAGGGCGGACTCGAGGGCTTCGATGACGTCGCGACCGCCGGAGTGGGCTAGGATCTGGTCGGGCTTTTCCGGGAGCCGTCCGAAAAGGATAGAGACGGCTTTCGCAGCGAGCTCCGGGACGCTGCGGTGGAGCTGGTTTTTCAGTTTTCCGGCGGAGTTGACGAAGCGGATTTTTTCGCGGTCTTCCGGGACGTGATGGGTGTCGAAGGAATGGAAACTACGGCAACCCTCGTAGGTGGGTTTCCCGGTGAGGATGGCGGCCGCCGCGCCATCGCCGAAGAGGCAGAGCGAGATCAGGACGCCGGGATCGTCATCGATGTAAAACGCGGCGGAGGAGATCTCCACGGCGACGACGGCGACGGTGTGGGACGGGTTTGCGGCGAGGTATCCGTGGGCGGCGCGGAGGGTGGGGATGGCCGCGCCGCAGCCGAGGCCGACGAGATCGCAGAGGTAGGTGTCGGGGCGCAGGCCGAGGCTTTCCGCGACGTGGCTGGAGGGGCCGGGGCAGAGGTAGCCGGTGCAGGTGCAGAGGAAAAGAGCGTCGATTTTCTCCGCCAATAGTCCGGATTTTTCCAAGGCTTTGGCAAGGGCTTCGGAAGCGAGGGCGGGGGCGTGGGCTTCGAAGGAGTGGTTGAGGTCTTGGGCGGCCTGCCGGAACACGGGGTTGAGATCGGCGGCGGTGAACTGGCGGGCGGCGATGCCGGAGCCGCCGTTCGTGAGGATTTTTTCCAGCAGGGAAACGGAGCGGGGCTTGAGCGCGCCGAAGTCCGGGTGGGCTTGGAGGGCCAGCCAGGTTTCCGCCTGGGTGAAAGGGTGGGGTGGGTTGGCGGTGGCGAGGGAGTGTAGGAACATTGATGATTGGATATTGAATATTGGAAATTCGGTGGCGGGTCTGCGTTTTCTCCATTCAACAATCAACAATCATCAATCGAAAATCATCAATCATCGGACTAGGCTTAGGATGGGGCGTAGGGGTGCGTGTTTCAAGAGGGGGCGGGCGGCGGGGTGGAAAAGGAGGGGGTGGAGGAGCTTGGCGGAGGTGAGACGTTTGGTGAAGCGTTTGGCGAGCTGGCGTTGGATGGCTTCGCAGACTTCGGGCCATGTTCGGGTGCCGTTTGCGTATGCGATGAGATGGGGGAGGGCGGTTTCGGCGGATTGGAAGGCCATGGTCATGCCGTTGCCGGTGAAGGGCGGGATGATGGCGTGGGAATCGCCGAGCGAGAGGAGACCGGGGGTGGGGGCTTGCAGGCCGAGGCTGAATCCGGCGACTGCGGTGAAAGATCCCTCGCGCCACTCGGCTGCGGCGATTCGCTGCGCGAGTTCCGTGTTGCCGTTTTCCGAAAGGTAGGCGGGCAGCAGATCCTCGTGGCGGGCGGCGATTTGGCGGTCGATGCGGAACAGGCCGCAGACGTTGTGCCAGCCGTCCTCGACCGGTGTGACGCCGAGATATCCGCGCGGCCCGGCGTGCATTTCAAGCTGCGCCTTTGGGCTGATGCCGCGGATGTGCGCCTTGATGCCGATCCATTTTCCCTTCGCCGGTTTTCGCCCCGCCGTCCAGATCTCGCCGGGGGCGTGGGGGCTCATTTTACGGCGTGATCCGGTGCGAAGATCCACGCCGATGGCGGTGGCGAGTTTGTGGAGCCTGTCGTCGAGGAGGTAGCGGGAAATGGCGAGGGCGGGTGCGGGGAGGATGTTGTCACGCAGGTGATCGTTTCCGGAAAACCAGGTGACGCTGCGGTGGAGCTGCGCGTCGGCGAGGGTTTCGGCGATGCCGAGGGTTTCCAATGTTTCCCGCGAGACGCCGGAGATGAACTCGCCGCAGACGCGGTGGCGTGGGTAGGAGCCCGCCTCGTGGAGCGCGACGGCGACGCCGTGTTTCCGGAGAGCGATGGCGAGGGAAAGGCCGGTGAGTCCGCCTCCGGTGATGGTGATCGTTTCGCTCAAGCGCGTGAGCCTAGCACGGGGTCGGGGGGATGCTATGGGGAAAAAGCCGATTGCACCGATGTATGAATGAATACGAACCACGGATGGACACGGTTAAACACGGATAAGAGGTGGAGGGCACAGAAAACACCAAAAGGCGGATTTCGCGTTTGAACGGTTCGCTGATCGGTGTATTCTATTATCCGTGATCAGGAGCTTTGCGGACGCCACCACTGAGAAACTGTTCCTTGGTGAGGAACTCAGCAGGAAAGAAACCAACAAGCTCGGAACCCTCAATCCAGTCAAAGCCTTCGAACGTCTCGCGATTCTCAACGAGGCGGATGAAAAATCCCTCCTCCGCCTTCCTGCCCTTCACTACCACAAACTCAAAGGAACCTCAAAATACTCCATCGACGCGGACTCCAGGAAATCCCCATGGCGGATCACCTTCCAATGGGAGAATCAGGAAATGAAAAACGTCGAACTCGTCCGAATCGAAGACACCCACTGAATCCCATCCAAATGAAAACGAAACAAATCGCCATACCCCGGGATCCCCTCAAAATCCCGAAGCCGCTTTCAAACCCCGCCGCCGCGTTGATCCGGGATACCATCGCCCACCACGGCATCACTCAGATCGAGGCTGCGGAAGCCATGAAAATTAGCAAAGCTCAGCTCAGCGATGTCATCCGCCAGAAAAAAGGAGTGAGCGCCAACCTCGCCCTTCGAGTCCAGCTGTGCTTCGATATTCCCGGGGATCTGCTCACACGCCTCCAGGCTCAGTTTGATTTCCAGAAAGCCTATCACTCCAGAAACAAGGATCTCCGGACGGAAGTCAGGGTTATCGCCTGAACCACCCAGCTTCCCTTCACTCGTGCCTTTGACATACGAGGCGGATCGCTCCCCGCCAGTCAGTGATTTCGCGGGAAACGAAGCCGCGCTCCTTTAGTCCGAGCGTTTCCGCCAGCTCGCCGGGGGCGAAGCCGGCCTCGATGCTGACCCGCATGTCGTGGCGGGTGATGGGATGCACAAAGGGCGAGGCCATTTTTCCCAACAGAACCGGCAGGCGGGCGCGCAGGGGTTCGCTGATGATGATCGTTTGAAAGCCGCGCATCCATTCGCCGAGTTCGTGGAGCTGCGTGTCGGTGAAGTGGTGGAGGAAAAGGTTCGCGATAAGTGTGCCGCCGTGGGTGGGTGGGTTTTGCGTGAAAAGGTCGCCTTGGATCCATTTCACGGAAAGCGGCAGGTGCGCCGGGCGCGGGGCGAGATCGCAGGCGGTGATTTCGGCTTGTGGGTGTTTTTCGGCGAGGCGGGAGAGCAGGTGGCCTTCGCCGGCTCCGATCTCGGTGATGTGTGGGGAGTTTTCCGGGATCTTGGAGGCGATCCAGCGCTCGTTGCCCATGAAAAAATTGATGCGGCGGAGGTCGGCGCGGGAGCGCATCGCGCCGGGGTCGTCGTGCGGGAGGTGGTCGAGCAGTTCCGGGGTGAGCTTGCGCATGGCGGGATGTCAGGGAACGAGACTGACGTCTTCGTCTTTTTGTATTCGCATATGGAAACCGGTGAATTTGTAACGCTCTTCAAGTTCCCTCCGCGACAACAATTCCCTCCCACGCAAGGGGTCTCCGACAATGAAACGATCACCGTTCTGTCCGAGGATCGGAATGAAGTGGCCAATCGATCCTAGCCGAACCCCTACGACTGCCGGGAGGCCGACTTCGGGTGTGAAACCGGACGTGAAAACGAAGTCCACATCAAATCCGCGTGATCTCGCCGCTCTTGCCAAATACCATGCCTCCGTCCCTCCCGTGTAGGAATGCGCTTCCGCTGCGATCTCAGACTCGGTCGCATCCACCCCATATCGCTTCATGATCGTCGCTGTCGATGCTGCACCGCATGTCGATGAAGTGCTCTGCAGGCAAACATCACCGTCCCATTCGTCTCGAAGCTTTCCATTGGGAATCGGGCCAACGAAGGGCTTGATGAACGGGACGATCGAAAACGCCGCCACTGCAAAAAGCGGAAATCCCAGAAGCATCCGGGGAAGGAAGGTTGCCACCAATCCGCCTGCGACCCCGAGAAAAACAAGCAATAGCTCAACACCCGGGATGCTGCGGAACTGATAATACCAAGCGGCTTCAAGCAAGATCTGCGCATAGAAAACGGCGAAGCTCGCTCCGGGAATCGCCGCCACCAAGGCTAGCACCGCTAACACAATCCGCTTCTTGCCGGGAATACCTGTCGTTGCGCGGTAGGTAACAAGGAAGGCAACGAACGCCAGAATCGCCGAGATGATGCCGAGCCAGTTGGGATTCATGAACAGGGTGAGATTAGGGGAGCGGCTGGTGGGCTGAAAGCTTCAAATCGATCGGCTTTCATGACTGCTCCTCAAAAAGCTTGTTCGGTGTGTTGTGGAGCGGAAGGAAGCGCGGAAACGATGAATGCTTTACCCGGGGGCGCGGCGGTGGAAGATATGCGGCATGGAGCCGCGCGAATTTACGATCAAGGGGAAAAACTATGAGGCGAGGACGCCTCGCGAGGAGGATTTCCCGGAAATGATCGCACTGCATAAGCGGTGCTTCCCGGCTGGGGTCAATCAAGACAGTGAGTGGCGCGAGGATCAGCTCGAATCGCAGCTCCAGATTTTCCCTGACGGTCAGGTGGTGATCGAAAAGGAGGGGAAGATCGTGGGTGTTTCTTCCAGCTTGATCGTGTGGATGGGTCTCGATCCGCTGCGCCATCACACCTACTACGGCATCACGGACGATGGCTACTTTTTCAACCACGATCCGCAGGGCGACACGCTCTATGGCGCGGAAGTTTATGTTGATCCGGAGGAGCGCGGGCGAGGGATCGGGGCGTATCTGTATGCGCTGCGGCGGGAGCTTTGCAAACGGCTCAACCTCCGCCGCATCCTGGCGGGCGGGCGG
>JAYTOE010000181.1:0-16773 GCA_043747935.1 Akkermansiaceae bacterium
ATGGTCGAGAAGACGCGCGGCCAGTGGTCGCGCCCGCCGGTGGGGTTGATCTTGGGTGTGCGACCGAACTCGGAGCTGACCATGACGAGGGTGTTGGCGAGCATGCCGCGGCGGTCGAGATCGCGGATCAGGGTGGCGATGGCGCGATCGGTGTCGGGCATATTTCCCTCGATACCTCCCTTGATGTTGTCGTGATGATCCCAGCCACCTGCGGTAAGCGAGACGAAGCGGACACCGCCCTCGACCAATCGGCGGGCGAGGAGCATGCGTTGGCCTGCCGCGTTTTTGCCATACTCCTCCTTGATCTTGTCGTCTTCCTTCGAGAGGTCGAAGGCCTCGCGGGCTTTCTGCGAGGAGATCAGCTTGTAGGCGTGCTGGTAGAACGCGTCCATGGAATCGAGGGCGTCGGATTTCTCCAGGGAGCGGAAATGGTCGTCCACCGTGTTCAGAAGCGAGCGGCGGCGCTCGAAGCGTTTCTCATCGACGCCACCGGCGAGGTTCAGGTCGCGCACCTGGAAATTTCCCTGCGCCGGATCCGCGCCGAGGGCGAAGGGGCCGTAGGCGGAGGAGAGGTAGCCGGAGTTCGCGTATTCGTTGGGGACGTTGGGGACGCAGACGTAGGGCGGGAGGTCGTTGCGCGAGCCGAGTTCGTGTGAGACCACGGAACCCATAGAGGGGAAGGAGAGGGCGGGGGATGGGCGGTAGCCGGTGAACATGTTGTGGGTGCCACGCTCGTGGGCGGCCTCACCGTGCGACATGCTGCGGATGACCGTGATCTTGTCGGCGATCTTCGCGGTTTCCTTCATAAACTCGCCGAACTGTATGCCGGGGATCGCCGTGTCGATCGCGCCGAACGGGCCGCGGTATTCGGCGGGGGCGAAGGGTTTCGGATCGAAAGATTCCTGGTGCGCGAGGCCGCCGGGCAGGAAAATGTGGATCACGCTTTCCGCGACGGGCGTGTGTTTCGGGAACTGTTTCATCGCCGCGCTGGCACGGGCGCCGAAGAATTGCGGAAGGGCGAGGCCGACCGAACCGAGGAGGCCGACGTAGAGGAACTCGCGGCGCGAGGAGTAGTTTTCGAGCGGATTGCCGGGGCACTGAGGTTTCATGGGATTGGGCGTGCGGTTAATCTGAAGGATACGCCGCTTTTCGCAAAATGTTACGTGTTTATTTGGTAGTGCAGAACCGGGTCGGTTGATGTAGGGCTTGTCCGGATGAAGTTGCCGGAAATGAATGGTCTGGATGTGCTCGGCTTGGTCGGGACGGGGGAAAGCGGAAGGGTTTTCGCGGCGCGGGATGATGCGGGGGTGATCTGGGCGGTGAAGGTTTTCGAGGGCATGGCGATCAACCGGGGTTTGATTTCGCGGATGGTGGTGAGGCTGGAAACGGGCGGCTGGCCGGCGGGTGTGGCGGAGATCGAATCGGCCGATTTTGAGGGAAGGCCGGCGTGCTGGGTGCTGCCGATCTACGGCGAGCCGGCGGGTGAGGGCGAGGATTTCAAATGGCATCCAAACAGCCTGCAACACAGGCTTTCCGAACATCCCGGCGAGGATACCTGGGAACTGGTGAAGGAAATCGGCAGCGCACTCGCCGGGATGCATGCGCGGCGCGTGGCGCACGGAAACCTCAAGCCCGGAAACGTATTTTTCGCGGAGGATGGCACCGTGCGGCTCACCGACTGGACGGTGGGAAATATGCCTGGCATCACCCATTCCGATTTCACCGATGCGCTCCTGTATCAGCCGCCCGAGCAGTTGCTTGATCCGGGGGGGTATTTCGAGGAGGAGGGATACGGCTGGGATGTGTTCGCGTTCGGCGTTCTCACATTCCGTTCGCTGACGGGACATTTCCCAAGGTGTGATGAAATTTTCTCCTCCGTCGCGCCGGAGCCCGGCGAGACGCGCAAGGAGGGGATTCACGCGGATTCCGAGAAAATGGCGAAGGGGCTGCGGGTATCCGAGGAGGTGACGTGGGGCTCGGAGCCGGGCAACGGTCTCGAGGGGAAATACCGGGACTGGATCGGCCAATGCCTGCATCTCGATCCGGCGCAGCGACCCGCTACGATGCTGGAGGTGATGGCGGGGTTCGCGAAGGCGGAACTCGAAGCGGCGAGTGAATGGGAAAAGGAGAAGTTGCTCAATCAGCGCCGCCACGCCGAGCAGCGCGGGCGCAAGGTGATGTTTTACGCCGGTATGGTGACCGCCGCGTGCATGGTGCTCGGCGGGCTCTGGTTCCTGACCAGGAAGCAGTTGCATGTTGAAAGGGGGGAGCGTGGACGCGAAAAGGCATTTCTCGAAACGAAAGCGGACGCTGCGGTGGCGGAGCGGGCGGCGGCCATCGGCGAAAAGAAGAAGGCACAGCAAGCGATGGAGTATGAGCGCGATCTCGGCCTCGCGCGGCTGGAAGCTTCGCGACTCATTGGTGATCGCCTGTTCGACTGGGCGATGGAAAAAGGTCACCGCGACCTCCCCGCGCTCGACGGTCGTGATTTGCGGCTAAAGCGGCTTGAGCGATTTTTCGAGGATTTCCTGACGCGGACAGGTGAGATCGAAAAGCTCGCCGACGAGCGTGCCAGCGTGCGGCTCCAACTCGCGGAGGTTTCGCTGGCAGCGGGCGACGCTGATGCGGCGGAGCGGCGGCTGGTTGAGGCAATCTCCGGATGGACGGGCGCGTCGATGGACGGCGATATGAAGCTGCGGATCGGTAGGAATGCGCTACTTCTCGCCTTGCTGAAACACGAAAAGGGCAGGGCAGATTCGGGGCAAGCTTTCGTTGCCGCCCGCAAGGCGCTCGAAGCTGTGCCGCAGGCGGATGTGGATTCGCAGCGTCTGCGCCAGCTCGTTGCGATCCTCGATTTCCACGAAGCGAAACTGCTTGCCGCGACCGGTGATGATGGAAAGGCGCTTGCTCAACTCATGCGCGCTACAAAGGATCTCAATGAGCTGGCCGACTCGCGTCCGGACGCGGCGGTGCTGAGATCTTCCCTGGCGGCGTGCTACCTTTCCTCCGCGACGATCCTGGAGGGGATCGGGCAGATCGGCGACGCGCGCGAGGTGCGCTCGCTCGCCGCCACCGAGATGGTCCGGCTGCTGAAGGAGAATCCTGCGGACATCGGCCTTCGGCTCGAACTCGCAGGTTGCTACGGCGCGATGGCGGAAGCCGCGGTTTTGGCGGGCGATGTGGGCTCGGCGGAAACGGTTTCCAACGAGGCGATGAAACTTCTCGACGAGATCCTGCGCGCTCGTCCCGACTCGACGGTGGCGGCGACGCGCAAGGCTGCGCAGCTTGGTCTGAAGGCGGGGCTGCTGCGTGACAAGGGGAACGGCACGGAGGCATTGGCGGCTTTCGAGGAAGGCATCAATTTGCTGGAGAGGCTGGGCTCGGATCGCGACGCGATGGTGGCATACCGGCTCGCGCTGCTGTGGTGGCAGAAAGGCGGCATGCTCGGCTTTTCGGGAAAAAAGGCTGAAGAACTTTCACTGCTTGCGAAGGCGCGTGAGGCGTTGCGCGGACTCGAAGCGCGTGGGCCGGACAGCGGTGTCCCACCCGAGGAATTGCAGCGGTCGAGCGCCTACCTGCTCGGTGATTACGCCCTCGCGCTGGAGTTGGGAGATAAAACCGAGCCGGCGAAAGAGATCTACCGCGAGGCCATTGCGGCTTGGGAGAACCTCGCCAAATCCCGGCCTCAGAGCGAGGAATACCAGGAAGGCCTAGAATGGGTTCGGCAGCGGGCGAAGGAGATGTGAGGAATCCAATCCCCCGGGAACCCTGATTCCCCTTCATTTCCCGGAGACATGCGATGAGAAATCGGATGGAAGCGATGCGGCGCTTCACCGCAGCTGCGCCACCAAGTTCATCGCCATACGCCCCTACGGCAGCGAACCACGGGCGGTGAAACGAAGACCGAAAAACCACCCGCTCCTCAACGCTCCGCGCCACGAATACGTCGAGTTTTTCCACCACTCACGCTACAGAAAACCTGCTTAATCCCGTGCCATTCAGAACCCCAATCACTTTTCTGATCTGCCAGCATGAAGGTATCAATCCGAAAGGACTGACCCCAAACATGTCCATTTCCTCTTCACGATCTCATCGCCGCTTCATCGTCATCATGAATTCATTGCCCTCGGTGTCCACGCACATGGCGAGGTGGAGCGGATCGTCCTCGGTATCGTTCGGCTCAGCGGCCAGTTCGCCGCCGCATTCCTTGAGCCGCACGATCGCCTCCCGCAGATCGTCCACCTGGAAGGAAAGCCCCGTCCACGTCCGCTTGCCCTCGCCGCCGCCATGCACCCCGATGGTCGCGCCCGCGATGACGATCTCGCTCCAGACCTCCATCTTGAAGCTGATTTCCCCGCCGAACAACGTCCGGTAGAATTCGAGGCAACGCTCCCAATCCGCCGCCCACAACACGTATTTCACCTTTTCGACCTTCATCGCCGGACTCTCGCCTATCGCCGCCGCTTTCCAATCAAAAAGCCGCTTTCATTCCTAAAACGAATTCCGAAGAGATTGAACCGCCAAGTGCGCCAAGGAAGTAAAGTTTTCTGGGTAGTGGCAACATGCGCACATAGCAAAACCAGAACCCAGATGGCATCCACTTGGCGTTCTTGGCGGTTCAAAAAACTCATAAATTGTTTCAGAGTTGGCGTTCGCTTCCATCCGTTCAACAGTCCCCCGCACAACCTCTCCCTTGAAATTTGAAATTTGAAATTTTTCCCGGCCAACGATTCATCTCCACCTCCGAGCCATCCCTCGGGCTTGGCCACGTCATTTCATCGGAAAATGGCCTCATCGAGATTTGTTTCCCCGCCGCTGAACACAACCGCACCTACGCTGCGGAAAGCGCACCGCTCGTCCGCGTCCGCTACACACCCGGCGACGAGATCTTGGATCACGCGAAATCGAAACTGATCGTCGAGAGCGTCACCGAGGAGGACGGACTTCTCACTTATATCGGCGGGGGAAAATCTATCCACGAGAGCGACCTGCTGGATTCGCTCAGCTTCATCAGTCCCGAGAAGCGCCTGCTCGCCGGTCTGACGGATCACCCCCGCGATTTCGACCAACGCCTCGAAGCCCTGCGCTGGAACGCCACCATCCGCCGCTCGCCGGCACGGGGCTACACCGGCGCCCGCATCGATCTCATCCCGCACCAGCTTTCCATCGTCGCGGAAACCTCGAGCCGTCTTTTCCCCCGCGTCCTTCTCGCCGACGAAGTGGGCTTGGGGAAAACCATCGAAGCCTGCCTGATCCTCCACCGGCTTCACCTAACAGGTCGCGCCGACCGCATCCTCATCCTCGTCCCCGAGCCGCTCGTCCACCAATGGTTTGTCGAGCTGCTGCGCCGCTTCAATCTCCTTTTCGCGATCTACGATGAAGGCCGCTGCCAGGCAGCGAACACCATCACCGACGGCCTGATTCCAACCGCTGAGGAAACGAACCCCTTCTCCGAATCGCAGTTCATCCTCTGCGCGACATCCTTTCTAGCGGAAGACGCACACCGCGCCGAACAAGCGTGCGCGGCGGGCTTCGACTTGCTCATCGTCGATGAAGCACATCACCTCGAATGGTCTCCAAAACAAGCCTCCCCCGCCTACGCGATGGTCGATTCGCTTGCGAAAACCATCCCCTCCCTCCTACTTCTCACCGCCACCCCGCAGCAGCTCGGCCCGGCCGGACACTTCGCGAGGCTCCGTCTACTCGATCCCGACCGCTACTCGGATCTCGATGATTTCCTCTCGGAAACGGAATCCTACATTCCGCTCGCCGCAGCCGTGGAAGCCCTCGCCACAGGCAGCATCCCCGGCAACATCACCGATTTCACCCTCACCTCCCCCCGCGCCGAAAAGCACCTCCGCGATCTCCGCACCGGCGATGAATCCGCCCGCCAGCCGCTCATTTCCGAACTCATCGATTCCTTCGGCACCGGCCGCGTCCTGTTCCGCAACACCCGCGAGCGCCTCACCGGTTTCCCGAAGCGCCTGCCCATCCTCCATCCTCTAGAAAAAGGCGCGTCGCCCTACACATGGCTCACGTCGCTGATCCGCGAACTTCCCGAAACCGAGAAAATCCTGCTCATCACGAACTCCCCGGACGCCGCGATCACCGTGCAGGAAAAACTCCGCGCCCAGATCCATGTCGAGACCGCCCTCTTCCACGAGGATCTCTCCATGCTCCAGCGCGATCGCAACGCCGCCTACTTCCAGGAAGCCGAAGGCGCACGCATCCTCATCTGCTCGGAGATAGGCTCTGAAGGGCGGAATTTCCAGTTCGCCCGCCACCTCGTCCTCTTCGGCCTACCGCGCGATCCCGAAGTCCTCGAACAACGCATCGGACGCCTCGACCGCATCGGCCAGACCGGCGACATCCATATCCACATCCCCTACGGGAAAGATAGTAGATCGGAGCTGCAGGCGCGCTGGCTCCATGAGGCGCTGGATGTTTTCTCCGAGCCTCTGAAAGGAGCCACCACCCTCGCCACCGAGCTGCTGCCGGAGCTCGACGCCCTGGCAGACGCCTCGCCCTCCTCGAAAAAATTCAAGGATTTCCTGAAACGCTCCATCGCACTCAAGGCGGATGTCACCCACCAACTCGCCACCGGCCACGACCGCCTCCTTGAGCTCGGAGCACCCGCCGCCTCGCAATCCGCGGAACTCCTCGAAACCATCCGCGAAGCGGACAGCGATCCCCGCTTCGCGAAATTCGCCATACGCCTCTTCGATCACCTCGGGCTCGACGTTTCCGACCTCACGACAAACGCCTTTGTTTTCAAACGCGGCCACCGCCAGACCGAGGCCTTCGCGGACATCCCCGAGGAAGGCCTCTCGGCCACGCTGGATCGGACCACCGCCCTCTCCCGCGAGGATCTCACCTTTCTCACTATCGACCATCCGCTGTTCCGCGACGCACTCGACCAGCTCCTCGACGGCAACCACGGTAACGCCGCCTTCGCCGAATGGAAAAGCGGGCAGGGAAAATCCATCCTGCTCGAATGCGCGTTCGTGCTGGAGGTCATCGCGCCGCCGCGCCTGCACATCGACCGCTTTCTCCCTCCCACCCTCATGCGGGTCATCGTCGATCACACCGGAAAACCCCGCGCCAGTGCCGCCCCTTCGGCAGCCCTCCAGCCCGGAGACCCGCGCCGCATCGTCTCGCAGGAAACCTTCCGCCGCGACCTCTTCCCGAAAATGATCGCCGCAGCAAATGACGTCGCGAAACGCGCCTCCGCGAAACCCATGCAAACCGCGAAGGAACTCGCCGACGAGAGCATCGGAAAACAGATCGCCCGCCTCGAGGATCTCGCGAAGCGCAACCCGCACCTTTCCCCATCGGAAATCGAGTCCCTCAAAGCCACCCTCAAAGAAACAACGGAAGCCCTCTCCCAAGCCCGAGTCCGCCTGGACTCGCTCCGGCTGATCTACATGACGTAGTCCTCAAGATAGAGGTAGATGTTAGCCAGTAGCGGGCTTATGACTCCGCCTTGCCGCGTGCCTTGTGACTTGTCTTGCAACTTGTCTTCCGGCGTTTCTTCCATTGCTTCGGCTGCCAGATAAGAATGGAGAACGGAAGACTCCACCAGTCGTCTCAGCTTGCCGGGCAGCAGAATGCAGCCCCTGCTTGGCTCCGCGTCGGACTCGTCCACCGATTATAATCACAACCCCGCACTTGGGGTTTGATCTCCGCGCCGTGGAATTTCACCCTGCCGCCCCATGCAAGACCACACCCTCGCCAAGATCGAATCGCTCGGACTGAAACTTCCCGATGTCCCGATACCCGTCGCCGCCTACGTGAACTGGGTGCGCACCGGCAACCTGCTGTTTCTCTCCGGCGGCCTGCCCATCGATGGCGCTGTGAAAATCCTCGGCAAGGTGCCCTCCGTCTGCCCGGTGGAAAAAGCGGTGGAAGGTGCGCGCATCATCATCCTGAACCGCCTCGCGGTGATCAAGGAGGCGATCGGTTCATTGGACAATGTGAAACAGATCGTGACCCTCAACGGCTTCGTGAACTCGGATCCCGATTTCACCGGACATCCCGTGGTGGTGAACGGCGCGTCGGAGCTTCTCGTGGAGATTTTCGGTGAGCGCGGCGAGCACACGCGCACGGCTCTCGGTGTCGCTGCCCTGCCGCTGGACGTCGCGGTGGAGATCAATATGATCGTCGAGGTGGCGGATTGAGGAGCCTCACACTTTCACCGCCTCGTAGGCCGTGACGACACCGAAAGTCATCGGCAAAGCGGTGGCGTTACCGTAGCCGTTCGCTTCGAGGAGGGCGGTCATGTCCTTGCCGGAGGGAAATTGCTCGATGGAGTCTCCGAGGTATTCGTAGGCGTCCATCTGGCCTGTTAGAAGACCGGCGAGCTTGGGTAGGACGTGGTGAAGGTAGAGTTTGTAGGCTCCTTGGAAAGGCGGCTGAGGCTGGGAGAAATCGAGGATGAAAAGGTGGCCGCCGGGCTTGAGGACACGGCGCATTTCCCGGAGCGCGAGCGGGTAGTCGCCCATGTTCCGCAGGCCGAAGGCGACGGTGACGACATCGAACTCATCGGTGGGGAAAGGCAGATCGAGCGCGTCGGCGACAAGGGTTTTCCTGACCCCGCGCGAGGAGGCATGGGCGAGCATTTCCGCGCAGA
This sequence comes from Akkermansiaceae bacterium, assembly GCA_043747935.1. Lineage (GTDB taxonomy): Bacteria > Verrucomicrobiota > Verrucomicrobiia > Verrucomicrobiales > Akkermansiaceae > Luteolibacter. Next base: position 8,630 of record JAYTOE010000181.1, read on the forward strand.
AGTCGGTGGCCATGACATCGCAATCCGAGATCTCGTCTTGGATTTTTAAAGCGAGATCGCCGGTGCCGCTGGCCACGTCCATGAGCTTGCGCGGGCGGAGCTGCTTGATGCGTTTCGTGATGACATGCCGCCACCAGAAATCCATGCCGCCGGAGAGGACATGGTTGGTGAGCACGTAGCGATCCGCGATGCGGGCGAAGGCGTTCTTGACGTAGGTGGGATCGGGCATCGGCTTGGTCTTACAGGAGGAATCGCGCCGCCTGCTCGACGTCCTTGTCGCCGCGCCCGGAGAGGTTGGCGATGATGATGTAAGATTCGGGAAGCGAGGCTGCGACCTTTGAAATGTAAGCGATCGCGTGGGCGCTTTCCAGGGCGGGGATGATGCCCTCGGTGTGGGCGAGTTCCTTAAAAGCGGCGAGCGCCTCGTCGTCGGTGGCGTAGGTGTATTCGACGCGGCCAGCCTCTTGGAGGAACGCGTGCTCGGGACCAATGGCGGCGTAGTCGAGCCCGGCGGAAACGGAATGGGTGAGTTCGATCTGGCCGTCGTCGTTGGCGAGCAACCAGGTTTTCGTGCCTTGCAGGATGCCGAGTTTCCCGCCCTGGAAGCGGGCGGCGTGGCGTTCCGGGATGATCCCGTCGCCGCCAGCCTCGACCCCGACCATGCGGACATTTTCATCCCCGAGGAACGGGTGAAACAGGCCGATCGCGTTCGATCCGCCGCCGACACAGGCGACGAGCATATCGGGCAGGCGGCCTTCGCGCTCCAGGATCTGCTCCCGCGCCTCGACGCCGATCACGCGGTGAAAATCACGGACGATCATGGGAAACGGATGCGAGCCGAGCGCGGAGCCGATGATGTAATGCGTGTTCTCGACGCTGGCGACCCAATCGCGCATCGCCTCGTTCACCGCCTCTTTGAGCGTGGCCTGTCCGGCGGTGACGGCGCGGACTTTGGCACCCATCAGCCGCATCCGCGCGACGTTTAGCGCCTGCCTTTCCATATCGACCTTGCCCATGTAAACGACGCACTCCATCCCGAAGCGGGCGCACACCGTGGCGGTGGCGACACCGTGTTGGCCGGCTCCCGTTTCCGCGATGATACGGGTTTTCCCGAGGCGTTTTGCCAATAGGATCTGGCCGAGGGCGTTGTTGATCTTGTGCGCTCCGGTGTGGAGCAAGTCCTCGCGCTTGAGGTAGATTTTCGCGCCGCCGAGTTTCTCCGTCCAGCGCTCCGCAAAATACAGCGGGGTGGGACGGCCGACGTAGTTTTTCAGGAGATCATCGAGTTCCGCCTGGAACGCGGGATCGGCCTTGGCTTCCTCATAGGCTTTGGCGAGATCCTGGAGCGGGGTCATCAGGGTCTCGGGGACGAACATCCCTCCGAATTGTCCGAAGTGACCCTTCGAGTCGGGTAGTGTGGGGGCTGCGATCATGGTAGTTTCCAAACGGGTTTGAGCTTTTCGTATTCGGCGCGGGGCAAGAGGACGTAAAGCGGGCGACGGCCCGGGTCAACCGCCGCGATGAGTTGGCGGAGCCGATCCTCGTGCATCGTGGTGCATCCGGCGGTGGCCGCAGCACCCTCTCGCCGCCAGATGTGGAAGAAAATCGAGGAGCCACCGTGCGGAACCACCTTTGGCGGCGCGTTGTGGGCGATGAACAGTTTCAGCGAGTGCGGATAGTCATCCTGCTTCATCTGCGCCTTTTTCTCCCATGGCGTGGAGGGCTCGTGGTCGAGAGTGAGGAAACGATTGTAGTGCTCCGAGTCGCTGTCCTCCACCCAGAGATCTCGCGAAGTGACCTTATGGTAATTGGTTTTCGGGTGCTTCTTCACGCTCTTGTGGATGCCCCACACGCCGCCTAGATCGAAAACCCCGGCCGGAGAGCGGCCATCGCCCTCCTTTTTCAGCACAGCACCGGGCGGGTTCGGATGCATCCCCCTGCCCCACACCAAGCCCTTGCTCCCGAGTCGGCCTTTCCAATCGGCTCCGACCTTCGCCCAGCTATCTCCCTTTTTCTCAAAATAAGAAAGCGTCACATTCGAACTGTTCCAACCCTCCGCGACCCCGACCACGCACTGCCCCGATCCGGACGGAAGCTCGAACGCGGAGGAAACAAGCGTGCCGAGGAAGTAGCAGGCCAGCGAAACGGTTTTCATGGTGAAAGTGTGACCCGCGATGCGCTGGTGCGCAAATGATTGTGACGGTGAGCGTTCAGCTCATCCCGAAGCGCTTCTTCAGGTTCAACCTGAAGGTCGGCACGTTCAATTTTGTCTTTCGCTGCATCCACCTTTTTCCGTGCTTCGTTCGCCGTCTTTGCTACATCGTTTTTGATGTAGTCCTCGAATCGCTTTAATCTTTCGACCCCAGATGCATTGAGATCCTCTTGGCACAATGGGCAAACCTTTCCATTACTAGAAAGGGGGAATTCCTCGTTAGGGTATGGCGGGTAGCCGACAATTTGAACTCTTTAGCTTTGGAGAGAGGATCTGCCTCTTTAAGCGCCTTTTCCAGATCGTTCAATCGGTTCGTGTCCGCTTCTGACATGGTGCCAAGCGCTGTTAATACAGCCGCAAAAGCGTGGGGGATGCGTAGCGCGGTCGTCTCGGCGAGACGTCCCTACCGTTCCTGGATGAGATCGAGCCAGCGGGACATCCAGCGGTGGGCGATTTCCGGGGTGGCGGACAGGGTGGGATGGCCCTGGAGGGCGAGGCCGAGGCGGCCTTGGAAGGTGACGCAACCGGCACCGAGCAACTGGCCGGTGACGACGGGCGGGCAGAACAGCCAGCCATCGCGGCTCGCCGGGGATTCGGGGACGCTCCACACGCCGAGGTTCGAGAAAGCGCCGATGTTGCCGGCGGGCTTGGCGCGATCCTTGACCAGGAAACTGACCTTGCATGCGTGGCTCAAGATTCCCCCGGCCACGAGCAGGAGATGGTTGGCGCGGTGCTCGCCGCGATTTAGGTTGTGCAAGGTCTGACGGTGAATGGACTCCGGCGTATCGTCGGGCGCGATGCTCACTTCTATGCAGCTCACCTGGTTCGCCGTATCGTCGGCATCGCGGATCTCACTGCGCAGGTTGACCGGAATCACCCATCGAATCTTCGCGTCCGTCCGGCGGGTGTCGGGACGCACGGCCTGGTCGAGGTGTTTGAGGAGGAAACTGTTCATCGTGATCCCACTCTCGCGGCATCTCGCCACGATTTCCTGCGTCTCACCCGCAGTGAAAAGATGCCACGCCACCGCTTCGGAAACTCCCCTTTCGCCGGCGGGCACCGGCCAATCTGTGCGCTCGGCGCATTCCTCAAATTTACGGCGATCCCGCCAAAGATTCCACAACGGCACGATCACACCACGGCCCGGATGTCTGGTCTCGGGAAGTTTCCCCGGCTCCACCCCGTGCTCGCGCAGCATCCGCGCGAACCCGCCGATCCCGTCACATTCCGCATGGGAAACGAAATGCCATTCCACCTCCCCCGTCCCATCCGGCACCCGGCCATAGCGTATCCCCATGTAATCCCCCATCGCCTCCGATGCGAGGAACCAATCGGCTGCGACGTTTCGTGTGAATCCTTTGCTCAATGGGAAAATGTTTCCTCACCCTCACCCGCATCCACCCTTCGCGGAAACAAAAAGTTGCGTGATGCCCCGTTTCAGAAATGCTCCTTGGAATGACAGGTTGGGCAACTAGCCTGCGTTTTGGCTGCCATCCGTCGTCATTTTCAAAACCACCTCATCATGAGCCCACATCGAAATGCCATGAACCTGTTTTCCGCGACGGCGATGGCCGCCTTGTTGATCAGCGCGAACGTCACCGCCGCACCGGAAGGGAAAAAGCTACTGGTGTTCGTCCTCGCCGGGCAATCGAACATGCAAGGCCATGCGGAGGTATCCACCCTCGCCTACCTGCCAAAACCCGCCCACGTGCCGACCAAGGAGGAGTGGGCGCTGCTCACCGCCGGGCTGCCACGCGAGGTCAGGCTGAAATCCGAGGCATCCATCCGCGAGACGCTTTCAAAGGATCCCGTCAACGCGAAACGATCCCCACGGGATCTCGGCCCCTTGGTTCAGAAAGCCATCGACGCGGAGGTGGAGAAGGTGCGCGCCGAGCGCCTTGAGGTTTTCAAAAAACGCCAGACCGATCCCGCCCGCGTAGCCCGCGACAAGGAACTGGCGGCCATTTTCACACCGGACATCACCGACGCGAAAGTCATCGAAACCGCGAACGCTGCGAAATCCATCAAGGGCATCCTCGAAGTGGCGGAAGCATGGCAAACGAAACTCAACCTGCCGACCGGAAAGCAAACATACATCGCGGCCTACGGCGGCGTGAACCGCGCCGCCGAACCCGGACTCGCCAGCGGCCCGCTAAGCACCGGATACGGCGCACGGCCCACCGCCTTCGGTCCCGAGTACGCGTTCGGCATGATGTTGGAGAAGCACCTCGACCAGCCCATCCTCATCATCAAGACCTCATGGGGCGGAAAATCGCTGCACTACGATTTCCGCCCGCCATCCGCCGGCTCCTACCAACAGACCGCGAATGAGAAGCAGCAGTTGGAAAATTGGAAGATCAAGAAAGCGAAGTGGGACGAATACATCGCGGGCGGCGGCACACCGGCAGCGATGGCGCAGATCGACAAGGACTGGAAAGCCACCGAAAACGACAAGCGTACCTTGCAGGCGGCGATCGCCAAACTGCCCAAGGAGCAGCAGGCGGCGGAGCAGGCCAAGCTCGCGGAACTCAACGCGAAGAGCAAGGAGCTCGGCGCGAAACGCATGCCCAATCCCGGCGATATGCCAAACCAGGCTGCGGCGGGGTTTTACTGGAACGAGATGATCGGCTTCGTCCGCAAGGTCTTGGCCGATCCCAAGGCATACCACCCGGCCTACGATCCGGCGGCGGGCTTCGAGGTGGCCGGCGGGCTGTGGTTCCAGGGTTTCAACGACCAGTTCGATCCCGAGTTCTACGGGAACTACAGTAGTAACATGGTTCATTTCATCCAGGATCTGCGGAAAGAGGTCAAGCAGCCGAAAATGCCCTTCGTGATTGGCGTGCTGGGAACGCCCGCTTTCCCCGAGGAAGCCATGGCGAACAACGTCTCCAACGCCCAGCGCGAGGCCGCGAAATCCCCCGAACTCGCCGGCACCGTCGCGGCGGTGGAAAGCTGGCCGCTGACGACCCCGGAGGTCGCGATCTGGCGGATGCGCAAGGACGCAGCACAGGGCAATCCCGCCGAAACCGAAAAGGCGGACATGCAATGGCGCCTGCACGGCAGCAACCAAGGCTACCACTACGACGGCAGCGGCCGCTTCTTCATCCGCCTCGGCGACGAATGCGCCGGTGCCATGATCAAGCTCATGGGCAAGTGAGCGTCACTTGGTGAAAACCACGGCGCCGCTTTCCAGTTCTGCGCGGATCACATCGCCATCGACGAACTTGCCCTCGAGCACATCGAGCGAAAGCGGATCTAACAGATGATGTTGAATCGCGCGTTTCAGCGGACGCGCGCCGTAAACCGGATCGTATCCTTGGTTGCCGACGAATTCCTTCACCTCCGCGGTGAGCGCTAGGCCGAGCCCCTGCGCGGCGAGGCGTTTCCGCACGCGTTCGAGCTGGAGATCGACGATGGTCGTGAGATCCGTGCGGTTGAGGCGGTCGAAGATCACGATCTCATCGATGCGGTTGATGAACTCGGGTCGGAAATGGCCGCGCAGCGCCTCGGTGACAAGCGCCTCACGCTGCTCGGCGTTGTCCTCGTTGAGTATGAACTGCGAGCCGATGTTCGAGGTCATGATCAGCACGGTGTTGCGGAAATCGACCGTGCGTCCCTGGCCGTCGGTGATGCGGCCGTCATCGAGCACCTGGAGCAGGACGTTGAACACGTCGGGATGCGCCTTCTCGATCTCATCGAACAGCACCACGGAATACGGCTTGCGGCGGACGTGTTCGGAAAGCTGCCCGCCCTGGTCGTAGCCGACGTATCCGGGAGGTGCGCCGATCAGCCGCGAGACGCTGTGTTTCTCCATGTATTCCGACATGTCGATGCGGATCATCGCGCCCTCGTCGTCGAAGAGGAACTCGGCGAGCGCCTTGGAAAGCTCCGTTTTCCCGACACCGGTAGGGCCCAAGAAAAGGAAGGAGCCGATGGGGCGGTTCTCGTCCTGGAGGCCGGCACGCGCCCGCCGCACCGCGTTCGCAACGGCCTTGATCGCTTTTTTCTGGCCGACCACACGATCGCCGAGGCGCGCCTCCATGGTGACGAGTTTGTGTTTTTCGCCCTCCTGCAAACGGTTCACCGGGATGCCCGTCCATGAGGAAACGACACGCGAGATATCCTCCTCGGTGACTTCTTCCTTGAGCATCGCGCCGTTTTTCTGAAGCTCCGCCAAGCCCGCCTGCGCAACCTCCAGCGCCTTCGTCGCCTCCGGGATATCGCCGTAGGTGATCTGCGAGGCGCGGGTCAGGTCGCCGATGCGCTGCGCCCTCTCCACCTCGGTCTTCAGGGTGTCGATCTTCTCCTGCGCGACTCGCACCTGGTCGATGACCGCTTTCTCGTTGCGCCACTGCGCCATCAGGCCGGAGCTTTGTTCCTTGAGGTTTGCCTGCTCCTCTTTCACCTTTTCCAGCCGCGCCTCGGAGGCCTTGTCCTTCTCCTTTTCCAAGGCCTTCTTCTCCATCTCAAGCTGCATGATCTGGCGCTCGAGCACATCGATCTCGGTGGGCATGGAATCGAGCTCGATCTTCAAACGCGACGACGCCTCGTCGATCAGATCCACCGCCTTGTCCGGCAGGAAACGGTCGGAAATATAGCGATCGGAAAGCACGGCCGCGGCGACGATGGCTCCGTCCTGGATGCGGACGCCGTGATGCACTTCGTAGCGTTCCTTGAGCCCGCGCAGGATCGCGATCGTGTCCTCGACGGAGGGCTCGCCGACCATCACCGGCTGGAACCTGCGCTCCAGCGCCGCGTCCTTCTCGATGTATTTCCGGTATTCCTCCAGCGTCGTCGCGCCGATGGCGTGGAGCTCGCCGCGCGCGAGCTGGGGCTTGAGCATGTTCGAGGCGTCCGCCGCGCCCTCCGCCGCACCGGCGCCGACGATGGTGTGCAGCTCGTCGATGAAGAGGATGATCTTGCCCTCGGCCTCGGTGATTTCCTTGAGAAACGCCTTGAGCCTTTCCTCGAACTCTCCCCGAAATTTCGCGCCCGCGAGCATTGAGCCGATGTCCATGGAGACGACCTTCTTGTCCTTCATCGAGTCCGGCACGTCGCCTGATACGATGCGCCTCGCCAGCCCCTCGACGATGGCGGTCTTGCCCACGCCCGGCTCGCCGATCAGGACGGGGTTGTTCTTCGTCCGCCGGGAAAGCACCTGGAGCACGCGCCGGATCTCGTGGTCGCGGCCGATGACCGGATCGATTTTTCCCGCCCGCGCCCGCTCCGTGAGGTCGGTTCCGTATTTCTCCAGGGTCTGGTATTTCCCCTCGGGATCCTGATCGGTGACCTTCTGCGGCCCGCGCACTTCCTTCACCGCCGCCTCCGCTTTTTTCTCATCAAGCCCCGCCTGCTTCAACAACTTGCCCGCCGGGGAATCGCCTTTGAGCGCGCCGAGCAGGAAATGCTCCACCGAGAGGAAATCATCGCCCATTTTCTCGCGCACCTTGTCCGCCTCATCGAGTGTCGCCCGCAGACCCACACTGATCTGCGGCTGGGTGGTCGCGCCCTGGACGCTGACCTCCTTCGCCAGCGCAGACGCCACCGCGATCTTGAGCTGCGCCACATCAATCCCCGCCTTCTGCAGGATGGGCGTGGCGATGCCGCCCTCCTGTTGAAGCAGCGCGAGCAGCACGTGGGCGCTTTTCAATTCGGGATGAGAGGATTTCGAGGCCAAGCCCTGTGCAGTCTGCAAAGCCTCCTGGAGTTTCTGCGTGAGTTTATCGAGTGCCATGGGTTCGGAAAGTTTGGGTTCGTGCGGCGGCTGTTCTAGCAAAAGCCGCCAGCGCCATACTATCCGGAAATCCCCACCACGCAAGGAAACGGAAAGGGAAACGGAAAGGGCGGATCCTCTCAAAAGCAGCGCGGGGATTCGCACCTCCGGGCCAACTCCGGGAAATCAGGCCGGTGGCTATTGCCTGGGTGAGCCAAT
>JAYTOE010000182.1:0-8110 GCA_043747935.1 Akkermansiaceae bacterium
GGCGATGATTTCGGCGCGGGTGTGGATGGCAGCGGATTCGGAGCCAAGGACTCGATCCAGCCCTCCGGTTGGATGGCCGCCTACCACGGAAGGATCGCCGCGCCGGAATCCGGCAGATACCGCTTCCGCGCCGCCTCGGACGACTTCCTCGTCGCCCTCGTGGATGGCCGCCGGAACCTCGTCGCGTGCTGGCCGGATCTGCAGGCCGAACTGCTGGACAACTTCAAGCCCGGTGCGCAGCAAGGCAGCACGAAAAGCCCGCTTGGCGATGCACAGCTCCACGCCGGGGAGTGGATCAGCATGAGAGCCGGGCAGCAGATTGAAATTTCCCTGGCCATCGGCGAGCGCCCCGGCGGCATGGTCGGCTTCCTTCTTGAGGTCGAGAAAGAGGGTGAAACCTACCGCACCGCCGCGGACGGCAGGAAAATCCTGCCCCTTTTCACCACCCACCCGTTCACCGACGCGGAGCGGAATGAGATCCAGGGCCGCTTCGGCGGCTACGAGTTTGAATGGGAGAAAGTCCCGGTCTTTGGAATCCGGTAGGGCCGCGAATCGATCACGTATTCCCGGGTAAAACCCAAGCTTTGAAACCCCATTCCTCTTCTGCCACTCCCTGCAAAATGACCCTTTCGAGCCATAGACGTTGCATGCGAATCCCGCTTGGATTCAGCAAGGACGGACGCAGCTTGGTTGAATATACATCATGAATACATGCAAGCCCTAACCTAACTCGAATGAAAAGGCAACCCGATCCCGCCCCGCGAGCCGAGAACTTCAAACGACGGAGTGCAGGCATTCGCGGAACATTGGCGCGTCCCGCCTGCGCCGGACGCAGGGGTTTCGCCCTGGTCGTCACCTTGTCGCTGATGATTTTGCTGGCCATACTCTGTGTGGGCATGCTCAGCCTTTCCTCGGTAGTGCTGCGCACCTCGGGGAACACCACGGCGATGGCGGAGGCGAGGCAGAACGCGCGGCTGTCCATGCAGATGGCCATCGCCCAGCTCCAGCTCCTCTCCGGCCAGGATACCCGCATCACCGCACCCCGGCTGCCGGCATCCCCCGGCGATTCCATCGATTCGGTGGTGCCGCTCACCGGTGTCTGGCGCAGTTGGGAGGGCTCCGACCGCGAAGCGAACGGCAAGCCGAAAGCTCCCGACTACGCCTCGAAAAAGCAGGGCGGTGATCCCGCCGCCGCGCCCGGCAGCGCCAACGGGCGTTTCCTCGGCTGGCTCGCTTCCTCCACCGCGGCGGGAAATCCCGATCCCAACACCTTTCCGGATGTGAAGGGAACGGACACGGCGGGCTACGTCAAGATCGTGGCGGGCGGCGGTGCCTCCGACAGCAAGCGCCACGTTTACATCAAGCCCACCATGGTGAATTCCGGCAAAGGAGCCATCGCCTGGTGGACGAGCGGCGACAACTCCAAGGCCATGGTCAACACCGACCGTGCGCCCAAACCGGCCTCCGCCGTGGAATGGCAACTCCGGGCGCGTTCCAACGGCAGGATGGACGCGAAATCCTTCGGCCTGGAAAACATCAATACCCTGGCCGCCGGAAGGATGATCGCCAGCACCGGGAGCCTCCAGCTCGTGAATCCGGCCGCCGATCTGGGGAAAATCCATGATCTCACCTCCTTCAACCGCGGCCTGCTCACCAACGCCTCCACCGGCGGCTGGCGGCGCGATTTGTCGCTGTTTTCCGAGGTTTTCGCATCCCTGCCCGCCACCGATCTCCCCCTCTACACCCTCCAGCCCGGAAAAATCCAAACCTACTCCAAGGCCCCCTCCTCCGGCAACGCCGCCAACCCGCTCATTTACCCATGGGCGGGATACCGCAACAACGCATCCGGCAGCTCATGGGAGCAGGTGCCGCCGATCTCCTCCTGGACGGCGCTGGTGGACTACATGACGCAGTATAAGAGGCTGACGACCTCCAACGCCACCCGCACCGCCATGCCCGTCTTCACCGGCGGCACCAACACCGGGCGCTTCGAGTTTGTCGATCAAGTCCGCCGCCTGCCCCAGATCGCCCGTATCCATTGGATCTACTCGCTCTGCTCCGACAAAATGGATAATCCTCCCGATCCTACGAAGCCCTACCGCACCGGATTGATGATCACCCCGGTTCTGACGCTCTGGAATCCTTACAATGTGGAGCTTACCTACAACAGCATCCAGGTGAGAATCCAGCAGACGACCCCGCTCCGCTTCCGCTTCAAGGTCGGTGACACCGTGTTTCCGGACTCCAGCCTCGCGGACATCACCAAGACCAATATTAATTCCTACCACACTTTCATCATCAACATCCCCGCAGGTGTCTTGCCCCCGGGCCGGACGCGGATACTCGGCCTCAACGACCCGACGCCCAAGCGGGACAGCCAGGCATCCAGCATCAACCTGACGCCCGGATACCAGCCCAACGGCGGCTTCATGTTCTTCGGTATCAACCAGGGCGCGGAAGTGCATGCCGCGAGCACGGATCGCTACGCGGTCAATCGCGTGGCCTACGACGGCCTTACCCTCGAAAGCGGCAGGGATGGGGTTCAGAAGACGGGCATCGGAATCATCTTCGACCTCGTGGCGAACGGAGCCTCGTCCTCCCACCGCATGATCTACAATGTCCCCGAACTCGGCGGAAACGCCGTGGCCGCCGCCATTTATCCGCCGCTCACCGCCGTCGACCTGCCATCCAGCTCGGTGGGCGCTGTCGAGGGCATCCGGAACATTCCCTTTGCCACCGCCGTTTTCGCCTACCGCATGTCCAGCCCGATGTCCCGCGAAACCTTGAGGCACAAGCACCTTTTCACCAAGGGCATGCTGCAGGGCAATCCGCTGGCGAACTACACCGAAATCGGATTCGGCGACGACAACCAAGCCGTCACCTCGATGAAAGGCACCGGCGTTTACCATCCCGTCAATGCGCCCTACGATTTCGCCTTCAACGATGTCTTCGGCGGCTGGAACGACACGCTCGCCATCCCGGAGTATGAAAAAGCCACCAACAGCAGCTACATCGTCTCCGGCATGGGATCGGGCGACGGCCTCACCCGCTGCGTGATGGCGGAGCTCCCCACCCGCCCGCTCCAGAGCCTCGCTGGCCTCCAGCATTTCGATGCCCGCGGCAACAACCCCATCCCGCCCTTCCAGTTCAACCTCCTCGGCAACGGCTCCGCCCATCCCATCTTCGCGCCCGGCCTGGCCACCGTCGCCACCTCCTTCAACAACGGGATGTGCAATGACGACACCTACCTCCTCAACCAGATGTTCTTCGATGATTGGTTCGTCTCATCCGTCGCCCCGGATCTGAACGATTACGCCATAACCGTGAAGCGCGCCATCGGCGATGTTTACCGGGATCATCTGACCTCTGCCAAACCACTCCCCAACCGCCTCTACCGGCCCTCGCGCGATGCAGCCATGGTCGATGGGAAACTCGATGTCGCCAGCGCGGTGACGAAAGCCATGGCCGCTACGAAGGACGCGAAAACCGGCATGTATCCCTTTGAGACCCTGGCCTCGAAACTGGAGGTGGAAGGCATGTTCAACATCAACTCCGTCTCGCTGGAGTCCTGGAAAGCGCTGCTGCGCCACGGCCGCGACGCCCAGATCCCGTATCTCGCACCCGACGGCAGCATCAAGGCGGGCGCGGCCTCCGCACCGACATTCCCGCGCACCTCCATCGCCGGCGACCGGGGAACGAATTCCGGCTCCGCCGATTCGAACGCCAACTTCCCTCATGCTGCGGAATTCGCCGGTCACCGCGTCCTCACCGACCCCCAGATTGACGCCCTCGCAGAGGAGATCGTGAAACAAATCCGGGAGCGCGGCCCCTTCCTTTCGCTCGCCGAGTTCGTGAACCGCAAGCTCGACGCCAGCAACAAGAACCACGCCATCGCCTCTGTCATCCAGAAGGCTCTCGACAATCTCGCCGACACGGGTGACTCCCCGAAAAACCTTTACAAGATCCTGCAGGACAACTCCGTGAGGATCACCGCCCTGCCTCCCGGCACCACCCACGACTACAAGTTCCCCGAGGCCGCGCTCGGCTGGTCTGCCTTCGGGGTGCCCGGCTGGATCCGGCAGGCGGACATCCTCACCCCGCTCGCCCCGATCCTTTCCGCCCGCGACGACACCTTCACGATCCGCGCCTATGGCGATGCCAGGGATCGTGCGAACCCCTCGAAAATCCTCGCCCGCGCTTGGTGCGAGGTGGTCGTCACGCGGCAAGCCGCCTACGTGGATCCCGCCGACCCCGGCGAGATCACCCCGCATTCCCCGGCGATGAAATCGGCGGCGAACAAGCGCCTCGGGCGCCGCTACGAGATCGTGTCGTTCCGTTGGCTGGACGATTCCGAGATTTGAAAACATCATTCCACCGAAATCATGCCCAGCCGCACCCTTGCCCGCGCCGTCCTGACATCGCTTTGTCTCGCGGCCTTGACCCTGCCGGCCTCGGCGCGCAAGGCGCGTGCGATTTTCGTGCAGCCGACCGGTGAGGCCGTGGAGAAGGCCGTTTTTTTCAGCGGCACGGAGTATGTGGAAATCGAACTCCCCCGGCGAAACTTCTCGCCGGAGGTGGAGCTGCCGGCCGGCGATCTGGTTCTGGCCGTCCTGCCCGACAGGCTCGCGCCCGATGCCGAGGTTCCCGCCGGCGCCCAGAAAATCACCATTCCGGCGGCATGGAGCCGCTGCCTGTTCGTGGTCATCCCCGATCCCACCAACAAGGTCTTTCCCGCCCGCGTGATCCCCGTCAATGCCTCCGCGGATGTTTTCCCCGAAGGCGCAACGCGCATCTACAATCTCTCCAAAGCCGCGATCCGCGGAAACTTCGGCGGGCAGGCCGTCAAGGTCTTGCCCGGCGAATCGGGCGTCATCAAACCGCCGGTCTCCGCCTTCGGCTCCTATCCGGTGGAGATCGATTGCGCGTTTCCCGGCGATGCGAAGCCGACCTCCATCTGCCGCTCCCAATGGCAGCACGATCCGGAGGCGCGCCAGATCCTCTTCGTCACGCCCTCGCCTGGCCTCAAGGTGCCGCGCGTCTGGGGCATCCTGGATCACCCGCAGCCGGAAAGCGCCACCGCCGATTAAATGGATGGCACGATCGGTTATGAGAGGCTCAATCGGGCGGTAAAAACGGATAAGCTTGGAAAGGAAATTGGAACCACGAATGGAAGCGAATAGACACGAATTCTCAAAGCGTTATGCATACATCCCTACTCCTCCAGCGGGTAGTGAAGCTTTTTCTTAAACCTCTGGTTTATTCGTGTTACTTTGTGTCCATTCGTGGTTTTTAGGATAAGGGTTTTCCATCCGCCGGATATCCATGAGCCCGAAACCCAAGACCTGCCCGACCGGGAGCATGTTCAGCTACTCGCTCGGCGAGTGCGCGAACTCCCTCGTGATGAACGGTATCTTCGGCTTCGCGATGCTGTTCTATACCAAGTCGCTCGGGCTCAATCCCGCATGGGCGGGGCTGGCCATGTCGTCTGCATGGGAATGGTCATCGTCAGCTCGCTGCAGATGTTCGTGTATGATGATTTCATGCGCTTCCCCGCATGGCAGAAATCCATCGTCCACGGCGCCACCATGGTCGGCATGGCCCTCGGCGCGCTCGTTTCCATGCGACTCACCCGGCGCTTCGACAAAAAAGGCGCGGTGCTCATCGGCGGCGCCATCAGCATCGCGGGAAACGTCCTGCTCGCCGCGCTTTTCCTGACCGGCATCGTCAAGCCGGACGCCACCCTCGCCCTCGGCGGCGTGACTCTGCCCCTCGGCCTGATCCTCTTCGTGATCTTCCACGCGGCCTATTGGTGCGGAAACGGCATCATGCTGCCGGTTTCCACCGCGATGATGGCGGATGTCAGCGAGGCGCGCCGCCTAGAATCCGGGGAGAGCAGGGTCGGCGGATATTCGTCGGTTTTCAGCCTCGCGATGCGCATGGCCATCTCCTTCAGCCTCATCGTTGCCGGGTGGTGCCTCAGCGGCATCGGTTATCAGGTGCCGAAGGATGGCAAGACCATGACCCAGACACCGGAAGCCGTCTGGAACCTCGGCCTGGTCACCTTCGTCATCGGGGCGGTGATCTGCCTGCTCTCGCTCCTGGCCATCCGCCGCTACCCGCTCACGCGCGGCAGCCTGGAGCGGCTGCGCAAGGAGTGGCTGCATTCTGCTGCCAGATAAGAATGGAGAAGGGAAGACTCCGCCAGAGGTCTCAGCTTGCCGGGCAGCCGAAGGCAGCCCCTCCTTGGCTGCGCCGCGAACTCATCCACCGGAAAAAATCACACCCTGAATTCACCTTGAATTTTAGGAATCAATTCCGTATTTTCAAGGGGAAATGATTTCCCGTCAGCTCAACAGCACACTCATCCAGCGCCTCAGCCAGATACCGGCGGTGGTCTTGCTAGGCTCGCGCCAGGTAGGCAAGACGACCTTGGCGAGGGATTTGGATGTGGGAAAACCCACGCATTATCTGGATCTGGAGCGTCCCTCGGATCTCGCCAAGTTGGCGGATCCGGAGCTTTACCTATCGGGCTTTGCCGATCAACTGGTCATCCTCGACGAGGTTCAGCGCCTGCCCGACCTTTTTCCTGTGCTCAGAAGCCTGATCGATGGGCGCCGCCGGGCGGGAGAGCGGGCGTGCCAGTTTCTGCTGCTTGGCTCTGCCTCGCCTGACCTTTTGCACCAAAGCTCCGAAACCCTGGCGGGCCGCATCAGCTATCTGGAACTCACGCCGTTCCAGCTTCCGGAGCTGTTACAGCCTGAGCGGGCAATGCAAACCCACTGGGAACGCGGCGGTTACCCGGACAGCTACCTCGCCAGAGATGCGGAGAGCTCGCTGCAATGGCGGGAGGATTTCATCACCAGCTACGTCGAGCGCCACCTGCCGCAACAAGGCATCACGGCCATGCCCATCGTTCTGCGGCGTTTCTGCAGCATGCTGGCTCATCAACAGGGAGCCACCATCAACCTTAGCAAGCTCGCTGGTTCGCTGGGCATCGACGGCAAAACCGCCCGCCGCTACCTCGACCTGCTCGAAGGCTTGTATCTCGTGCGCTCACTCCCGCCGTGGTCGCGCAACGCCGGCAAACGGCTCGTGAAATCGGCCAAAGTCTATTGGCGCGATAGCGGCATCCTCCACGCGCTGGCAAGTCTGCCCACCCTGGAACACGTGCTCGGCCATCCGCTCTGCGGAGCCTCCTGGGAAGGATATTGCATCGAGCAAATCATCAACCGCATGACAAAGGGCGCGACCGCCAGCCATTACCGCACCCATGCCGGCGCAGAGGTCGATCTCGTCATCGAACAGCCCGATGGCAAAATTTCGGCGGTGGAGATCAAGCGGACGCTCTCCCCCAAGGTGACTCCCGGTCTGATCGAAAGCATGGAGACGCTTCGCGCGGATCGCGGTTTCATCGTGATTCCCGAGGGTGAATCCTATCCCTTGTCCAAGACGGTGAGTGCCATCGGTCTCGCAGAGTATCTTCAAACCATTCCCTGATCCAACAACATCGCGCCGGGCACGACCCTCAGTTCCCGCAGGAATCCCGGAAGTCCTTCCGGTAGCCCGAGGGCGACTTGCCGTTGAGTTTCTGAAATCCCAACCTCCAGCGCTGTCAAAAAACCGCTTTTCTTCCCCTTGAAGTTGCCGTGGGGGTGGTCTAACTAGGGGCGTCTCCGCACTTGACCCATGAACGCCCTTACCCGCAGCGCCGCCGCCTATTGGAATTCCTCCATCGGGAAAAAACTCGTAGTCGCCGTCACCGGGCTGGCCATGGTGCTCTTCCTGGCGGGTCACCTCACAGGAAACCTGCTCATCTTCGCGGGCAAGGAGGCCTTCGATGAATACGCGGAATTCCTACACACGGCGGGTCACGGTGCGCTGATCTGGGTCGCCCGCATCGGGCTGATTGTTGTCCTCGTCCTGCATGTCTGGGCGACCATCCTGCTGACCCGGGAAAACAAGGCCGCGCGCAAGGAGGAATACGCCTACAAGGCCACGATCCAGGCCTCGAAGTCCTCGCGGATCATGATCTGGTCCGGCCTCACGGTTCTCGCCTTCATCGTCTTCCACATCCTCCACTTCACCGTCCGCACGAACTCCCACCTCGCCG
>JAYTOE010000183.1:0-3009 GCA_043747935.1 Akkermansiaceae bacterium
GAAGACGGCTTCTTCGCCGGAGCCCTGGACTTCGACGTATTCGAGGGCTTCGGTCATGACGATGTTGAAATCGACGGTGGCGGCCTTGTCCTCAAGGTAGTTGAGATCGAGGATGGGAGTTTCTTCGTGAACGCCGGCCGAGACGGCGGCGACGAGTTTTTTCAGGGGGAAATCTTTGAGTTTCCCCTCGGCTAGCATGCGGTTGAAGGCGATGGCGGTGGCGACGCAGGCGCCGGTGACGGAGGCGGTGCGGGTGCCGCCGTCGGCCTGGAGGACGTCGCAGTCGATCCACAGGGTGCGCTGGCCGATTTTTTGCAAATCGACGACGGCGCGGATCGAGCGGCCGATGAGACGTTGGATCTCGGAGGAGCGGCCGTCGAGCTTGCCGCGGGAGATGTCGCGTTGTTTGCGGTCGTGGGTGGAGTAGGGGAGCATGGAATACTCGGCGGTGAGCCAGCCGCCGGAAACTTTTTGGGCGCGCATCCAGCCGGGAACGCCTTCTTCGACCGTGGCGGAGCAGATCACGCGGGTCTCTCCAAAGCAGACAAGGACGGAGCCTGTGGCGTTTTTGGCGACATTCGGGTGGAAGGAAATCGGGCGGAGTTGGGAGCTGGAGCGCTGGTCGGGGCGGGTCATGGGGCGATCTTGCGACGCGGGAAGGAAACTTCAAACGCCAAAATGGGGAAGGGGATGATGGTTAGAACTGCGTAATTTTTATAAACATTCAGTTTTCTTTAAAAAAACTTGCCTATGTATTTAGCTTTTGTTAATCATCGCCCCAGCGAAGAGATCAAGTCCCCACGGAATCCTTCGGCTACCTCACCATTACACCTGTCCCCAGTTATGAAAACACCCTTTACGCGTATCGTCGCGTTGCTTTGCGCGACATTCGCAACCGTTGTCCCCAGCCGCGCCCACAACCTGGACACGACCGCCACGTCGATCTCGTTCGCGAATGATTTCGTGTCCACGATGTCCCAGCGGGCTTCGGTGAACCAGACCCTTGTGCAAGCCAACGATGAGTTCTGGGTGTTGCTCAAAACGACTCCCGGACCGGGTACTGTTAGCGGGGTGGGTGGCTACCAGACATTTTACGTGCCGGATGGGCTTCAGGTTCTCGATGCTGCCTACGTGTTTCCCGATGCCACGGATCCACGTGGTTTTCGGAATATCCCGATGAAAGGGCAGTCGCCGATTGCGATAGGAAACGGATCGATTGCCTCGGCGAGTTCTTCGGAACTCGTCGGCTTCACGCTGCCGGGTGTGAACGGGCTCGGTTTCAAGACGGATCCGGTGACCGCATCCGGCCAGCACCGCGGCACACTTGCGGGTGTTTACGCCGATACGGGTATTTTCTACACCAGCGATCCGCGCCTCGGTTTCAACAGCTATGGTGTTCCAGTGCCGCCGCTGACAGGTGCTCCGCTGCCGATGACAAACAACTCCGGTGATACCGTGGGCGAGTATTTTGCCGCAAATATTACGAACTCCACCACGCGCAAAGTGCTCGGAGTGATGACCCTCTGGGATTCCTACCAGCTCCGTGCCTACGGGCGAGCCGATGTTTCCCCTCTCCTGGACAGCAATGGTCGTGGCACGGCGCCATGGGGCCTTGGAAACGTCGTCGCCGGGCCGCAATCTGGTTACGCATGGGAGTTCGATTTCAACGCGTATCAAAATACCTCGGGAACAAATACACAGAAAATCCAAGCGGCCATCAAAATCGGGCCATGGAACCGGATCAAGTATCCGGGAAGCCAGATTGCTCAGGATCAGCCGGGTCTGATCAGCAACACGCTTGGCCAAGCCGGTATCGACGCCAGCATGATGGGCATCGATTCAACCGCGATCCCCGTAGATACCAAGGCGGTCCGTATGGCCATCGGCCAGCTTGAGCTCGGTCGCCCCGAGTATTCCGCTGTGAAAGTTAGGGTCAATGTCCCCCCCGGTGCCAGCGATTGTAAGATTATGAACGCCGACGCGTTCGGCGGTGACGCGGGCGGCACGGATGGAGGAAAAGACCACATCTGGCGCTACTTCGATCCGACGGTGGTTTCCCTCAATCCCTGCACATTCCTGCAAAAAGTTGTCTCGAAGGCACTCGTTGCCCCCGGCGAAAATTTCCATTACGACATCACTTTCGCCAACACCGGTAGCGTGTCGCTGCCGAATTTCACGATCACGGATGTCCTGCCAACCGGACTGACTCACGTCAGCGCGACACCCTCGCAGAGCGCAGTGAGCGGGCAAACCCTGACATGGAATTTCGGCACGGTGGAGCCGGGGGATTTCGTCACGATCCGCCACTTCGTGAAAGCGACAGGCACTGGCACACTTTTCAATACGGCTACAGCCAAAAGCGGAATCAATGTGGTTGGAGTGGCTCAGACTTCGGTGGAGGTCGGTGTCCGTGCGATCCTTGATAAGTTTAAAACCGTTACGCCATCCACCGCTGCACCTGGGCAAACCGTCGCTTACACGCTCAACATCGAGAACATCGGCACTGGCAATAACGGAACACCGCTGCGCGTGCGGGAATACCTGCCGCCCGGTTTCACCTTCGCTTCCCTACAAAGCGCGACCCTGAACGGTGCGTCCATTTCCAGCCCTACGATTGCCGTGGATTCCAGTAATCCGGCACTGCCTGTTTTCACGATCGGGCAAGGCATCCAGCCAGGGAAAAAGCTCATCATCACGTTCAACGCACTCATCGGAGCTGGAGTCCAGCCGGGCACCTACTGGAACTCCTTTCAGCTAGAGTATGAGGGGAAAATTGTCCCGCCCATCCCCGAAGCTCCCGTCACCGTGGGTGGAGCCCGCATTGGCGATACGGTATTCCGCGATTGGAATGGCAACGCCACCCAGGATGCCGGCGAACTCGGTATGCAAGGCGTGACCGTCACGCTCTTTCGCGATGCGGATAGCAACGGCTCTTTTGAGACTCTCATCGGCACCAAGATCACCGATTCGAGCGGAAATTATCTCTTCACCGGTCTAGCTGCTGGTTCT
>JAYTOE010000184.1:0-37609 GCA_043747935.1 Akkermansiaceae bacterium
CGCCGCGTAAACGCCCTGATGATCCGTCGCCGCATCGTAGCGTTTCATCAGGAAAGCCCGCGCCTCGGCGGGTGCCATCGTGCCCGCCACTTTCAGCGCGCAGGAAACGGCTTCCCGGTTCGACGGATCGAGATCCATGCGCGAGCGCCACCACGCGGCGGCCTCCGTTTTCATGCCAAGCTCCGAAAGCACATCGCCGATGCGGGGCGATTGATAGAGAGGCGAGTCGCTGATCTTCGATGCTTCGGAGATCCACGGCAGCGCCTTGCGGATGATGGCCTCGTCCTTCGTTTCGCAGAGGCGGAGCCATGTGTCGGGATGCGAGGTGGACGGGGGAAAGGAAAGCACATGCCGCGCGGCTGCGAGCTGCATTTCCTTGGCTGTTAGAAAGGAGGCTTCGAGCCAGCGCTCCGCCGCTTCGAGATCCTTGGGGAACTCCTTGCAGAGCGTCGCGTAGTGCTGGGCGGAAACCTCGCTGGATTTCCCGCCGAGATGGTGCCGAAAGACGTAAGCGAGCCGAGCGAGCAGATGGTGGCGGATCTCAGGCGGCCATTGCTTGCCTAACAACTCCTTGCAGGCCTGACCCGATTTCCCGCCGTCCTCGCGGGTCTGACGCCAGAGTCTTGCCACGGCATCGTTCTGGTAATCCCGCTTCGCATTCTGCCACTCGCGGTTGCGCTCCTTGTCGGCGGGAGCCGGATTCCATACCCGATCCTGGAAGCCCGCGAGATGCGGGAAAGCCTTTGCGCTCGAAATCACCGCTTTCAGATCTTCGCGGAATGTCTCGGCGCTCGGGGCGGAGTCGTAGAGGAATTTCACGATCTCCTCCGTGAAACCATCCTCGGCGGGCGATTCGACGAGGAAACGGCGAGCCGCCTCCCTGGCTTTCGCGTTGTCCTTCATGCGGTCGCGATAGACATCGAGCGCCAGCAGCGCGCGGAGTCTCGCGGCTCCGGTTGGGTTCTTTTCGATGGCATCGGTGAGTCCCTTCGCGGCGAGCGCATGGTTTTCGCCGCACCAGCCGACGTAGTTGCGGGCGATGTCGCGAATGCTCGCATCGTGCTGCATCACATCTGCGGCGATCGCCAGGGCGCGGGCCGTGTCACCGGCCTCGGCGGCGGCTTGCGCGGAGCGGGCGAGGGGATCGTAGCGGTCATCCTTGCGCGGATAGGCGGCGAGGTAGCGTCGCGCCTCCGCCTCGGTCTCGGTCGGGTTGGCTTTCGCGGCGAACATCGCCTCGCTGAGATGACGGTGTGCTTCGGAATCGCCTTCGCTGAGAGATTTCCGGAAAGAGACGACGGCGTTCGAATGCTGCCCGAGCTGGCTTTCGAAGCGGCCTTGCAGGAAAGCGATCCGCCGCACGGAACCCGCGTCGATCTGCCCGCCGCGGCTTGTGATAGCCTTCGCGATCTGCAAGCCCTCCGCCCCTTTCTCACAGCGCAGGGCGGACTGCATGCCCTGGATGGCGACACCTGTTAGAGCGGGGCCGGGAGGCAGCTTCGCGACCATCTCGGAGGCGAGCGCCGTGGCTTCGGCGTGGTATTCGGGCTTGTCCGTGGCGATCCAGGTTTTCAGGGCGCGGATGCCTTGCTCCGGCGTTCCGCCGTTGCGCCAGATCGCGGCGCGCTGGGTCGCGGCGAGCGTCGCGCGGCCGGTGCGCTCGTAGGCGGTGGCGATCCGATCCCGCGCCTCGTTGGCGAGGGCGTGGGTCGGCAGGATTTCCAGAAACTGCCGGGCGGAAGTGATCACATCGTCGTGCCGCGCGGTGGCGGCGTAGGCGTCGATCAGTTTCAGCGTCACCTCGGCGCGCTGCGGGTGATCCTGCTGCGCCCGCGCGAACTTCGATGCCGTCCGGATCAGTCCGAAGACCTGCCCGTCCTTTTCATAGATCCCGATGAGTTCCAGCATCAGCCCGGCACCGGCGGGCGAGGCCTCGGCGGTTTCCTTGAGGCGGGCTTCGAGGGCTGTGGTGTCGTCCGCTGCGGCGGATAGAATTAGGCCGGAAAGGAAAAGCAGGATGGTTTTGGATAGAGTCACACGGATCGGCGCGATGGGGGTTCTGGAAATGGCTGGACAGCACC
Organism: Akkermansiaceae bacterium; assembly: GCA_043747935.1. Taxonomy (GTDB): domain Bacteria; phylum Verrucomicrobiota; class Verrucomicrobiia; order Verrucomicrobiales; family Akkermansiaceae; genus Luteolibacter. The sequence continues at coordinate 2,082 of JAYTOE010000184.1, forward strand.
ATCAAGACGATGCCCCTCTATTCGATACCCGGATGCTAGGGAGTCTCTTTCAGGGGATCAAACGGTTTCAAGCCACTGCGCATGAAAACGGCTGGTTCGGCTGTAGATTGGTTGCAGGTTTTTCTACTTTGATCGACTGATCAAAAAATATCCTTCCATAATCTATGACTTAAGTATTTAATGTCCTAGACTAACAACGCATTCCATATGCTCGATTCACTTGGCCGTCTGAAAAAAATCTCCAAGCATTCTCCGCTGATCCAGCGGCAGGACGCTTTGGCGGCGGGGGTGAATTCTAGTGCGCTGACAAGCCTGACACGAAAGGGACTTCTGATCCGTGTGGGGCATGGGCTGTATCAGTTGGCAGACGAGGAGGCTCCGAATTCCGAACTGGTGGAGGTTTCGCGGCGGCAACCCAAGGGGGTGGTCGTCTTGCTCAGCGCCCTCGCGTTTCACGGGATCGGTTCGCATCGTGCGAGCGAGATATGGCTGCAGCTTCCCAATAATGCTCCAACGCCCACCTTCCGATGGCCGCCTGTGCGGATTGTCCGCAGCCGTCTTGCCGTGGCTTTCACCGAAGGCGTCGAGACCCATCAGATTGGAGGTCAAAACGTGCGGATCACATCCGTGGATCGCACGATCGTGGATTGCTTCAAGCATCGTAGCTTGGTTGGCCTTGAGGTTGCGTTGGAAGCGCTTCGAGAAAGGATGACTAACCGACAAGGCCAACGGCGCAGTCTGCGGGATCTTCATCACTACAGCCGGCTGATGCGGGTTGCGCGGGTGATGCAACCTTACATGGAGGCGATGCTGTGAAAAACGTCGGCGCATCGGTTCGTGCACAGCTAGCCGATTTGGGGCGGGCGGATGGGGTCGGCTTGGATTTCATGATCGAGCGCTTCGCCATAGGGCGTCTTCTGTTTCGTATCAGCATGTGCCCTCAGGCGGATCGTTTTATCCTCAAGGGAGCCCAGCTTTTCACCATGTGGGAGCGGAATCCGCATCGGCCTACTCGCGATATCGATTTCCTTGGCTTCGGCGATCCCGCGTTGGAGCCAATGGAAGCCTTTTTTCGCGAGCTTTTAGAAGTTCCTGCCGATCCCGAGGATGGGTTGATTTGGGGTGAACCGAGCGCAAGCGCCATTCGTGATGATCAGAGTTATGGCGGTATACGGATTGTAGTTCCGGTATCGCTGGCTGGAGCGAGGGCTAGGATTCAAATCGATATCGGATTCGGAGATGCCGTAACTCCCGGCCCCGAGGAGCATATTTGGCACGAACTGCTCGGCTATCCTGCGGCGAAACTCAGAACCTATCCGCCGGAAACCGTGATTGCGGAGAAACTCGAAGCCGCCGTTCAGCTCGATATCGGTAACAGCCGGATGAAGGATTTCTATGATTTGGATTGGCTGGCTCGCCATAGGATTTTTGATTTTGAAACCCTCCAAAATGCCATCATCCGTACCTTCGAGAACCGCCAGACTGAGCTTCCATTGGAAGTGCCGTTCGCGTTGACGGAAGCGTTTTCTTCGGACGCAGGGAAACAGATTCAATGGAACGCATTTCTCCGGAAAAATCGGTTGGAGGCGAGGCCGCTCGATCAGGTCATTGCTCGTATCCGTGGGTTTCTCTTGCCCGTGTTCACTCAACATCCGAGGCACCGACCGAAAGCCTGGCAACCCGAAACCGGCTGGGTCGAGTCTTCACCGGAAGCGTGATCAAAACCCCGCTTTGCTGAGCGCTTCGACGATCTTGTTCGCTTCAGGGGAAATTTCGCTTTCCGGGTAGTCGTCGATGAGCTGTTGGAACTTTTTCCGCGCCTCCGGTTTGCGGTCGAGCTTGTAGAGGCAGCGGCCGTAGTTGAAGAGGATCACATCGAGGAAATTCGCGTCGGGATGATCGGCTAAGACGTTCTCGAAGACATCGACGGCGCGCGCGTAGTCTTCCTTCTGGTAATAGAACGCGGCCATTTTCGCCACCGCATCGCCGACCCTGCCGGAGTCAGGGAAGTTTTCATATACCTGCTGGTAAGCGGTGAAGGCGTTTTCGAAAAGCCTCGCTGCCTCGCCGCCTGTGGCCTTGAGCGCCATGGCCTCATAGCAATCGCCGATCTGGAACTGCGCCTCGCCGCGCAGGGGGCTGTTCGGGATCTTGGAAACGCTCGCGTAGAGGTTGATCGCGCGGGTGAAATTGTCCCGCTTCCGCTCGACGTTCGCCTGCTGGAGCATCGCTTCATCGACGAAGGCGCTGGAGGGAAACTCGGCGAGCAGCTTGCGGCTCATGCCGAGCGCGAGATCGAGCTGATCCATCGCGAAGTAGATGCGCCAGAGTTGCACGTAGGTTTCCTCCAGCAGCTTGCCACCGATTTTCTGCGACTCCGCGAGCAGATCTTCGCAGACATCGAGCGCCTCCGCGTATTTCAGGTCGGCCTTCGCGTTGAGGCCGAATTCCTTGTAATGGTTGCCGACCTCGGTGAGCGCGGAGGCCGTGCGGAGCTGGGTTTTCAGGCGCAGATCGGCGTCGGCGATGTCCGTCTGCGTGACCCGCATCTCTCCGAGGTTTCCCTCGATGATGCGCGCCTCGGCGGTGCGGACGAGCGTGCCTTCTGAAAGGTTGAGGTCGTCGCGGTAAACGAGGCGTAGGGTCTGACCGGGTTCGCCGGTGAGCGCGTTTTCCTCCGTGCCGCTGAGCAGCGGGATCGCGTTGAGGAAAACGCCCGCCTGCTCGGTTTCGCGGAGAGTCACCGGCAAGCTGCGGAGCAGGAGCATGGGGTCGATCTGCGATTTCATGTCCTCGCCTTCGGGGCCTTCGGTGAGTTCGCCGCTGGCCACGCCGCTCGCGACCTCGTCATCGATCTCCTCGTCGGTCTTCTGCCGGAAAACCTGCACCACGGCCTCCAGCGAATCCGATCCGGCGCTGGTGTCGCGGTCGGCGTCGGTCACCTGGAGATGGAGCGGTTTCCCGATCACCGCCGCCGGCAAGTCCTGCTGAAAGGAGCCGTCGGTGATGCGCGCGAATCCGTTGCCCACGACGCGCACTTCCCTGATGAGCTTGCGGTCGAAATCCTTCGAGGCGGTGTGCGCGTCGGTGTAGGTGATGGTGACGACATCGCCGCCGCGGACTTCGAGGATGCCGTTGTCCGGCGCGGCGGTTCCCGATTGGGTGGGGATGCTGCCCAGGGCCAGGCGCGGGTGCCGCCCGACGGGATCGCAGAGGATGTTTTCCTTGTCGCCGCTCTTCGTGACGCAGGTGACGCCGATCCGCGTGCCCGGTTCAAGGATGGCGAAGTCCCGGTCGTCGAGTTTCACGTAGAGCCGCTTGCCTGCCTCGACCTTTTCCGATTTCGAGTCCTCGGCGGAAATGGCGGTGCCGACCTTTTCCAAGGCCTCGATCGCACGGCTGTAATGGCCGAGCTTGAAGTGGCCAAGGCCGATGTAGTGGTAGGCCTCGTTGACCTCCGGCGCGGTGGGGAAACGCTCGATCACATCCCGCATGATCGTGAAACATTTCCCGTAATTCCCCGCCTCGTAAAAGCAGCGCCCGGTGCTCAGGACGGCATGGGCGCGGAGGGTGTCGTCCTCGTTGTCCTCGCTCGCGGCGGCCTCGTAGTGCAAGCGCGCCTTGTCGAAATCCTTGGTCTCTTCCAACAGATGGTCGGCGAGACGCAGGTGCGCTTCGAAACGGATCGCGCTGCGCGGATAGCGCTCGATCACGGATTCCCAGATCTCCAGCGCCTTCTCATTCTCGCCGACCTCAAGCCGCGCATCGCCCGCCTGCATCAGCTTGCGAGCGGCGCGATCCTCGATGATGGAACCTCGCTCGGCTTTTTCCTCCTGAGCTTGGGTAACGGTGAAGAAAAGAAGGAAGAGGAACCACGAATGGACACGAATGGACACGAATGAAGTAAGGATGGGATTTGTGTATCTCAATTTGCTGGCAATGATTCGTGGAAATTCGTGTCGATTCGTGGTTGGAATCTTCATACGAAAAGCTCGGTGATCGGGCTGGCTTCCTTTTGGACGAGGCGCATGGGGCGGCCTTGGGGGGTGATGACTTCCTTGCTGGGGTCGATGCCGAGGGCGTGGCAGAGGGTGGCGTGGAGGTCGTGGACTTTCACCGGGCGTTCGGCGGGTTCCATGCCGTCCTCATCGGAGGAGCCGATGAGGGTGCCGCCTTTCGTTCCGCCGCCGGCGACGAGGCAACTGAAACAGCGCGCCCAGTGGTCGCGCCCGGCGCCTTCGTTGATGCGCGGGGTGCGGCCGAACTCGCTGAGTACGATGACCAAGGTCTTTTCCAAAAGTCCGTTCGCTTTCAGGTCGGAAATGAGCGAGGCGATGCCCGAGTCCATCGCCGCAGCGTGGGCGCGCATGGCCGGGAAAATGTTGCCATGGTTGTCGAAGCCGCCGCGGTTCACCTGGACGAAACGCACGCCCTTTTCCACAAGGCGGCGGGCGAGCAGCGCGCCGCGCCCGAACTCGGTGTCGCCGTAACGCTCGATGGTCTCCGGCTTTTCCTCTGCGAGTTCGAAGGCTTTCAACGCGGGGCTTTCCATCAGCGCGACGGCGTCCTTCAGTGCCTGTTCGGAGGCCTTGAGTTCGCTCGCACCGAGGTTGCCGGAAATCTCCGCGTTCATGCGCTCCAGAACCTGCAAGCGCCGCATCCCGCGCTCATGGCTGATGCCTTCGGGAAACGCCAGATAGGGGTCTTTCTCGCCGGGTCGCCCGACAAAATACGCCTCGCAGCGCTGCCCCATATAACCCGCGCGGGCGGGCTGGCCGCTGATGCTGACGAAGGCGGGCAAGTCGCCGAGCGGCTCGCGCTCATGCACCACCATCGATCCCATGCCGGGGTGCAGGATGTTCGGCGATTGCGGGAAACCTGTCTGCAGCTCGTATTGCGCGCGTCCATGGTCGCCGTTCGTTCCCGCGATCGAGCGGATCAGCGCGGCGTTGTGCATCTGCTTGGCGACCTGCGGGAAAATCTCCGAGATCTCGATGCCGGACGCGGTGGTTTTGATCGGGTTGAACTCGCCCTGCACCTTGCGACCCGGCTTCGGATCCCAGGTGTCGAGATGGCTCATGCCGCCGCTGTTCCAGAAAAGGATCACGTGCTCGGCAGTGCCTTTCCCCGGTATGGCCTGCGCCATCAACCGGCTGATCGGCATACCGAGCATCGAGGCGCTGAACATTTTCAGCATCTTGCGGCGGGTGAATTGGTAGTCGTTGCAGGGGTTCATTTTTTTCAGGGGTCGGGGGTCAGGGAATAAATCGGAATTCGTTACAGTTCAGGAGAGCCCAGCGGAGGTCGGCCATGCCTGCGTGGGGGTCTTTGGAAAGGAGGGAGAGTGCGTGGGTCTTTTCCTCGGGTGTGGGAGGGCGGGTGAGGATTTCGCGGTAGGCGTGGTCGATGGCGGCGGCGGGGTCTTTCTCCAGGATCTTGTGGATCGGTTCCAGCGGGCCGACGCGCGACGCCTCATGGGTCATGCGCCCGTTGAGCATCATGAGCTGCTGGCGCAGGGAGGAGGAGGGATCGCGGAATTCGCCGAGACCGACGCGTTCGGGTTGGCCGAAGACGCGGAGGAAATGGGCGGGCGGGGCAGGGGTCGCCATCCGCATCGCGCTGTCGAAGCGCGGGTTGTCATCGACCGTTTCCGTGACGGTCTTGGTGGTGTATTTCATCACCTGCCTCTCCGTTTCGCGCTGCATCGCCGCCATCTCGCGCGCCTTGATCTCCTCGTCGGATTCCTTGCGCATCGTCTCCAGTTCCGACGCCTCGCCGGGCGTGAGGATGGAGTTGAAATCGAGTTTCAACGAGGACTCCAGGTCATAGCCGTCGCCGCGCATCTCAGGCTTCGCGGCTTGCATGGGGGGGGCGGGCGCTTCGCCTTCCACCATCATATACTCGCCGGTCGGCACCTGCACCTGGCGGCTGATCTCCTTCTGGTTCGCTCCGGCGGGCCATTTGAAATCCTTGAGGTGCCCGGCGGCGACGATGCTGTCGTAAAGCACCTCGCCGAGCATGCGGCGCTGCGGGGCGGCGGTGAAATTCCGCTCGCTGTTCTCGCGGACCGTGAGCGGCACATCCGCACTGAGCGGCGCACGGCGGTAGGCGTCGGAGAGCACGATGATGCGGATCAGGCTGCGCAGGTCGAAACCGCTCGCCACGAACTCATGCGAGAGGAAATCCAGGGTCGATGCGTGGTGCATGTCCACGTAGGGCGAGAAATTGTCCAGCGGTTCGACGAAGCCGTGGCCGATCATTTCCGCCCAGACGCGGTTCACATAGGCGCGGGCGAAGAAGTCGTTGCGCGGGTTGGTGATGAGTTCGGCGAGCTTCCCGCGCAGTTCGCTGGCGCGGTAGATATCGCCGTGCACATCCAGCAGGCGGCTGTCCTTTTTCGCTTCGGCAAGGACGGGATCCTCCTTTTTCCCGACCTCCGGTTCGGCGGCATCGAGCAGGGCGTCGAGCGATGCGGCACCGCTACCTTCGGTGGCCTTGCGTGCCTGCTCCTCGCGGAGTTTATCGAAACGGGCGAGGTATGCGGGCGTGGATTCCGACTTCACGGCCTTGAAAGGGAAACGCGGATCGATGGGCTCGCGTTCCTCCGGTTTCGCCTTGTCCTCCGGCGGCCAGAGGACGGTCATCTTGTCGCCCTCGGTGGTATAGACCGTGCCCCGGCGCTGGTCGCCGACCTTCTTCGTCTTTCCGAAAAACGCGGCGATGTCATAGAAATCGCGCTGCTCCCAATCGTCGAAGGGATGGTCGTGGCACATCGCGCAACCCATTCGCACGCCGAGGAAAATCTGGGTGGTGGCGGCGGCGAGCTCCATCGGGTTCGCGTCGTCGCCGAGGATGAAACCGACCGCCGGGTTCGAGTTCGCGCGACCGGACGCGGAGATGAGTTCCCGCGCCATCTTGTCGTAAGGTTTTCCCTCTGCGATCGCGCCGTTGATATAGGCGAGGAGCTGGTTGCCTCCCTCGATGTCGGAACGGATCCGCAGCATGTCCGCCATGAAAATCGTCCAGCGGTCGGCGAAGCGCGGATGGGCGAGCAGTTTCTCCACCAGTTTCGCGCGGCGGTCGTCGCCCCATTTCTCGAATTCATCGATCTCCGCCACCGTCGGGATGCGCCCGATGATGTCGATGGTCGCGCGGCGGAGGAAAACCCCATCGTCGATGGTTTGCGTGGTGATCGCTTCCGAGCCTTCGTTTTCGCGGCGGAGGATTTCATCGAGGAGGGAAGCGGCATCGGCGGCGGATTCCGGGGCGCGATCCGGGATGGAAACGCGCTGGATCGGCTCCGGTTTCCGCTCGATCAGCGTGACCCCCTCCGGCCACGGCGCGCCGGCCTTCACCCAGGCGTCCAGCATCGCGACCTCGCCCGGTTCCAGCGCACGGCCTTCGTCGGGCATTACGCCCTTGTCGATGGGGCGGAGGTGCAGGCGCACCATGATCTCGCTCGCGGCGGGATTTCCGGGGACGAGGGCATCCGCCGTATCTCCGCCCTCCATGATCGCCGCGAAAGTATCCATCCGCAGCCCGCCCTTAGCATCGTCCTCGTTGTGGCAGCGTAGGCAGTTACTCTCCAAGATCGGCTGGATGTCCGCCACGAAATCCGGGCTTGCTGCGGCCTGCGAGACGAACGCCGCAAGCGCCAGGGCGGGGAAAATGGTGGGTTTGGCGGACACTGAGGTTGGGTTGTTACGATTAACGGAAATCCTACGAAAGGCCGGACGGAAAGGAAGGGGATTATCCCCGAAAAAACGCCGGATATGAACCTACGCAGGGCATCCGTCGCGTGTTGCAAGAAAATGGATTTTTTTCCGAGGAGCGGCCACCTCCGGCTGCCGTCATCGATTATGATCGCCGCCTATTGGCAGATCGGCCGACGGATTGTGGAGGGAGAGCAGGGGGATCTGCGAAATCCCCCTATGGCGACCGGCTGCTTCCGGAACTTTCCCGCGCTCTCACTGCCGAATTCGGCAAGGGCTTCTCGCTCGCCAACCTCAAGAATGGTTCAACAACCATCCGCCTAAGCCAAAATTGACCGCAGAGAACACAAAGAGCAGAAAGAATGAGTCTCGGTAATCGAGCCTAAGCCATTTTTCGCTCTCCATTTTCCGCAAGAATCCCGGTGTGATTTGAATGGAGCGGCCGCGAGATGGACAACACCGCTGAAGGCTTGTAGGCGGTTTGGACAGGGGAAGGAATTGGGAGTGTAAGATCAGCCCTACCGGAGGAAACGCGAAATGCGCCCAGAGAATCCGTAAAAAATCGACTGGTAATACCGATTTCATGATATTAAAGTGATCCTAGCAATTGTGAAGCAACAAGCGTCATCATCTGGGGAGGAGGAAGAGAACCTTCAGGAACTACTCGATGAGGCCGAGCGCAGGAAGGACACAGAGATCAAACGCCTCGGCGGTCGGGTCTCGATGGTTGTTTGCATACCCATATTCCTCCTGTTTGGATGGGCGGGGATTTTCCTAATCCAATACCGTATCGAGAACCCGCCCGAGGCGATACCCGCACCGAAAATCGCGCTTACCGCGCCGGGAGCGACAAAGATTCCGCTCACCGATGAGCAGGTCGAGATGGCGCAGTACGACATGTTCAAGGATGAGAAAGATCGCGTGATCAAAACCAATATCCTCGGTCTCGAAAAAACATCCGACAAGATGATCGACAAAGACGATATTCACTTCGCCATGGAATTACTCAATTTCATGCAGCCTCCCCAGCATTCGAAGACAGAAAATCACTGAGGCGGCATCCTCACTGGCACCAAAGGAATGGTGGGAAGAATTGATGATTGATGATTGATGATTGACGATTGTTGATTTGCGATTGGAAGAGAAAGAATTCGCCCTTCGGTCACTTCAAAAATCAACAATCCACAATCATCAATCGTCAATCCATGTGCGCTCTGCCCTTGGAAGAATGAACCTTGTGGCAGTTGATCGTGCGAAAATCCGCCGTGGATCGTAACTCCTTGTCATAAACCTGGATTCTGAAATGAGGAAGGCAGGAAGGCAGGAAATGGATTGGGAATCAATGTGATGCGTAGAAATGATATGTCACCCTGTCGGTGGCGGCACGTGGATGGGGACGAGAGTTCGCCTGTGCAACTGGACATCAGCAGGGAATCTCCGTGATTGAGATGGCTTTCACCGATCAATAACCGTCGTGCGCGTTCCTTTTTCCGGGTGGCTGACGAGGATTGCCAAACGTCGGATGGTGGAGGGGTCGGTGGCGGTGTGGGAGAGGTAGTCGAACTTGCCGCGCAGGTCGGTGTAGCCGTCCTTGTGGAAGGCGGTGGAGCCGTTGGTGGATTCTGCGTAGACCTTGACGTAGGTCTTCGGCAGGGGCTTGCCGGTGGCGGGGTCGATGATCTGGACGGTGCGGTCGGCGGGGTTGGTGCGGATCTCGATGGCTCGCGAGTCCATGATGGCGAGCTTCTTGACGTTGCCCGACTCGGCGGCGACGAGGACGTTGCCCTTGGCGAACTCCGCAGGAAGGGCGTGAACCGTGGTTCCGTTCCCGTTGAGGGGGATTTCTGTGGTGAGGTTCGGGGCGATGGGCGGGAGGGTGGATTCGATGCCGTCTTTGAGGAAAGGATCCTTGGAGAAAAGGATTTCGAGGTCGATGTGGTAGAGGCGGATTTCGGCCTTCTTGAGGTTTGTGTGCTTCAAGAGGATCATGCCCCAGTCGTCGGACTTGTGGGTGATCTCAAGGGTAGGCGCGGTGTCCTTTTCCTCGGCGGGAACGGCGGCGACGGGGCGCGAAAGCTCATCGGCCTGGGCGATGACGGTTTCGTAGCGGTCTTTCCAAATCCCGGGCGGGAGCTTGGCGGCGTAGGGCAGGGCGATGGCCTTCGCCTCGGCGGGGTTCTCCTGATGGAAAAGGGCGACGGCGTGGAGGTAATCGTACTGGAGTCGGTCGGGCAGGGCGGCGGGGTCGATTTTCGCGAAGCGGTCGAGAGCCTCGCCCGTGCGATCCTGGAGGAAAAGGAAGAGGGTGAAGGTGAGTTCGTCCGCGGCGGAGAGGGCGGGCTTCCATGCGAGGGTGTCGAGGAAAGCCTGGTAGTGCTCGCGGGCTTCGCCGTGCATGAGGAAGGGGTTTTCGCCGAAGGGATGGGCGCGGGCGTTCACCAGCGGATCGAACTCCCGCGTCTCCCAGCCTTGGTGGATGGCGGGGGTGATGGTGATGAGTTTCGAACTGAACCAGCTTCCGAGCGACTGGCTGGATTCCTCGGACTCTAACAGATCGGAGAGCGAGGCGGGATCGTTGTGGAGGATGGCGTAGAGGAAAACGTCCTCATCCATGTGCAGGCGCTGGCGGAGGATGGCGGTGGCTTTCAGGAAAAAGTCCTTGTCGCGGAGCCGCCAGAGGATGTGGTCGAGTTCGATGGTGGCGAGGTTTTCCGTGGAGAGGCGATTGAGGACGGCCTCGGGCGTGCCGTCGCGGGCGAGGACTTCCCACGAGGCGGAGTCTTCGGGCGCGGGCTCGGCGCTGACGCGGAGGGTGCGCGGCTGGGCGTGGGCGAGCACGGTGCCGTTTTCCGAAACATGCAGCGGGTAGGCGGTGTAATCCCCGGCGGCGGGGAAATAGAAGGCGAGCTGGAGGCGGATCACGCCGTAGGGTTCGAGGTCGTGGGCGGTGGAAAGGGTGGCGGGGGCGTCGTCGCCGGTGGGGTCGCTATCGTCGATGGGTGGCAGAACGTTCTCTTCTGGGATCGAAACGGAGCTGGCCAGCGGGATGCTGCCCGCCGGGATCTGGGCGAGGGTCTCGATGCGGCGCTCGATACCGGTGGGGTTGGTGATGACCAGCGAGACCCCGTAGGCCGTGCCGGTGCGGAAGTCCCCGGTGTGCGTGTTCTCGATCTCCTTGCCGTTCATCGTGCGGAACGGCTCGTCAAGCGGGTGGTAGGATTGGCGGACGAGCAGGGGCGATTCCGGCGCGATGTCCTGCGTCTCGCGGGTGTCCTTGTAGAAAAGTAGCATGGGCGCGACCGCCATCACCTTGAGCGTGCTGCCATCCACGGCGACCTCCGGTTTCTGCGCCGTGAAGGGCAGATCCAGCATGGCAAGGCACATCAGCGCCTCGTTCGCGTTCTCCGTACAGGCGTTGAAATGCGGCGAGGTGAAAAGCCCTTTACCATCCCACGAGGCCAACTCCAGCCAGAAACGGTTGAGCGGGATCAGATCCTCGTCGGTGCTGTCGGTGTTGCGGAAATAATTCGACTCCAGCCAGAGTCGGGTGCGGTCGGGGAAAAGGCGGGGGCGGGAACTAAGCTCGGGTGGGGCGACGTCGAGTTCGCCGGAGTCTGAGAAGTGGTCGGCTTCGCCAGAACTCACCACCGCAGTCAGTTGTTCGATCTTATCGATCTCGCTGGGCGTGTTAGTGACGAGGAGCTGGCCGTTAGCTCCCATGGTCACGGATGAACCCTCAGGAAATACGATTCCCTGTTGCTTCAGCAACTCCATGATCGGGGCGCGGGGCTTGAGGAGTCCGGTGCTTTTACCGCTCTCCGGGGCGAAGGGATCGGCATCTGCTTCCTCGCCGGTGCCGTAGTTGTTGAGGTTAGCCATGAAATCCGGCGGGACGCGGAAGGTGCGGGTGAAGAATTCTTCGCCGGTATCGGTCTGAGGCACGAGTCTCACGCCGAAGTCATCCACTTTGATACGGAGCTTGGGAGTTGCCATGTCGCAGATGTATTCCAGCGCGGTAGCAAGCGGAATGTTGCGAACACGCAGCGTGTTGTTTAGCGCGGGTCCATCGATATCAACTCCTTTGAATTGAGTTCCCGCAGCGGCACCATCGAGTTCACCACCATCCAACGTATTTGAGCGGGGGTTTTGGATCACGAAATTCAAACCCTTTTTGTTAGGATCGAGTTCGAGGGTGTCGAGTTCCGCAGTGCGGAGGCGGAGGAAATCAATGGCCTCCTCAAGGCTGGTGCCTTCCTCGAAGTTGATGCTCGGGATGATGATGTGGCGCATCTTTTCCGATATGTAGGCGACGCCATTGGCGGGTGACGGGTTGTTGAGGATCGAGTCGATGCTGTTGCGGTTGACCGCCGCGTCGCCGGAGCGGAGGCCGCCGGAGATAAGACCTGTCAGGCTCTCCACCCCTGGGATTCCCCTGTAATCCGCCCCGTTCCGCGCCAGTCCCAGCGAATCCGTATCCGTTAGATCGGAGCCTTTCAGGGTCTGGGAGAAAAGCACGGTCTCGGCGTCCGGGGAGGGGGCTTCGAGCTGCCAGCGGAGATCGAGTTCGGAGACGATCGCTTTGCGCGCGGCGGGGAGGGCTTGGGCGAGCAGGGCTTTCTCGGCGGCGTTGAGGCGGGAGAAGGCGATGGGGCGCAGGTATCCCGTGAGGTCGCGGGCGAGCAGGTAATCATCGATGAACTTCGGCTCCGGCTTTGCGGCGAGGAAGGGTTTCACATGCTTGTCGAAGAAGGCGGTGTCCTTGCGGGCGAGGAAGAGGTGCAGCTCGTGGCAATGGTGCTCGGCGAGCAGGGCGAGCTTTTCCTTTTCGTCGAGCGTGGGCCATTTCGGCAGGAAGGAAAAACGGCGGAGGTCATCGCTGCTGGTGGAGCCGAGCAGGAATTGGTAAGCCTCCTCCAGGGTGGTGAAGGCGCGCCAATCGGCATCGAGCAGGTTGCGGATCTCGACCTCCGCGCCGGGCGCGAGCGCGGCGGCGGAGCGGGTGGCGATGTGGTGGGACTCGGCGGGAAGCGGGCGGGCGAGGCGGCGGTCGCGCAAGGACGTATCCGAGGCGGGCAGCGGCAGGAAAACGGTGTCCGACGCGACGGTGTCCGCCGCGATGATTTCGACGAACTGTGCGCCCTCCATCTTGGCGAGCGGGATCGCGATTTTTCCCTCCGCATCGGGTTTGAGGCTGAACTCCAACGCCGCCGGGAAGGCGAGGAAATCGAGGGTGGTCGGGTGGCTGCTGGCGGTGTTGCCTCCGCCCCGGCGTTTCATGGCTTGGGGGATGCTGCTTCCTCGTCCATCCAACGAGGGAAGCTCGTCGCCGCTCAATGCATCGGATGCGTCCTGCTCTTCCTGATCGATGTCTTCCGGTGTCCAGCGATGGAGAAGCTGGCCGGGGCGGGGGAGCATGGAGCCGGGGAAAACCTTGGCGGCGCGGCGGTCGATGATGTAACGCATCTCGTCGCTAAGGCGGCGGTCTGTTAGAAATGACGAGGGTCGGATCTCGCGGGTGATGTGCGATTCGGAAGCCGGCTCGAAGGGATAGGCGGCGAGGCCGGGAATCCAACCCGGAACCGCGTAGCGCTTGGCGATTACGGTCACGCGCGTTTCCGGTGAGGCACCCGCGAGGAGGATCGTAAGCGTTTCGCCCTCCACCTTCGCGGAGGCCACGGTCGGTGTCGCGGGGGCGGTGATCGGCACGATTTCATCGGAGGTGACGAGCCATTTCCCGCGCACGCTGTCCGCCGGGAAAATGGTGATGTCCGTGGTATGTTCGCCCTGTGTCAGGCGATAGGAACCGGGTTCGAAATTGACAAAAAGGCGCTCGTCCGGGCTGATTTCGAAAGGTCTGGGCATCATCGACGGCAGCCGGACGAGCGTCCGAATTTTGTCCGGCGTGAGCGGGATGCGGAGGGCTTGGTTCGTGGAGATGATGTAGGTTTCCGGGATCTCCACTTTGCGGGTCGGCGGTGTGAAGGTGGTGTCCGTGATGCTGGAGGAGGATGCGGTGAACGTGGCGATGTCCTCCAGTTTCCCGAGTGCAATGCGGCCCGTGTCGTCGGTGCGGAGGCGGACGGTGACGGGGGCTTTGTATTGCCTGTGGTCGAGGCTGAGGGTGACGGGTCTGTTGGGTAGTGGCTCGCCGTTTCGCCCGCGTAACTCCAGCCTATGGCCAGCTTCCGTGGGTGAGAAAAACATCGTCCCAATCCGTGAAGTCAGCAGCGCGTGGTTGAGGTCGTAAGTTTCGGATTGGGTGAGGGACAGCGGCTCGGCGGAGGTCTCCGGCGTGACGGTGCCCGAGAGGGTGATCGTGAGGGAAAGCAGATCCGCCGGGACGAGGAAGGGGATCGAGTTCGTCTCGGCCAGCGCGAGCGGATCGGCGATGACGCGCTCCGTGGTCACGCCGCCTAACAGTTTCGCTTTCAGGGTGAGCGTGGCGTTTTTCACTTTCTCCAGCGGCAGGGGCTGTCCGTGGTTGGTGAGTTGGTTGCGGAGGTGAAGGGTGGTTTCCTGGTTCGCGAGGAGTTGCTCGCGGTCGAGGAGGAAGGCGGTCTTGAGTGCGAGCGAATCCGTCCTCGATCCTAGCTTGATCTCGCCGCTGAGTTTCCCCGCCGTGACGGTGCCGGTGGTGCGCGGCTGGTTGGGCGAGTTCGGCACAGTGGCGATTCCGTCTTTCGCGGCGAAATTTTCCGAACCCAGCTCCACGCTGAAGTCCGCGACGGCCTGTGCCCTTTCGTCAAAAAGCCGAATCTCCTGCCCCGTGGCGGTGCGGGTGATGTGGGGTGTGATGTTGCCTTTCCTGACCAGCGCCCGCGCCGAGATGCGGCCCGCTACAAACTCCACGATCCAGCTCCCCGCCCCGGCCAGCTCCGGCAGTGCGATGTTATCCCGGTGCAATACGGCGGGCTGCTGCGTGAACTCGATGCTGCGTGTGTGATGCGGCACCAAGCCGTCGAGATCGACCGTTGCTCCGGAATCGCCGGATTTACCATGGAGCTCGTAGATGCGGATCAGCAGGGTGGGCGTGTTCTTGAGATCGAGCGGGAGGGAGACGTTTTCGGCGGCGGAAAAAATTTGCGGCACGGTCGGCGCGAAGCCGATGCGGACTTCCTCGCGCAGCGTCTTGAATTCCTCCGCCCCGAGGCGCGGTGCATAAAGCTCCGGATCGGCTCCCGCGAGGATGCGGGCGCGGGCGTGGAGGTTGGCGAGGCGTTTCTCCTGGATGAGAGGGATGAGATCTTTGTCCGGCGTGTCGGAGAGGGCGAGGAAATGGGAGAGGTAGGACTCGATGAGCGCCGCGTCGTCGGGGACGGTGGGGCATTGGGTGATGGAGTTGAGTTCATCCGAAGGGCGGACAAACCCCTCCAGATCGCTGGCCGGGCGGATGAGGGAGTGGTTGCGGCGAGGGAGCTTGAGGTAGGCGAGGAAATCGGGTTTCGGATGATTTCCCTGCGCCTGCTGCAAGCGGAGGTGATGGTAAAGGACGTGCGCCTTGAGGTCGTTGTTCGCGGGCGGCAGGGTGACGATGTAGTCCCGGCACTTCGCAAGGAATGCGGCGTGAGCAGCAGGATCGCGTTCCAGGTTTTTCGGAGTGGAGGGCTTGAGTTTCGCGAGGTAGGCAGTGGTGAAATCAGCGCTTGAAAGCACGGCGGGCACGGCTTTCCGAAGTTCATCCATCTGGGCGAGGGAAAGTGGATCGAGGTTTGATGCAATTTGGAAGGGCTGTTTCAGCGACATGCCTTTCGCCAGCAGTGTCACGTATTTCGGATGCTGGGTGAGCTTGAAGTTTCCGATGAACCAACGGATTTTAGCATCAGGAAAGTTTTCAAGATCATCCAACTCGGCGTAAAGAAGCTCCTGCGAGTGGCGCAGGTAGGGAGTATCTTTCACTACCCGTTCCACCTCCCTGCGGAAAGCCTCGGCGGTGATGAGTGCCGGATCGAGCGAGTTCGGAAGCGCCTTTTCCTCCGCCGCGGAGTCCGGGCGCGTGTCGTCGAACTCCAGATCCATTTCCCGGATCATCTCGGCCAGAGCGGCCTTCGGATCGCGGTCGTAATCCGTTAGCACTCGCCGCGCCTCCAGCGTCTCCAATCCATCGCTACTCACCGGATCTTTCCTGTCCGCCGCCGCCTTCCACGCCTTGATCGTCGCCGCGTATTCCTTTTCCCGCCCGGCGAGTTGATGCGCCAGGGCGGTGTGGAATAAGTGGTCGCGGGTTCCCGGTGTCAGCATCGCGATCGCCTCGGGCCGCGTTGCGGGATCGGCGAAACGCTCGCGGAAGAGGTCGGGGTTCGCTTGGAGGGGGAGGGTGGCGAGGAAAAGGATGAGCAGGCTTTTCATTGCCCATGACTAGCAGAACCCGCCTCAGGGGGAAGGAGGGAATGCCGCGAAGAATCCGAATACCTCGATGCATGACGCGATCACCTCGTTCTGGAACGCATGCGGGAAAAGCCATGCGAGCGGGACGGTTACGGCGAGAAGGGCGGGGATTTTCCCTAACGGACGCTTCCATTTTCCTTCTAACAGCGTCATCAGGCCGTGGAGGGTGAAATACAGGGTGGGCAGGCCAAAGCCGGAGCGGACAGGGAGCGTGATGGCGATTTCATGCAGCAACCCGGATGCGATGAAGACGACCATTACGCCGGCGCTTTTTCCGAACCTGCCCTCGACCGGGCGACCCACAAGGCGCTGCATCATTTGTGAATAGCCGACATTCCAGCGCCTGCCCCAGAAGTCCGCGATGCCCTTCGCTTCCAGGGGATTGGGAAACAGCGTCCTGACGGGAAATCCGGCGAGGCGCAGCGCGCCCTTGAGGATGCGCAGCACGCCGAAGTGAAAACCCACGCTCAGCGGCACGAACATGACCAGGATCTGCCGCCAGCCCATGAACCAAACGAACCAGCATCCAAGCAATCCCATCGAGGTGAGAATCGCGCCGAGGGCGACGTCGCGTTTCCAGGTCAGGCCGGTTTTCCTAATTCGGAACGTCCCCGGATCCATGCCGAACCAAAGGAACGAGAAAACGCAGTAGCGGGGGAGGGTGAGTTTTTCCGTGCCCGCCCATTCGGCATAAACGAGGCCTTTCATGCCGCCCAGCAGCACGCAGCAAAGCCCGACCATGCGGAGGAAAGGGGGCTGCGCTTGGATCGCGAAATGGGCGGCGAGGAGTAGCGCGCCGACGAGGAGCCAGCCGAGCGCGCGCCGGAGGGGGACGGATTCCATTTTCGACAGTAAAAGGCCGCTGGCGATGCCCACGAGGACGAGGATGGGGATCGCTGCGATCATGGGGTGAGGATTCCGGCGTTCCAACAAAGCAGGCCGGCGAGCAGGACGACCAGTCCGATGAACAGGGCGGTCAGAAGGTGTTTCGCGATGCGGTTGAATCGGTTTTCTCCAAGCACCCGGAAATCAAAACCGAAGAACTGCAGCCACAGCCGCAAACCCCACCACAGCAGCATGAAGGTGTTCATCGCCATCGCTGGGCCGGTGCCGCCCATCAGCCATCCTCCGAAAGCGAGCAACAGCACGGAGAAGAAAATATGGCTGCTCCAGATGTAGATCGAATACGTCCACCACAGCTCGCGCATCAGCGGGGGCAGTGCCACGAGGTGTTCCTTCCAGCCGAGAATCCCGGGAATCCAAAGGCTGCCGATGCACAATAAGACCAGCGACCAACCGCCGATCTGCAGTCCGATTTCCAATAGCTCTTTCATGGTTGATAAGCCGCGAGGCCGAAGATGAGGGCGAGGGTGAGGAAAACCCCGAGGAAGAAAAGATCCTTCATTTCGAGGGGCAGAAACCGGTTTCGCATTCGGGCGCTTCCATCTCGTGCAGCGTTTCCCGCACCGCCTTGTCCTTGCTGCGGAAGAAGACCTTGCTGAGCGAGTGGCGGTTCGCCGCGAGAATCCGGCATGCGCGGATCGCGACCGGCAGCAAGCCCGGGCCGCTCAATCTCCGGGCGGCGGTCTGGTGGTTCGCGCAACTGAACAGGCACATCACCCATGCCTCGGCGGCGCGGAAAATCTCGCCGCGATCCGTCCGCACGATCATTTCACGGGCGGGATCGAGCGTGCCGATGCCGGGAAAAACCATTTCGGCGCGTGCCGCCTGGTAGGGGATGAAATCGATCCCGAACGCGCGCGGTTGGCGGTTGATCCATTCGTGAAACGAGCAGCACATGCCGCAGCGCCCGTCGTAGAATACCTCGATGCTTTCAGTGAGTTCCGGTGGTTTCATGGTGATAAACTTCCTACGTTTTCAGTAAATACTGAAAATAATGAACGAGCAAGATAAAAGTGATGTGAAGGAGGGATTTTCGGCAGGGTTCCTACACTAAGAAGATAACTTGCCTAAATGAAAAAGAGAACCACGGATGACACAGATGTACACGGATAAGATGGGGTTTTAGATCCTGTTTTGAGAGGTTTTAAAGAATGATGAAAGCATCAGGTCGCTGTGAGTCATCATCAGGCCCATTTTTTCATCCGAGTTTATCCCTGTTCATCCGTGGTTCGAATTCTCTTCATCCCTAGTGTAGTCACCCTGGGATTTTCGGGGATTCTAAAATCTCGACGCTTGGGTTAGGGCGCTATAAAGAGAATATCCCTCCATGAGAACACTCCGCATATTTGTGAGCAGTCCGGCCGATGTGTCTTATGAACGCGCCCGGGCGAAGCAGGTGTTGGAGAAGCTGGCCATCGAGTTCGCGGGGCGCATGAAGCTGGAGCCGTTTTTCTGGGAGCACGAGCCGATGCGAGCCACTGACACGTTCAACGGCACCGACAACATCCCGCTGACATCGGACTTCGACATTGTGGTGTGCATCCTCTGGTCGCGGCTTGGCTCTTTGCTCGGCGACGCTTTCCGAAGACCGGATGGCACCCGCTATCCGTCGGGGACGGTGTTCGAGATGGAGGTGGCGCGTGATTCCTACATCAGGAGCAAAGCGCCTGATCTGTTGGTTTATCGGAAGACCGAGGAAATTTCCCTGCCTTTGGAAAACCGCGATCTGCGCGAGCAGAAGCTCAGGCAGTTCGAGGCGCTGGATCAGTTCATCCAGGATTGGTTTTTTGATACCGACAACACCTTCAAATCGGCGCTCAACTCCTACAAGAAAGTCTCCCAATTCGAGAATCTCGTGGAGCAGCACCTGCGGCGGCTGATCGAGCAGAAAATCTCGCAGGACGCGCCCGCTCCGGCGGATGGGGCGGTGGACGGCCGGGTAGGTTTCGGGTCCTACCATGGCGGTAATCCGTTTCGGGGGCTGGAGCCTTTCGAATTCAAGGATCGTGGCTTGTTTTTCGGGCGGTCGCTGGCGATCGAGGAAACCCTCGACGCGCTGAGGAAGCAGGCGGATGGGGGTTTCCCTTTGGTGGTGGTGCATGGTGTGAGTGGTTCCGGGAAATCATCCTTGGTGCGCGCCGGGGTGGTTCCGGTTTTGATGGAGCCGGGTGTGGCGGAAGGTATCGGCTTGTGGAAGCGGGCGGAGATGCGGCCTTCGGACGCCGCGGAGGGCGTTTTCCCCGCGCTGGCAAAAGCCCTGCTGGAGAAGGAAGCGCTGCCCGAGTTGGCGAAATCCGGATGGGATGCCGTGTCGTTGGCGAAGGCTTTGGCGGACGAGCCGGAAAAGGTCGCTGTCGCCATCGCTCAAGCCCTGATGCAGGCGTCTGCGGATGTGCAGTCGGATGAGAACCTGCCGGTGGCTCCTGGCAGCAAGCTTGTGCTTGTCATCGATCAGTTTGAGGAAATCTTCAGCGATGAACGGAAGATTTCCGAGGGCGATAGGAAGCGGCTCGAAGCGACCCTTGTCGTCCTGCTGAAGTCGGGCGCGGTGTGGTCGCTGATGACCATGCGCAGCGACCGGATGGGGAAATTCGCGGAGCTTGGGGCTCTTGCCGAAGGGACAAGGCAGCACGGACAGGTGGCGCTCATGGCTCCCTCCGAGGCAGATCTTTCGCTGATGATACGCCTGCCCGCGCGCGCGGCCGGGCTCGATTTCGAGCAGCTTGTGCCATCCGGCGAGCGGCTGGAGGATAGGTTGCTGAAGGAAGCCAGGAGCGCACCGGACGGATTGCCGTTGCTCGGCTTTGTCCTGCAATCGCTTTACGAGAAGATGCCGGAGGATAGTAGGGTGCTGATGTTCTCAGCGCTGGAGGAGCTCGGCGGATTGGAAGGCGCGGTGGCGAGCAGGGCTGAGGCCGCGTTCGGGGAGTTCACCGGAAAACTCGGGAACGACGGCGAAGCGCGGACGGGTAAGGCACTTTCCAAACTCACGCGCATGCTCACGACCCTGAGCGAGGATCCCGACGCTCCCCCCTTGCGCCGGATCGCGGAGATCGGCGAAGGCGGCGAGCTGGATCGCGACGCGTTGATCGAGCATCTTGTCGAGCGCCGCCTGCTCACCAAGGGGCTGGCCTCCGGCGGCGGTGCGACCGTTCATGTCAGCCACGAAGCGATTTTCAGAAAGTGGCCGAGGCTCGCGGAGCTGATCGAGAAGGATAGGAAATTCCTCGGGACGCGGCGAACGGCGCAGGCGGCGGCGGCGCGTTGGGAGGCGCGCGGGAGGAAGCCGGAATTTCTCTGGAACCGAGGCGCGATGCTGGCGGATGTGAAATTCCTGCTCGCGAACGGTGAGACGCTGGACGCGCAGGAAAGGGAGTTTGCGAATGCCTCCGTCACCTCCGCCGGAAAGAGGAAGGTGCGAAACATCGGCTTCGCGGCCTGCGCGGCGGCGGCCTGTGCGGCGGTGTTTTTCCTGATCCCGGAAAAGGTGATCAAGAGGGAGCTGAGCGATGCCGAGAAGGCGAAGATCAAGGCGGTGGAGGATAGGAAAATACTGGACGGGCTGGAGGCGCAGCTCGCGGCGGCGATGGTGGAACTCGACAAGCTGATCTGGCCGGATCCCGCTGTGGAGAGTGCGGATGAGGAATGGATCATGTTGACGGCAAGATACCCGGAGCTGGATGTCGCCGAGATCGCGAGGCGGATCATTGCGATCGAACCAACCCACAACGCTGCTTGGAAGGCCATGCTCCTGGCGGACATAGCCGCAGCCGGAAAAACCTGGAAGGACGATCCGGAAGGGGGCGATAGGCTTTTCAAGGAAATCGAAAAGCGACTCGGGGAATGGGGTGCCAGGGGGCTTCCGAAGGACGAACTGCTCGACCTGAAAGCGCGCATCGCATGGATGAGCGGCGACAAGGGCGAGGCGGCGAACCTCTGGGCGACATATCTGAAGACGCCCGGCCTAGATCTGCCGGCGAAGCGGCGGCTTTACGATACGCTGAGCGCGAACCGGATCGAGGGCGGGAAGCTTAGGGAGGCGGGTGCGCTTCTCGATGATTGGCTGGAGCTGGAGGACAATGCGGTGGCGCGCGCGCGGCGGGCGAAGCTCCGGCTCGCGGAACTCGATTTCAAGGCAGCCCAGGAGGATATTGGAAAAGCCGTGGACTTGCAGCCGAACCTCGCCGAAGTCCGCGACCTTGTCCCGGTGGTGGAGCGTGCCGTGAGGTATGCGGCGCAGATCGAGGCGGCGACGGCAGCCATCGACAAGGCGGGGCCGCGGGGCGGGATCGAGGAGCGCTGCATGAGAGCGAGGCACCTAATCGCCATCGAGCAGTTCGCGGCTGCGAAAGCGGATCTCAACGAAGCCGCAAAGCGCATGCAGGGGAAATCCAAGGTGCTGGAGATCCTGCAGGCGATTGTCACGGTCAGGAGTGGAGGCAATGTCGGTGAGGACAGCAAGGTCAACCCTTCCAGCGACTGGGCGTATGACCGGGGTTGCGAGAAGTATCTCGACGAGAACTGGGTAGCGCTGATGGGGATGCTGAAGCTCGATGCTGCGATGTGGGCTGCTCCCGGGAAATTCAACCGGCTCATGGAGCGGGGCTGGGCGCTATGGACGATCGGCCAGACCAAGATGAGCCTCGATGACGCGAACAAGGCTTTGGAAATTTCGGAAGGGGATATGAATGCGAGGATGCTTCGAATCGCATCCAACATCTATGTGGGGCAGGAGGAAGCGGCGCTTAGTGAAAGCGAGGAATGCCTCTTGATTGCTCCGCAATGGTCGGGGATTCACCGATTCAAGGCGGAGGCGCTTATGAAGTTAAATCGAACGCCGGAAGCTTTAGCTCCCATCGAGGAGGCGTGCCGTCTCTCACCTGAAATTCCGCTTTTCCATGAGATGCGTGCCCAGTGCCTACAGGCTCTCGAAAGAAAGGAAGAGGCTGAGGCCGCATTGAGGCGGGCGGTCGAACTTAGGAAAACCGAGCAATGAAAACGATATCTAACAGCTTGTTCAGCGTTCCTGTGCTGCTTGGGATGCTGCTATCGGCGGGATGCCGTGAAGGCGGCGCTCCGGAGGCGGATGGAGGGGCGCAAACCCAAGCGGCGGAAGCGCCCATCACCGCTGCCGCTCCCGATCCGACTGCTGGAGGCGTGACGGTGACTCCACCGGGCGGTGATCTGAAGGCGGCGCGTTTCCTCAAGATCACGTTCCCCGCCGATATGGTCACTCAGGCGGATGTGGGCAAGTCCGCCGTTTCGCCGGTGGTGATGGAGCCGCGGGCATGGACGGAATTCACATGGTCGAGCACGCGATCCGGCATCCTGGAAACGAGCACGACAGGTTTCCGGGATATGATGCGGAGTTTGCGCCTAGCGCCCGATCTGCGGGACGCCGGGGGCAACGCGGTCAGCGCGAAGGGTTGGGGGGCGGATTTCGCCGATCCCGGCCTTGGCATACTCGGCGTCCAGTTCCTTGATCCGGGCGCGAATCTGGTGGAGCCGCAACCCGGCCTCGACCTTGCCTGTAGTCAGACGGTAGTGGTCACTTTCAGCAGGGATGTGCTGCCCGCCGCCGTGGCCTCTAAGCTCGCGTTTGTGGACGCGGAATCGCATCAGCGCCATCCCGTCAGGGTCGCGCTGGAGCAGGAACAGGCGGACGAGGCGCAAGGCACTGTCGTCATCGAGCCTGCGGAGCCGCTGCCGATGGATCGCTCCTACTGGCTCGTGGTTGAGAGAACCGGCGATTACACCGGAGCCTATCCTTTGCCTCATCTGCGTGTCTATCCGGCGGGTCGCACCCGTTCACCGAAACTCACCTGGAGCCGCGCATACAACCAGCCGAGAAAGGGCATGTTCCTGAGGCTGGGCTTCAACAAGCCGATCGATGTCCGGTCAATGCGAGCGGATGCGATAGGGATCGATCCTCCAGTCAAGATCTCGAAACAACAGTCCGAGAAATCGAACATCCTGTTGTTCGGCGATTTCAAGACGGATACGGTTTACCGGGTTACGGTGCCGGGCGGGATCGCCGCAGCGGATGGATCAAAGACGACGGAGCAAGCCACCGTGGAGATGGAGGTGCCCGTGCGCCGGCCTGCGATCGTCCTCGAATCGGGGCTGCTTTCGGCGCCTGTCGGAAAGGTTGACCTCGGCGTGAAACTTTGCCGCACGGGTGAGATTTCCTGGCAGATCGCGAAGGTTCCTGTCGCGGATTACGGCAAGGTAAAAAATCGCTTGATGGAGTTCGCACAGTTCGCGAGGGATGACGAAGGCGACCCCATCCTCGATCCTCGCGACGGCAACGTCCGCTATGTGGAGACGGATTTCCTGGTGTCTGACATGAGCCTGAAAGTAATGGCGGATGGGACGATGAAAGGGGAGTCCGGGGAGGAACTGGCGGACAGGAAGATCGATTGGCCCGAGGACTGCGCGAAGCCGGGCGTCTATCTGGTCGAGTTCAGGGGCAAAGATCCCGAGGGGCGAGAGATTGGGAACCGCTGCCTCGTTTCCCTGAGCGATTGGCTTGTCAGGCATTACCAGGGAAAGGACGGCGGGTATCTCCATGTCGCCAAAGCGGCCGATGGTGCTCCGTTGCCTGGGGCGAGGATCATCGCGTATTCGTTCGATGACTCTGCGGAGCCGGAGGTGATGGAGGCGGATGCGAAAGGCTTCGTCGTCATGAAAAGAGCGGACGCCGCTTTCTACGTCGTCGAGTATGGCGGGGAGTCCATCGTGCGGGCAGCCACGAATGAAAGCGTGGCCTTCAGTGAGGAAGATGATGTGGATCCGATTGCCATGGTGGGTGTCCTTTTCACGGATGGCGACGTTTACGCGCCGGGAGAAAAGGTTCGTTTTTCCGGGACGATGAGAGCGAGGGATCCGGATGGAAAGTTGTCGTTGCCAGAGGAGCGGGAGTTGAACCTGAGTGTTGAGGCAAGATCATCCAACCGCGCGGATTTGGGGTTCCTGCCGCCCGGTGAAACGCCGAATCAGATGAAGGTGACCCTTGATGATGCCGGCATGTTTTCGGGTGAATTTACCGTTCCGGAAAACGCCCTGAGCGACACATACGAGCTGGTTGTTGGTGACGGAGACCAATGGAGCGCGGGACGGGTCTCGGCCACACTCACGGTCACCGATTTCCGCAAACCGGATGTGGACCTGCGTGTTGCTGCCCCCGTGATGGCCGGTGAGGCCTCCACGGTCAACGTCACCTCACGCTATTTCCACGGCGCACCGCAGGCCGGGGCGAAGGTGACATGGCGGGCGGAGTGGTTGGTATCAGACTGGATCGCCGAGGAGCTGGAGGCGGCAGA
Organism: Akkermansiaceae bacterium; assembly: GCA_043747935.1. Classification (GTDB taxonomy): domain Bacteria; phylum Verrucomicrobiota; class Verrucomicrobiia; order Verrucomicrobiales; family Akkermansiaceae; genus Luteolibacter. The sequence continues at coordinate 26,404 of JAYTOE010000184.1, forward strand.
AGAGTATAATCCGTGGTGGGAATTTGTTTTCAATGACGGTCACTCTCCCACCGCCTCGCATCAGGGAGTGGAGGGCATGCTCTCCTCGCTGCGGGCGAAGGCGGCAGGCGATGAGAGCTACGGACAGGGCGCGGCATCTCCCATCGTCGCCATCGATAGGGGCGAGGGGATTCTCGACGCGGAGGGCGTGTTGAAAATCACATCGCCGTGCCCGTTCAAAGGTGGTTCTCGCGGTCATCGGGCGAAGGTTTTCTGGTTGGTTGAGGTGCAGGGGGAATCCGGAGAGGTGAACCGGGTCGCGGCGGAACAGGGCATACAGTTCGCGGATCGTGCGTTGGGCTTGAAGGCCGAAGATAACTATGACGGAACGATACGGGTGGAACCTGTTGCCATTACCAAGGAGAACGGCAAAGGCGAGTCCTTTCCGGTGGGGATCGAGGTTTTCAGGCGTGAGGTGAAAGTTACGCGTGAGGCGGTGGGTGAGTCGGTGGTGCGGCATCGCAATACGCCGGTGTTCGAATCGGTTTTCAAAGGCGAGATGGCGGCGAACTCGTCCCTTTTTGTGCCAGCCTCCGAATCCGGAGACTATGTCGTCGTCGCCGAGCCAAAAGGGACGTCCGGCGCACGGACGGTGAGCGCGCAGGTGATCGGCGTCGATCATGAGAGCGACGGGCCGGTGCTCGATGACTTCGCCGCGGAGGCGATTCCTCAGAAACCGGAGTTTGTAGTGGGCGGCGAGGCGGAGATCCTTGTTAGGACTCCGGTTGTCGGCTGGGCGCAAGTGACCGTGGAGACCGACAAGCTTCTCGAAGTCCTGCCGCCCGTGCTCCTGAAGGGCAGCGCGGATCGCATTCTGGTTCCGGTGAAAAAGGAGTATTTCCCGAACTGCTTCGTGCGCATCCACGTCCAGAGCGAAGGTGAGAAGGGATCCCGCCCGCTGGAGCGATTCGCTGTCTGCGAACTGAAAGTCCGCGATCCCGGGATACAACTGAAAGTCACCCCGGCGCTCGTTTCCGGAATCGTGAAACCAAGGGAAACCGTCTCCGCCAGCGTCCTCGTTTCATCGATTGGCAAGCCGGTGGCCGGCGCGCGGGTCGTGGTCGGTGTGATCGACGAGTCGCTGCTTTCGCTGGGCGATTGGCGTTTGCCGGATCCAATCGCGGCGATGTATCCTCCGCGCCGCCATCTTGTATCCTCCGCGCGTGCGGTGGATTCTAGCTGGTACAAGTTCGAGGGTTCGTCGCTCGACCACGCCCAGAAAGGATTCATCGTGGGGGACGGGGGTAATGGTGATTGGGGAGGTATGCCGCTTGTCCGTGAGAACGATCTTCCTAAGCCTTTCTGGGAAGCGAATGGTGTCACCGAAGCGGACGGGAAGTTCTCGTTCACTTTTGAATCACCCGACCAACTCACTTCCTACCGGGTTTTCGCGTATGCCATCTCGGGTGAGGATGCCGCCGGTAGCGGGCAGACCACACTGAGGGTCACCCAGCCGATCCGTCTCAAGCCCCTGATCCCGCGCTTTTTGCGCGAAGGCGACAGGGTCGAACTGCGATGCCGGGTCGAATGCGACGCTTCGCATTCGGGCGGAGCGGAACTCATGTTCGAGGCGGACGCGGGTGATGCACTCCGTTTGGAATCATCGGATCCCTTGAAAGTGAGCCTCGGGGCGGGGGAATCGAAGGTGGTTTCCGTGAGCGCGGTGGTGGAGGAAATGATGGCCGGGAAAAATGCGGAGATCACCTTCTCCGCCCGCACCTCCGATGGCGAGGGCGACGCCACCCGGGTCGGCGTTCCGGTGGAATCCGCTTTCGTGGAGAGAACCGAGATCCGCGGCGGCTCAATCGAAGCCGATGGAGTGCTCGCATCCGAAAAGGTTCTCGGCGGCCTGTCATCCGGCGATAGCTCACTCTGCGATCTGTTCCTTTCCGGAACCCGTTGGATGCCGAAGCTGGTGGGGATGGCTTCCAAGGAAAGGGAGCTGCCGACAATCGCCGACCAGGGCGGTGCCGCCTTGGGCGCGTTGCTGATGGCCTCGATGGACGGCTACCTGCCGGGCAGTCTTTCACGTAGGGAAACTATGGAGCGCGAGTTCGGCGAGGTGATGGCTGCAATCAGCGCATCCATGATCATGGATGCGGATTTCGGATGGCTGCCGCGTTGGCCCGGCGGTACGGATCCGGATGGGGCCACCACCGCGATCGTGGCGATGGTTCTCGACATCGCGGATCGCGAGTTCATCCGCACATCGCCCGATGGTCTTAACCTCACCCTCCGCATCCCGGAGCGGCTGTCCGACGGGATGCGTATGTGGAGCCGGACGATGCTGGAAGCGAACCCTTCCATCCTGGTCGGGAATGCCCCGTCCGATTTCGAGAAATGCGTCGCGCTGGCGATTCAGGCGAAGGAGTATTCGGATGTCGAGACATCCCGGATCAAGGCGCTTTTGAGGGATTTCTACGACCATCGCGAGACCTTGGATCTGGAATCGAAATGTTTCCTGGCGCTCGCCGACGCGCGGCTGAGGGTCAGGGAAACGGATCCGATCCAGGCGCTCAGCGCGGAGGAAAGCGCGAAGCTCCTCGCCGAGATCGAGAGCGGGGACGCGCCGGTGGAGTTCGATCCATCGACCATGGGCAGCCGCATCCGCTCGGAAGCGGTACGGCTCTATGCGGTCTCCCTCCTCAGACAGGGCATGGGAGAGGCAGAGCGCGGCGAGATCGCGAGGCTGCTGCAACCGGTGCTGGATGGTTCGCTGGATCTCAACGCGCAGGAAAACCTCTGGGTGCTGCTGGCCGTGCGCGGTGCGATCGGTGTGGAGAATCCAGCTCCGCTTGCGGGCAGGATCACGGGCGACTTAGCGCCGGATGTTTCCCCCAACGAGGTGACCTTGGCATGGCTCGGCCACCCGGCCTCGGAGTTGAGGAAACTACTCTCGCAACCGCTCAAGCCGGGCGTGGAAAGTGAGTGGCTGATGCTCGCGAAGCACAGTCAGCCGATCGGGGAGGCGAAGGGCGGCGAAGCCCTTTCTCTCGAACGCGCCATCACCAACCTGACCGCTCCGGAACGCAACGGCGGTGCGGACGCCCCGTTCGCGATCGGCGATTATGTTCTTCTGGAATACGTGATGCGCGCCGGACACGACGCCTACCAGCTCGAACTCGAGGAACACCTTCCCGCCGGCCTTGAGGTGGTGAACCCGGATCTGCCCTCGGTGCGCAGGAATTTCCCTGTGCCGAAGATGGAAACCATGGGTCTGTCCCATGTGATCCGCAGGCCTGATCACGTGAAGCTGTATTTCGAACACCTCGTGCCGGGGGAAAGCAAATACGCGATCCTCACTCAGGTGACCGGAGCGGGCGAGTTCCGCTGGCCCGCCGCGGGCGCCGTGCCGATGTATGACAAGCGCGCGCAGGCGAGCACGGTGGACACTGTTATCCACTCCAAGCCCGCACGCTGATGCGCCTCCGCAAACGGCTCGCAAGGTGGTTGCTCATCGGCGCGGCTGCCGTGGTGGTCGCGGCGCTGGGGATGGAGATCGCGATACGCGCGCAGCCTCTCCCCGCGTCGCTCGGGAAACAGCGCGCCACGCTTGTTGTGGTGGATCGTCAGGGGGCGTTTCTTGCGGAGACGGGCGATGGCGAAATTCGCTCCTGCCGGCCCGTCGGCATTGCAGCCGTTAGCCCGTGGGTCATCCGCGCGACGCTCGCCGCCGAGGACAGGCGCTTCCACAGCCATGTCGGTGTGGATTTCCGTGCACTGTGCGGTGCGGTCTGGCGCAACGTGCGTTCGGGAGAGGTCGTTTCCGGCGCGTCCACGATCACGCAGCAGCTCATCAAGCTCCACTCGGAATCAGAAGGTCGCGGCTGGGCGGAGAAAATTTCCGAAAATCTAACAGCCCTTAAGCTGGAGCGCGCATGGGGCAAGGGGAGGATACTCGAAGCCTACCTGAACCGCATCGATTATGGGAACGGCCTGCGCGGCATCGAGGCCGCCGCGCAAGGATACTTCGGCAAGGCGGCGGCGGATCTGGAGCCTTCTGAGGCCGTGTTCCTAGCCGGGCTGCCCCAGGCTCCCAGCCGCTACAACCCATGGTCGAATCCCAACGCGGCGGAAGCCCGTTACCGCAAGGTGATTTCCTTTCTCCGCAGGGACGGTTGCCGGGAAATGTCCTTGTTCAAGAAAACGCCCGCCATCATCCCGCGTGGATCTCGCGAGGGAATTGCTCCGCACTTCGTCCGTCGGGTCGTTTCGAAACACGCATCGGATGGCGGGATTGTCACCACCACGCTCGATTCGAAACTCCAGGAATCGGTAAACGCCATCGTGGGCAGGCATTTCCAGCGCCTTTCAAAGCTGCGCGCGCGGCAGATCGCGGTGTTGGTGATGGATCACAGCAACGGCGCGGTGCGTGCGTGGTGCGGATCGTCCTCATGGCAGGGGTCGGACGGGCAGCTCGACGGCGTGCTCATCCCGCGCTCCAGCGGCTCCACCCTGAAGCCCTTCCTTTACCTGCACGCCATCGACACAGGTTTGATCACCGCCGCCACCCTGCTGCCGGATACCCCGGATGCGATCCGCGCGGAGTATCCGGATTACGATCCACGTAACTTCGACCAGCGTTTCTGGGGGCCTGTCCGAGCGAGGGACGCGCTCGGCAACTCGCTCAACGTCCCCGCCGTGCATGTCCTCGCCAAGGTCGGCGCGCGGCCTTTTTTCCGTTACCTCCTCCGCTCGGGGATTCCCCTGCAAGGCGACCTCGATGACTACGGCGCGGGCATGATCCTCGGTAACGGCGAGGTGCGCATGCTCGATCTCGCGGCGGCCTTCGGAGCCTTCGCCAACCTCGGCATTCATGCTGCGCCGCGTTTGACGGAAAACTCCCCGGCCCGCCACACCGCCATCTCAAGTCCGCGGGCTGCCACCATCCTTGCAGACATGCTTTCCGACAACGGCGCGCGTCTGAAAACCTTCGGCGCACGATCACCGCTTGCCTTCGAGAAAGCCCGCATCCCCTGCAAGACGGGCACAAGTTCCGGCTTCCATGACGCGTGGACGGTCGGCGCGACGGGGCGGCATGTCGTTGCGGTATGGGTGGGAAATTTCGACGGCAAGGCCATGGACGAAGTGGCGTCCGTGACCGGCCCCGCGCCGATCTGGCGCGAAATCATCGACATCCTGTTGCCTGAGGATGGCGGGGTTGAAATCGATGCCGAAATGGAAGGGCTGGAGAAGGCGGACATCTGCAGCCTGTCCGGCCTGCGATGGACGGAGCAAAGCCCCGGAAACCTTTCCGAGCTATTTCTAACAGGCTCCGCGCCGAAGGAATACGCCGCGTCGTTTTTCCGGAACGGCAAGATCATCCTGCCTCCGGAATTCGCCCTCTGGTGCCGCAGCGGACACAACTACCTCGCCGCGGGAATCGCGATCGATGGCCCGTTGAGGATTATCTCACCGCTCGACGGTTCCACCTTTCTCATCGATCCCGGTCTGCCTCGCGGACGGCAGCAGATCGAACTCATCGCAGCAGGCGGAGATGCGGAGATGATCTGGGAAATCGACGGGCGCAAGCTCGAGCCGGACGAATCCGGCAATACGTTTTGGCCGCTCAGCGAAGGCAGTCACCGTCTCAAGGCCGTGTCCGGCGACGCATCGGCGGAGTCTGTGTTTTCCGTGAAATGATAGGCACCGATCCACGGTTCCGGGACGATGCGGCGGAGGCGGCGCGGGGTTTCGCCGAGCCATGGTCGCCCGGAACGAACCATTGAGCTTCTCAAGCCGCTTTTTTCTAATATCTTCCCGGTATGAAACGCAGGAATTTCCTGAAAATTACCCTCCCGCTCGCCTTCGCAGGCAATGCGTCGGCCGCGCCCGTCGCTGAGCCGGAGCTCTCGTTCGGCGTAATCGCCGATCCGCAATATGCCGATGCCGATCCGAAGTGGGCTCGCTTCTACCGCAACTCGCTCGCGAAACTAGGGGAAGCGGTCGCGGATCTGAATACGCACCCGCTGGAATTCACCGCGACGCTTGGAGACCTGATCGACCGCGATTTCGCCAGCTTCGCCTCCGTGATGCCGATCTACGCAAAGCTCAAGTCCCCCCATTTCCCCATCTGCGGAAACCATGACTTCGAAGTGGTCGATGCGGACAAAGGGAAAGTTCTCGGTGCGATGGGCTTGGAGAAGCCGTATTACTCCGAGACGAGGAAATCATGGCGCTTCCTTTTCCTCGACGGCACGGACATCGGCGTCTGGCGGCAGCCCGCCGACGATCCAAAAACGGCGGAGGCGAAGGGGATGATGGAGAAGTTCGCCGCCGCAGGATTGCCACAGGCGCAGAATTACAATGCCGGAATCGGCAAGGGACAGATGGAATGGATTGCCGCCGAACTGGAGGCCGCACAAACCGCCGGGCAGCGCGTGATCCTTTTCTGCCATTATCCGGTCATCCCCGTCGGAAATCCTCACAACCTTTGGAACGCGGAGGAACTCGTCGCACTCATCGGGAAGCACAAGCACGTCGCCGCCTACATGAACGGCCACAACCACGCCGGTAACTACGGCACGCACGGCGGCTGCCATTACGTGAACTTCAAAGGCATGGTTGAGACTGAGAAGGAAACGGCATACGGTGTGGTCCGCTGCTTCTCCGACCGGTTGGAAATCGAAGGCTTCGGACTGGAGCCGGGTCGGAAACTCGGCGAGCTCTGAATCCATATCACGTAAACAGCTACACCCCCCGGCATACTCGAGAAACACGAGGCGGAACCGAATTACCGCCGCCGTGGGAAAAGCCGTGTAAAATGTGCGCCGCTGGGATGTGTTTTTCCGATAGGTGAATGTGGAAGATCCTCGCTTGTCGCGGCGGGGCGATTCGTTCATTTTCGGGGCATGCCAAACCAATGGACTGGAAAAGGGAATCCCTACACGCGGGAGGAAGTCGTCGAGCGTCTCCATGATACGCTCTCAAAAGGAACAGCGATCATCGCCGCCGGAGCGGGTGCGGGGATCAGCGCAAAATTCATCGAGAAGGGAGGAGCCGACCTGATCATCATCTACAACAGCGGACGCTTCCGCATGATGGGCCACGGCTCCACGGCGGGGCTCATGGCCTACGGCGATGCGAATGCGATCGCGATGGAGATCGGTGAATATGAGGTGCTGCCTGTCGTCCAGGAAATCCCCGTGATCTGCGGCGTACACGCCACCGATCCGCGCCGCCGCATGTGGCACTGGCTCGGTAAGGTGAAGGACATGGGTTTCTCCGGCGTGAATAATTTCCCCACCCATACGATCATCGACGGACAGTTCCGCCACATCCTTGAGGAAACGGGGATGAGCGTGGAGAAGGAGTTCGAGATGATCGGCCTCGCGCGGCGCATGGACATGTTCTCCATCGTGTATGTCGGCTCGCCGGAGGAGGCGAAGCGGATGGCGGAGAACGGAGCGGACGCGATCATCGCCCACGTCGGCACCACGGTCGGCGGATCCATCGGTGTCAAGGACGCGGTGGTGAGCTGGGACGAGACGATCAAGCGCACTCAGGACATCATCGACGCCGCGAAGAGCGTGCGGAAAGACATCTTTTTCCTCTGCCACGGCGGCCCCATCAACACGCCGGAGGACGCCGACCGCGTGATCCAGGCCACGGATTGCGTTGGCTTCGTCGGTGCTTCCTCACTGGAGCGGATGAGCGTCGAGAAATCTCTCGAAAGCCTTACTCGCGAATTCAAAGCCATCCCGGTTAAGCGGAAATGAAAACCATCGCCGTTCTCGGGACACTGGATTCGAAAGGGGCGGAGCACGCCTTTGTCGCGGAGCGCATCTGCGCCTACGGCCACATCCCGCTGCTCATCGATGTGGGCACAGGCTCGGAGCCGACCGTGAAGCCCGACATCACGCGGCATGAGGTCGCCGCTGCCGCTGGGATCGATCTCGATGCGATCATCGCCCGCAAGGATCGCGGCGAGGCGGTCACCGCCATGTCGCAGGCCGCGCCGAAGCTGCTATCGAAACTCCAGTCCGAGGGGAAAATCCACGGTGTGATTTCTCTCGGCGGAGGAGGCGGCACGGCCATCTCCACCGCCGCGATGCGCGCCCTGCCCATCGGTTTCCCGAAGCTGATGGTCTCCACGCTCGCCGCTGGGAATACGGCCCACTACCTCGGCACCAGCGACATCACCATGACGCCGAGCGTCGCCGACGTCGCGGGGCTGAACCGTCTTTCCAAGACCATCTTCGCCCGCGCCGCCGGAGCGATCTGCGGGATGGTCTCCGCCGAAACCGATCTCTCCGCCGACAAGCCGCTGATCGTGGCTTCCATGTTCGGCAACACCACCGCCTGCGTCACCGAGGCGAAGCGCATCCTTGAGGAAAACGGCTACGAGGTGCTCATTTTCGCCGCCACCGGCGCGGGCGGGAAGTCGATGGAAGCCGTGATCGAAAGCGGCATGGCCGTCGGCGTGCTCGACATCACCACCACCGAGTGGGCGGACGAGCTTTGCGGCGGCGTCCTCACCGCCGGCCCCACGCGGATGGACGCTGCTGCGAAAGCCGGCATTCCCGTCGTCATCGTCCCCGGCTGCCTCGATATGGTGAATTTCGGCGAGCGATCCTCCGTCCCCGCCAAATACGAGGGACGGAATTTCTACATCCACAACCCGCAGGTCACCCTCATGCGCACCACCCCGCAGGAATGCGCGGAGTTGGGCCGCATCATCGCGGAAAAGGCGAATGCCTGTGCCGAAGGGCTCTGCGAGATCCTGATCCCGGAAAAGGCGATCAGCATCATCAGCGCCGAGGGGCAGCCCTTCCATGATCCCGTTGCCGATGCCGCGCTATTCGGCGCGATCGAGCAACACGCGAAAGTCACCGTCAGGATTTACGATGGGGAGATCAACAATCCGTTGTTCGCCCAGGCTTGTGCGGAAAGGCTGCTGACGCTGTTGGCGTAGGCCGCGAAGGGAGGGGGGATAGGTTAAGGGATGTTACATCTTTTGCAGGCGGGGGAAATAGGGAGAAGGGGATTGCATCCCCTTTCTTCACAATCCGCCAAGCCCACCGCCCCGGGGCAATGAAAGGGGATACAATCCCCTTCTCCTTATTGGAACCCATCCCCTCCCGCCGCCCGCGCCGCCCGCCTGATCTACGCACCCATCCCGGGGAATAACCTTGATATCCCAACGATTTCCCCCTTTCCTGCGGATTGATATCCCTGCCGGATATCACCGCGAGGGGGGATACGAATAAGATCGTTGGCTCCATTTAAATTAAGAAAATATTAACAATGAAATATTTAAAAACGATAGCTGTTCTCGCCGGATTGACGTTCCTATCAGCTTGCAACACGGTGACGGACGCGGCAACTCGCCTGGCCTATGACTTGGAAGCTGGCGTAAAGGAACTCGCTAAATCAGACAAAAATGAATTGGAAGTCGAGCACCTGCCGGTCAGTTCTCCCGATGGAATAAGCGGCGATTACACGATCTTGTTGCAGGCCGTGCAAAGCAGTAGTCCGGCGAGTGGGACTTTGGCCGTGGGAGCGGTCGGGGGGAAAAGATACGGAACTTCGCATCATCTGAATTTTATGACCGTGCCCAAGGAACTAAATATCCGCAAAGCGCGAGGCGAAACGACCTACCTCTTGCTTAGGAAGACCGGTGTTCCCGATGACGGCAATCTGAGGGGAAGTAAAGCAATCGAGGTCATATCAATCAGGTGATCATAATCCTAATGGAGACAAATCATAAGAGGCAGTCGACACACAGCAACCCCTATCAGCCGCCCTGTTTACATGATTTTGCGTAGTTTCAACATCAACCCCGCGTTCGGCGTTCGCCCCGCTGATAGGGTTGCGTGCTCTTTTGCGTTGGGCGGCAGAGCGACCATTCCCGAATGACGACACGATTCATACAAGTTCTGCTGGCGTCGCTGCTCATGGCGGTGCCATCGAGTCATGCAGCTGAGCAAGCCGCCGCACGCGGCGTTGCTGTGGGTGCCATCCGTTGGGATGCGTGGCACGGCGAAGCGAGCGAGATCGGTCGCGCGGTGCAGAAGAGTCTATCGCCAAAACATTGGCAGTGGCGACTCCCGTTCTTTGCCGAGGTGGCCAAGGATGGGATCGTGACAATCGCCGGAGATACCGATGCGGTCATGACATGCGAGATTGCTTATGCGCAGGCGGCGGGACTCGATTACTGGGCCTTCTGCGCCTACGACGCGGAAAGCCCGATGAGCCGGGCGCTGAAGCGTTATCTGGCAAACCCAGCCCGAGACAAGGTGCGCTTTTGCATGATCGGCGACGCGAGTCACTGGAGGCCGGACAACTTTGAACCGGAAGCGGCACGATTTGCAGATCTCATGGCGCGACCGAACTACCAAACAGTCCTCAACGGGCGTCCGCTCTTCTACATCTTGAACCTTGCTCTGGAATCCAATGAGGCGGCATGGGCGAAGGCCGGTGGTTTTCGCAAAGCGGTCGATGCGCTTCGCGCCGCTGCCCGTGTCCGGGGACTGCCGGAACCTTATTGTGTGGCGATGGTCCCTTGGCCCGACAAGGCCAAGGCATTTGCTGACGCCAGCGGGTGCGACGCCATCAGTGCCTACGCGGTGCAGGCCGGTGGCAAGGATGCTCCTTTCGCGGACCTGACGACCTGTGTCGAAGACTTCTGGAAGAGCAGCATGGACACGGGGGCCAAAGTCGTTCCGCTGGCGATGACCGGCTGGGATCGTCGGCCACGGATCGAGAACCCCGTCTTTTGGGAGCAAAACGAAGGATGGGGTGCCGATATTGAGAAGTTCTACCAAGAACCGAAACCTGCGGAGATTGGCAATCACGTCAGGAAAGCCATGGAGTGGACGCGCAACCACCCAACCAACGCGGAAGCACAGACGGTCATTATCTACGCGTGGAACGAACACGACGAAGGAGGATGGCTTTGCCCCACGCGGGGCGAAGGAGACGCCCGGGTCCAGGCAATCGGAAGCGCCTTGGCACAACCATGAAGTCGCCTAACAAAACGGATGCAGGCAAGGCTCGTATGGCATCTGTTGTGTCATCGACGCCTCCCGCTCGCCGTCGCTTGATCCGAAGCGTTCGCCAGAAATATGAGAATCGCAGAGATCGTCGCCAGGTCTCTCATCACGCTTTTGGCGTAGGAAACCCTGTGCCCGCCGCCGGAAAAACGAATCGGCAGACATCCAGGGGG